>CAZVQL010000103.1:0-5247 GCA_964629305.1 uncultured Roseicyclus sp.
GATCTCGTCGAGGGGCACCTCCTCCAGCCCGCCGTTCCGATGCCGGGTCGCCGTTCGAGGCACACGAGATAAGAGGTCATGCATCTCGCGCCGGGCACGGCCCTCGGCGAAGGCTTCGAGGAACGTGCCGCCGGAATACATCACCGCGACGACCGCCGCGGCGAGTGTCTCACCGAAGACCAGCGCCGCCGACATCGACAGGGCCGCGACGATATCGAGACCAACCTCGCCGGAGCGCAGGCTGCGCAGGATCTCGACCACCAGCGCGGCCAGCGCGGGAGCCACACCAGCGATCCAGATCATGTCCGCGATCTCGGGCCGGCCCGCGAACCAGACCGCAAGCCCGGACGTCAGCCCAGCGACGGCCAGCAACAGGATGACGGTCTTGAGGCGGCCGGTGCGCGTGGCTTGCATGCGGCTCATCCTTCCGCGGACGCAGCGATTGCCGGCGGCTCTTCCGGGAAAAGTCGTCCGACCCCTACGCCCCTTGCGCTGGCGTCATCATCGCGCAGGAGGAACAGCGCGTCGAGCCCGGTTCGCCTTGCGAGTGCCGCGCCCCTCTCCGGGCCGAGCACCATCAGGGCCGTCGCCCAGCCATCTGCCTCGGCGCAACTGCGAGCCACCACGGTGACGGAGGCTGGCGGCGCGATCAGGGGCGCGCCGCGCTTGGGATCCATCGTATGCGACAGGCGGCGCCCCTGAACCTCGACCCAGTGGCGGTAGTCGCCAGAGGTGGCGACCGCGGCGTCCTGCAGCGCGAGGATCGAATGCGGCGTCCGGCGCTCGGCGTCCGGCGCCTCGACCGCGATAGTCCACGCCGCGCCGTCCGGCCGGAGGCCCATTGCGCGCATCTCGCCGTCGATCCCGACGAGGGCGTCGGTGATCCCATGGTCGCGCAGCGTCTCGGCCAGCCGGTCGACGCCGTAGCCCTTGGCGATGCCGTTGAGGTCGAGTGCGATGGGTGCGGCCTTGCGCACATGGGTGCCGTCCATCTCTAGCACCTCGTGCGCCGGGCGGCGTAAGGCGGTCATCGCGGCGCGGATGCAATCCGGTGCGGCATCACCGGGCCCGAAGCCCCAGGCGCTCACTGCGTCGCCCATGCCGATGTCGAACGCCCCGCCCGAGGCGCGCCCGATCTCGAGGCCAAGCCGCAAAACTGCGGCCAGTTGCGCAGGCACCGCCACCCATTCGCCCACCGGGGCAGCGTTCAGCCGCATCAGGTCGCTGCCCGCGTTCCAGGTCGACATCTGCCCGTCCACATCGTCCACGGCCCCCTGCAGCGCTGCGCGGACCGGGGCCGTGTCAAAGTCGGGCTCCGTGAAGAACAGCGCGGACCAGCGTGTGCCCATCGTCGGTCCGTTCAGGGCGACCTTCACCCGTTCAGTAGACATCTTCGACATACCGCCCCTCCGCCTTCAAAAGCGCCGGCGTCAGCCCGGCCGGTGCGAGGATATCGGCCAGCGCGTCGGCCACGCCGGCTGCCATGTCGCGCCCGCCGCAGACCATCACGCGGGCGCCGTTGCGGATAAGCTCCGCGACCTGGGCGGCCTCGCCCCGCAGCGCGTCTTGCACGTAGTGCGGACGCGCCCCGCGTGAGACGGCCGTGACCAGCCCGGTCAAACGACCCTCGTCCTGCCAGCCGGGGATTTCCTCGCCGTAGAAGAAATCGCTGTCGGGATGGCGCATGCCGAAGAAGAGGTGAACGGGCCTGCGACGCGCGTTGCCGCGTATGAAGCCCGCAAGCGGTCCGATGCCGGTCCCCGCACCGACCAGGATCAGTGGTGCCTTGCCGCGACCGGCGCGGAAGCCGGGATTGCGCCGCAGGAAGGCTGCGACGGCATCGCCTGGCTCCAGCGCCGTGAGCTGACCCGAACAGAGGCCGCCGGGGTGCTTCTTGACCACGATCTCGACGAAGCCGTCGCGGTGCCCGGACGCGAGCGAGTAGAGACGCGGGATGGCGCCGCCCTCGGGTAGGACGCCGATCAGGTCGCCCGCCTCGAACCGGGCGAACCCGACGCCGCGCAGACGTTGCCAGAGCGAGGTACGCGGAAGCGCGAAGCGGAGGATGGCGGTAGGGGCCTGCACCTCGGCGCCGTAGTCGCGGCGCGAGACGAGGGTGAGCGTGGTCGCTTGCGGCTGGACCGGCTGATGTGCCAGTTCGAGGTCGATCCCCAGCACGTCGCCGAGAGCGCGGCCCCAGCGGGCGAAATCCTGCGGCGACTGCCGGTCGATCGTGTCCAACGGCAGTAACTCGGGCCAGCCCTTCGTTTGCGCCGCTGCCGCAACATCCTTGGCGAAGGCGCAATAGGCCGGAAAGCTGCGATCGCCGAAACCGAGCACGGCCAGAGGAATGTCCGCCGCCGGATCGGACGCGGTCAGCCGGTCGAGAAAGCCCTTCGCCGAGGCGGGCGCGGCCCCGTCGCCATAGGTCGCAGCGAGCAGGATGATCCGTTGGGCCGCGGTGTAGTGCTTCGGTGCGAAGCCCGACATCGGGGCGACATGGACGCTCTGCCCGGCCTGCGTCAGTGCGGCGTGAAGCGTCGCGGCAAAGCCCCATGTGCTGCCGCCCTCGCTGCCGACGAGCAGGATCGTCTCGGCGCGGCCCGCGGGTTGGTTGCTCCGGATGCGTGGCCGCCCACGCCGCCCGGCGAGCCAGACCAGCACGCCGGTCGCGCCCATCGCGGGCACGCCGAGCGCCATCAGCCCGAGCACGAGCCCAAGCACCGACGCGCCCTGACCGGTGTGCAGCATGTAGATGGTCTCCGAGACGCGCTCCCATCCCGTCAGGTCGGCCCAGGTCAGGAGGGCCCCGTCGCCTTGATCGAGATAGCCGGTGCCCCGGTCGGTCTTGAGCGTGAAGACGTCCGTCGCGTCGCCGGGATAGGGAAAGCTCAGCTCGCGCAGCTCGGCGACGGGCGTCTGCCGAAGCGTGGGCATCTGGTCTAGCGCGACCCCCATCTCTCCACTGACTTCGGCCGGGGCGGCCGGTATGGCGCCGCCATCGGGCAGCAGATCGAAGGTGGAGGCCGTCATCCAAAGCGCGGTCGTGGAGGACAGGACAAGGCCCGCGACGGCGATCCGGGCGATCTCGACGTGCAGCCTACCCGCGAGCGGACCACGCAAGCGCGCGAACCAGTGCCGCCAACCGCCGGTTCGCCGAGCCACGAGCGACGCGCCGGAAAGCGAGAGGACCAGCATCGCGGCAGCCCCCGCGGCCATGGCGATGCGTCCGCCGTCCCCGAGAAACAGCGAGCGGTGCAAATTCGTCAGCCAGCGTTCAAGCTGGTTCGGGTCCGCCGAGGCCACGCCCTCGCCCGTTGCCGGGTCGATCACGGCGGCGCCCGGCGCGCCCTGGTCGAACCAGTAGGCGGTGATCCGGCCCGAGGGTGACCGGCGGATCTGCTCCACGCCCGGATAGACGGCCTGAATGCGGTCCGCGAGCGCGGCGACGGTCAGCCCGGCTTCGGCCTGCGGCGCGGCTATGCGCTCGGCCGCGGGGAAGACCGAGAGCGCAGCGCCGCTGAGGCTCAGGACGGTGACGAGCGCGAGGGCCAGAAGACCCGGCCAGCGATGGAATGCACGGATCATGGCCCCACTCCTCACATGTCGTAGGCGAAGCTGGCGATATAGCGGCGGCCCTGCACCGGTGTGGCTGCACCATCGGTCGTGAGTGGCACTGCCACCTCGTTCGGGCTGTCGCGCATATCCTCGACCGCCGCGTCGATGTGGAGCGTGTAGCCCGCGTCGAACAGCGCGTCGGCCAGGTCGAGCGTGATCTCCAGCGTGCGGCCCGCGCCGACGCTGGCGCCGGTGATGCCGTTGACCTGTGCGGTGTCGCCACCGGTGGCGCGATACCAGTCGCTCAGATGCTCATAGTACTTGGACTTGTCGCCGGCCATCCACAGGCTGCCGACATAGGCGCCCGAGGCGTCGGTGACGTAGAGCGCAAGGTAGGCCCCATCGCCGCCGTAATTGTTGAGGGTCGTGGTCAGCGTCACCGGCCGCGCCATGGCGAGGCCGGGAAGCGTCAGCGCCGTGGTCAGCGCGAGCGTTGCGAAAAGCGATTTCATCGGTTTGATCCTTGTTCGGAGAGGTACAGCAGCAGGCTTCAGTTCACCTGAACCTGCGGAGGCGCGCCGTTCCCGAAGAGGCCGTTCTGCGGCGGGGCCACCGTGCCTGCGGGCGCAGGATTGCGGGCGCCGCGGCGGTCGTCGTCCTCATCCTCGTACTCCATCTCGACAATCTGCAGCGTCGCCGGATCGAACTTCACCTCGATCTCCCGGCCGTCCTGGTCCCGGCCCTCGATCTCGTAGCAGCCGTCGTCGATTTCGAACTCGCGCACGGTCCAGCCGTTCTGCTCGGCCAGCTGCATCGCGGCCTCGCGCGGCTGCCACTGGTCACGGGGCGCATGGCACTCATCGTCGTCGGCCAGCGCGGCGCCCGCGGGCAACAGGGCGATCAGGGCGAAGGCGCTCAGGGTCTTCTTCATGGCAGGGTCTCCTTTTGTCTGCTGATGACAACATGGGGACCCGACCTGAGGGCATCCTGACGTGCCCGCGATTCCCGCTTCAGCTTGCCGTCAGGAAGAGGAACGTCACCGGCATGAAAAAAGGCCCCGCCCGTAAGGGCGAGGCCAGGTGGGGCCGAAGGGACAGTCGGCCTTGGGTGTGGCTGCGGTCAGGCGATGTCGCCAGGGCCGGGTTCGCGTTTGTCGCCCGTCACCATGGCCCGCGCGAGGTTCTCGTGGTGGCGGAACGACGCCAGCACGACACCGCCCACGTGCAGCGCGGCCAGCAGCAGCATCAGGTTGGCGAGTGTCTCGTGGACCTCCTTCAGCGGCCCCTCGGCCTCGCCCCGCTCGCTGTGTTCCCACTCGTCGCCGTCATCATCGGCCCATGCGGGCGACACGATGGCGGGCATGGACGGAAGCATCGCCAGACGGGCATCGTCCTCCATCAGCCAGCCGGTAAAGGCCGTGCCCGAGAGCGTGACCAGCAGCGCCACGATCATCGCGGCCCCCGCCGGATTATGGCCGAGGTAGCGCCGCTCGCGTCCGCGGGCCATGTCCCCGATATAGCCAAGCGTCTCGCCGGGGCCCTTCAGGAACTGGGCGAAGCGCGCATAGCGGCTGCCGACAAGGCCCCAGGCCAGCCGAAAGGCCACCAGTCCGGCGACGGTGTAGCCTGCGATCTCGTGGACGGGTTGCAGCTCGTCCGCCGTCAGCCATGCGGTCGCGAAGGCCGCGAC
>CAZVQL010000103.1:5347-10531 GCA_964629305.1 uncultured Roseicyclus sp.
CGTGGACGGGTTGCAGCTCGTCCGCCGTCAGCCATGCGGTCGCGAAGGCCGCGACAAGGCCCCAGTGGAACACGCGGACAAGCGGGTCCCAGACCCGGACCTTGCCAGTTGGACCAACGTTCGTTTCCGGCGCATCATGCGTGGTTGCGTCAGTCATCATCGTCTCCTTCACGATCGTCGTCGTCGTCGTCATCCTCGTATTCGAACTCGATCACCTGCAACGTCGCCGGATGGATCGTCACCTCGATCCGACGCCCCTCGGCATCCCGGCCGTCGATCTCGTAGCAGCCGTCGTCGATCTTGATCCGGCGCACCGTCCAGCCGTTCTCTTCGGCCAGTCGGGCAACGGCATCGCGCGGCTGCCAGTCGGCCATCGGCACGAAGCAGTCGTCATCCGCCAGCGCGACACCGGCCGGAAAGACCGTGAGAAAGCCGAGAATTGTCAATGTCTTCTTCATGGGCCAAACTCCTCGCCAAGGCCATCTTGACGCAATAGATGCGCTCCAAAGCTGACGGCAGCCTGAAGGAACGTGCCCCGCCGCGTCAGCTTCGTGTCAGCCGGACGGATCATGGAGGGTCATCGGAAGAGGACGGGAAACGAGCATGCGCATCCTGCTGATCGAGGACGACACGGTTCTGGGGGCCGCGGTGCGCGACCAGATCGCGGCCGATGGGCAGTCGGTCGATTGGGTGACGCGCCTCGACGCGGCCGGCGACGCGGCGAAATCCGCGTCCTATGACCTGATCCTGCTCGACCTCATGCTGCCGGACGGTCGCGGGATCGGTTTCCTCAAGGGCTTGCGCGCGCGGGGCGACGTGACGCCCGTCATCATCCTGACCGCGCTCGACCAGGTGTCGGACCGGATCGAGGGGCTGAACGCGGGTGCCGACGATTATCTCGTCAAGCCCTTCGATCTGGCCGAGCTCTCCGCCCGGATCGGATCAGTCGCCCGGCGCTACAGCGGCAACCCGAACCCCATCGTCAGTCACGGGCCGCTTGAAATCGACCTCGCCGCGCGCAGCGTTCACCGCGATGGCAAGCCGGTGCAACTGACCGCACGGGAATGGGCGCTGTTCGACGCCTTCCTCGCACGCCCCGGTCAACTGCTGTCCAAGGCACAGCTGGAGGAGAAGCTCTATGCCTTCGATGCCGAGGTGGAGAGCAACACCATCGAGGTCCATGTCAGCCGCCTTCGCAAGAAACTCGGGAGTGCGGTGATCGAAACCGAACGCGGCATGGGCTATCGGCTGGGCCGCCCATGAGGTGGCCCGCCAGCCTTCAAGGCCGGCTTGGCCTGTCGCTCGGCCTGACGCTGACGGTGCTGTGGTTGACGGCGGCAACGGTGACGGCCGTCATCGTCCGGGGCGAGATGGACGAGGTCTTCGACAGCGCCTTGCGCGAGACGGCGGAACGCATCCTCCCGCTGGCGGTGACCGATATCGTGGGCCGCGAAGATCAGGGCGTGACGCAACGGCTTGCACCCATCCGGGAACACGACGAGTTCTTCACCTACCTCGTCCGAGATGCTGAGGGACGCATCCTTTTGCAGTCACATGCGGCGGATCCCTCGGTCTTCCCGCCCTACGACGGGCCCGGGTTTCGGCAGACCGCAACCCACCGGCTCTATAGCGACGCCGCCCTTCAGGGGACGATCCGCATCACCGTGGCCGAACCCCTCGCCCATCGCGCCTCGGTCGCGCGCGAGATCCGGATGGGCCTCGGGCTGCCGCTGCTGATCGTGCTGCCCATTGCGCTGGCGGCCATCGGTCTGGCTGTCCGTTTCAGCCTCGCACCCCTGCGCCGGTTCCGCACGCGGCTGGAGGCGCGCGGCGCGCGCGACCTTTCGGAGGTTCCTGCAAGCGATCTACCGACCGAGATCGGTCCGCTGGCAGAAACGCTCAACGGCCTGTTGGCCCGCTTGCGCGAGGCGTTCGATGCCGAACGCAGCTTCGCCGCGAACGCGGCACACGAACTGCGAACGCCATTGGCCGGCGCAATCGCCCAGGCACAGCGGCTGCGGTCGGAAACGCGCGAGCCGGCCACCGAAGCTAGAGCCACGGAAATCGAGACGACGCTAAAGCGCCTGACCAGACTCTCTGAACGCCTCATGCAGCTTGCGCGCGCCGAAGGCGGACGACTCCGGATGGACCGGAGCGCGGACCTGAGAGCCGTCGCGCGCATCGTGGTGGACGATATCGGACGCGCGGGCGCTCTTGGCCGCATCGCGCTGAACTTACCGGACTCGGCGGTCATGTCGGACATCGACCCGGACGCCTTCGCAATCCTGTGCCGAAACCTGGTGGAAAACGCTCTCCGTCACGGATCGGAGAATTCGGCGGTCGAGATGACACTGACGGCGGACGGCCACCTTGTCGTCGCGAACGATGGTCCCGTCGTGCCGCGCGAGATGCTCGACCGCCTGACGGCACGTTTCGAACGGGCGAACGCAAGCACCGATGGCAGCGGACTTGGCCTTGCCATCGTCGCGGCCATCGCGAACCGGATCGGAAGCTCGCTCGTTCTGAAGTCACCAAGACCCGGCTCGGCTTCCGGTTTCGAAGCATCGATCAGGTTGCCTACAGAGAAATCCTCCCATCGCAAGGACATATCGCACGGGGTGTGACGCGTGGTGGAGGACGAGCCGCCTTGACCATATTCAGCCCTGACAATTAATCACTCAGCTTATCCGCAGTGTCCGTACCATACGGTTCCGACACCGGTTCATCGGCCGACTGCCCGCCTTGCCATCTATCACTGGACAGCTGCAAAAAGCGTCTTCGAATGACCGCTTCTCCGGGATGTTCGGCCGCTGGTGCATTTTGTAAGCTCGGCGGTTTGGGCTCTTCTGAGACTTCTGGCAAGAACCATCAGATGTCCTCTTAGCGTCAATGCTCGGTCGTTGGCGCTGAGCGCTGCAAATAGTGGCTTTGAGCGCAACCCGGCCATGGAAAGCGTTAGAGCCGCTGTCCGGACTCGGACCGAGAGCTGCTTCTGAATGTTCGAAACAACGCGGTGCCGTGAGGGGTCAGGTCGATTGAAGCCTATTCTCAAGAGGTTGTACTCGTCGTGCAAAGCTCAATTTCGAGACACGCTGGCAAGGGTTCGATTCTGTCGAAGACGATCTGCGCAACATCGCTCAAATGGTTGGTGTCGCGATTGTCGACGTTTTCGAGGATATGGGCAGCAAGGCCGTCATCCTCGAAAACATCTCATGGGAATTCGTTCCTTACGGTGGGTGCACTGCGACTTCTTCGGGCCTCTTGAGGCGTGCTTGGCATAGGCCACGAGGCGTGCCATGCCAGTTGACACAAACTACGTGGCCCGCCATCATAAATTGCCGCGCGTAAAGAAATTGGAGTGATCTTGTGCGCCAGGAAAGAGTGAGAACAATGGAGGAGCTCGCCTCGGTAAGCGGTATATCGCGGCCGACGCTCTCGAAGTTCTTCAATGATCCTCAGTCGGTCAGAAAAACAACTCGAGCGCGGATCGAAGAGGCTCTGGAACGCTACGACTACACACCCAACGTCTACGCGATCAACCAGAACCGGCAGCTGACGCGCAATATCGGTATCGTGGTGCCGTTCCTGGCCGACCCGTTCTTTGCCGAGGTGGCGCGCAACCTCGAGCTTCTGTGCAGCGGCGCGGGGTTCAACCCGATCCTGCTCAGCTCGCACGGCGACCCCGAACGCGAGATCGCCAATCTGGAGAGCCTTCGCGGGATACGGCCTGCCGGCGTTTTGCTGGCGCCGCTTGGACGGCGGTCGCGCAGGGATGCGCTCGAGGCGTTCTGCACCGAGGTGACGACCGTCCTGTTCGACTGCGATGTCGAGGGCGTTGGCGATGCCATGTTCGGCACGGATCACGTGCAAAGCACTGGTTTAATGGTTGAATATCTGTGTCGAACTGGCGAGCCGCCCGTGCTGTACGAGATGGCGCACGCGCCAAACCCGAATGCCAACAAGCGCAGATCGGCCTATGAGCAGGCCATGCGGCACTTGGGGTATGAGCCCATGGTCCTGTCAATCGACGGAACCGGCTGGGCCTTCGAGGAGATCGCTCACCGCGAAGCCAGTCGCCTCATTTCGGAACGGAGCATTCCGACCAACACCGTGTTCTGCAGCAATGACCGTTTGGCCATCGGCTTTCTTTCGGCTGCCTATGAAAAAGGGCTGAGGGTAGGCGTCGGCGAAGGTTGCGCCATGCGGGTCGCAGGACATGACGACCATCCGTTCTCGCGGTTCACCTGCCCGTCTCTGACCACCGTGTCGCAGGATTACGACAAGATCGCGGGAAACAGCCTCGACCGTCTTCTTGCCATGATCGCGGAGGGTGAGCGGCCCGGCACGAAGACCTCGACGCTCTTCGAGGCCTCACTCGTCTTGCGTCGCTCGGCATAAAATTGTCGCGCGTAAAGTTTTACGTTGACGCGAATCCGGGTTGGCGATAGAAACGCGCTATCGCATCCAAATTCAGGGAGGAAACCGGATGTCTCTCAAGCGCGTTCTCGGCGCCACCACGGCGCTTACACTGTGCGGCGCTGCTGCCTTTGCTCAGGACACCACGATCACCATCGCCACCGTGAACAACGGCGATATGATCCGTATGCAGGGCTATACCGATCAATTCACCGCCGAGACCGGCATCGCGGTCGAATGGGTGACCCTGGAAGAGAACGTGCTGCGCCAGCGCGTCACGACCGACATCACCACCAATGGCGGTCAGTTCGACATCATGACCATCGGCATGTACGAGGCGCCGATCTGGGGTGCGAACGGCTGGCTCGTCCCGCTCGACAACCTGTCGGAAGAGTACAACGTCGACGACATCCTGCCCGCGATGCGTGCGGGCCTCAGCCATGACGGCACGCTCTACGCCGCGCCGTTCTACGGCGAGAGCTCGATGGTCATGTATCGCACCGACCTGATGGAAGCCGCAGGCCTCGAGATGCCCGCGGATCCGACCTGGGAATTCATCCGCGAGGCAGCCGCCGCGATGGATGACCCGGAAAACGGCGTCAACGGCATCTGCCTGCGCGGCAAGCCCGGCTGGGGTGAAGGTGGTGCCTTCATCAACGTGACCGCCAACTCTTTTGGCGCGCGCGTGGTCGACGAAGACTGGCAGGCACAGCTCGACAGCGAAGAATGGGCCAACGCGCTCAACTTCTACGTCAACCTGATGAACGA
>CAZVQL010000104.1:0-10434 GCA_964629305.1 uncultured Roseicyclus sp.
TCACGCTGGCGAGCACCGTGTCGGTATCGGCGGACTGGCCCGTGGCGATGCGCCCGTCCTCCTCGATCCGCACGCTCACGGTGGCCTGCGCATCCATGCCCTCGGTCACCGCGCTCACCTGGTACAGCTGCAAGGTCGCCTCGTTGGGATAAAGCGCCTTGACCGCGTTGAAGGCCGCATCGACCGGCCCGTCGCCTTGCGCCGTGGCCTGCATGTCCTTCTCGCCCACGCGCAGCGTGATGTCGGCCGATTGCGGCGCCTCGGTGCCGCAGATCACGCGCAGGAACTTCAGCTCGAGATGATCGTCCTGATCGGCTGCTGCGGCGTCGGTCACCAGCGCGATCAGGTCGTCGTCAAAGACCTCCTTCTTGCGGTCGGCCAGCGACTTGAAGCGCACGAAAAGGTCGTTCAGCTGGTTGTCGACCATGTCGAAGCCGAGGTCCTTGAGCTTCGCACGCAGCGCCGCGCGGCCCGAATGCTTGCCCAGGGGCAGCGAGGTGCCGGCGAGGCCCACATCCTCGGGGCGCATGATTTCGAACGTGTCGGCCGATTTCAGCATCCCGTCCTGGTGGATGCCGCTCTCATGGGCAAATGCGTTCTTGCCGACGATGGCCTTGTTCGGCTGCACGGCGAAGCCCGAGACCGTGCTGACACGGCGCGAGATGTGCATGATCTTGGTGGTGTCGATACCGGTCGAGTAGGGCATGATGTCGTTGCGGACCTTCATGGCCATCACGACCTCTTCCAGCGCGGTGTTGCCCGCGCGCTCGCCCAGCCCGTTGATCGTGCATTCGATCTGCCGCGCGCCCCCTGCGACGGCGGCCAAGGCGTTGGCCGTCGCCATGCCCAGGTCATTGTGGCAATGGGTGGCGAAGATCACGTCTTCCGCGCCCGGCACCTCGGCGATCAGGCGCCGGATCAGGTCTGCGGATTCGACCGGGGCCGTGTAGCCCACCGTGTCGGGGATGTTGATCGTCGTGGCGCCTGCCTTGATCGCGATCTCGACCACGCGGGCGAGGTACTCCCACTCTGTCCGCGTCGCGTCCATCGGCGACCATTGCACGTTGTCGCAGAGGTTGCGGGCATGGGTGACCGTCTCGTGGATGCGCTCGGCCATCTCGTCCATGGTGAGGTTCGGAATGGCGCGGTGCTGCGGCGAGGTGCCGATGAAGGTGTGGATGCGCGGGGATTTGGCGTGCTTTACCGCCTCCCAGCAACGGTCGATATCCTTGAAGTTCGCGCGCGCAAGCCCGCAGATTGTAGCCTGTTTCGCCAGCTTGGAGATTTCCGAGACGGCGGCGAAATCGCCCTCCGAGGCGATCGGGAAACCGGCCTCGATGATGTCGACGCCCATCTCGTCGAGCAGCGCTGCGATCTCGAGCTTTTCCTCGTGGCTCATGGTCGCGCCGGGCGATTGTTCGCCATCGCGCAGCGTCGTGTCGAAAATGAGGACGCGGTTCTTGTCGGTGGTCATGTCGTGTAGTCCTTAGCTGAGTGCGTTTCTCCGGCGCTGTCCCTCCCCTGAGCGGTCGCGCCGAAAGGCACGCTCAGAGGCGGCTAAGGAGAAGAAGACCACGCAGCGGCAAGCGGGCCCGGGGGGCCGCGAGGGTCGCGATATGGGTCTGCGTCGTCATGGAGCGCGAGAATACCCATCCCGCGCCGCTTGAAAACCCCCTTTCGGGTCAGTGCGATTGACCGATCCGGGCGGCGCATTAGCTGCGCTTGCCATGATAGATGCATTGGTGATCGGGGCCTCGGGCGGCATAGGCCGCGCCGTGGCGGATGAGATGGAAACGCGCGGCGGAAACGTCACGCGGTTGTCGCGGGCCGTGGACGGGCTGGACGTGACGGACGCGGACAGCGTGGCGCGCGTCATGCGCGCGCTCGAGGGGCCGTTTCAGACCGTCTTTGTCTCTGTCGGCATTCTCGCGCCCGAGGGTGGTGCGCCGGAAAAGCAGCTAGCGGCCATCGACCCCGCGACCATGGCCCGCGTCTTCGCCGTCAACACCATCGGGGTGGCCCATGTCCTCAGCCACCTGCCGCGTCTTCTGCCCAAGCGGGGGCGGTCGGTGACGGGCGTTCTGACCGCGCGGGTGGGCTCCATCGGCGACAACCGGATGGGCGGCTGGCATTCCTATCGCGCCTCCAAGGCCGCGTTGAACCAGATCGTCCATGGTGCCGCGATCGAGCTGGGCCGTTCGCATCGCGATGCCATCGTCGCAGCATTGCACCCCGGCACGGTCGCCACGTCCTTCACCGAGGGGTACGACCCGAAGCACGGCAAGGTCACGGCCGAGGAGGCAGCTAGGAACCTCTGCGACGTGATGGAGCAAATGACCGCCGACCAGTCGGGCGGCTTCTACGACTATTCCGGCGCGGAGATCCCGTGGTGAGCCGCCTTGTCCTGATCCTCGGGGATCAACTGAGCGATGATATCGCCGCCCTGCGCGAGGCTGACCGCGCGACGGATACCGTCGTCATGGCCGAGGTGATGGACGAGGCGTCCTATGTCCCCCACCACCCCAAGAAGATTGCTTACCTTTTTGCCGCCATGCGAAAATTCGCGGCCAGGTTGGAGGGGCAGGGGTGGCGCGTGCGCTACGCCCGTCTGGACGATCCCGAAAACGCCGGGTCCATCCCCGGTGAGCTGCTGCGCCGGGCCGAGGAGACGGGAGCGTCCGAGGTGCTGGCGACAGAGCCGGGCGAGTTCCGCCTGATCGCCGCGCTGGAGGATTGCCCGATCCCCGTGCATCTTTGCCCGGACGACCGCTTCCTTTGTTCCCACACCGAATTCGACCAATGGGCCGAGGGGCGCAAAGAGCTGCGGATGGAGTGGTTCTATCGCGAGATGCGGCGCAAGACGGGCCTGCTCATGGAGGGCGACAACCCCGAAGGCGGCAAGTGGAATTACGACCACGACAACCGCAAGCCCGCCCCGGACGAGATCACCTTCGGTGGCCCGATGCAGTTCACCCCCGACGAGACGGTCGAGGAGGTTCTGAAGCTGGTCGAGGATCGGTTCGGCGACAATTTCGGCACGCTCCGCCCTTTCTGGTTCGCCACCGATCAGGGACAGGCGCGGCAGGCGCTGAGCCATTTCATCCGCCACGCCCTGCCGAAATTCGGCGACTATCAGGACGCGATGCTCGACGGGAACCGCTTCCTCTATCACGCGGTCATCTCGATGTATTTGAACGCCGGGCTCTTGGGCTGGCAGGAAATTTGCGAAGCTGCCGAAGACGCCTACAAGGCGGGTGACGCACCCCTGAACGCTGTCGAGGGGTTCATCCGCCAGATCATCGGATGGCGCGAATACATGCGCGGCATCTATTTCCGCGAAGGGCCCGACTACACAAGCCGCAACGCGCTGAACCACCAGCGCGCGCTGCCCGGGTTCTACTGGACGGCCCAAACCGACATGCGCTGCATGGCCCGCGCGATCGAGCAGACCCGCGACGAGGCCTATGCCCACCACATCCAGCGCCTGATGGTGACGGGTAACTTCGCGCTGCTTGCGGGCATCGACCCGCACGAAGTGCATGAATGGTACCTTGCCGTCTACGCCGATGCCTATGAATGGGTCGAGGCGCCGAACGTCATCGGGATGAGCCAGTTCGCCGATGGCGGGATCGTGGGATCGAAACCCTATGTCTCGGGCGGAAACTACATCCGCAAGATGTCGGACCACTGCAAGGGGTGCCACTACGACGTGGGCGAGAAGACGGGCGAAAAAGCCTGTCCGTTCAACTACCTCTATTGGGCCTTTTTGCACCGCCACCGCGACAGGTTCGGCAAGAACCCCCGCATGGCGCAGATGTACCGCACCTGGATGCGGATGTCCGATGACAAGCGGCAGGGGACGCTCGACAGCGCCGAGGCGTTCCTGGGAAAGCTTTCGGATGGCGCGCGCGTCTGATCGCGCTTGACTGCGCGCGGCGCTGGCCCCATCTGCCTGCCACGCGCGGACGGAATTGATCCACGGTCCGCGCCCCCCTTCGCAGGACATGGCCAATGATCGCCGTTCATTCC
Organism: uncultured Roseicyclus sp.; assembly: GCA_964629305.1. Taxonomy (GTDB): domain Bacteria; phylum Pseudomonadota; class Alphaproteobacteria; order Rhodobacterales; family Rhodobacteraceae; genus Roseicyclus. Next base: position 4,030 of record CAZVQL010000104.1, read on the forward strand.
GTGAGCGATGCCTTTTCAGGTGCCGAGTGCGCCCGGCTTCTCGACCTCGTGGCAGAGGCGCCCGCCCGCGATGCGGGCCTCGTGCGGCAGGCGCGCGACCACAACCTGCGCCGCGCAGATCTCGTCTGGCTCGACGAGGTGGACGGCACGGACTGGGTCATGGGTCGCATGATCGAGCTTGTCCGCGATGCCAACCGCACGGTCTTCGACTTCGACATCACCGATTTCGCCGAAAGCGCGCAGGTCGCCCGCTACGGCGCCGAGCGCGAGGGGCATTTCGGCTGGCATTCCGACATCGGCGAGGGGCGGCTGGCGGAACGGCGCAAGCTGACAATCGTCGTGCAACTGTCCGAGCCGGAAACATACGAGGGCGGCGCGCTGGAACTGATGCCGGGGGCGGGTGTGCTGACCTCCGAGCGCGCACGTGGAACGGCGACGCTTTTCCCGTCCTTCGTGCTGCACCGCGTCACGCCCGTGACGGCGGGCGAACGCCATTCCCTGACGGTCTGGTGCCACGGTGCGCCGTTCCGCTGACGTTCCAGCCAAAAACAAGTGTGAAGCCCTGCACAGGTCTTTTGCATCGGCGTGGAATTGAGGGCGGGACGGACCCACGACATCTCTCGCCCCATGCAAACTCCAGCAGAGGGAGACATGACAATGTCCGACGTGAAGCTCGCCATTCTTTATTATTCGACCTACGGCACCAACCACCAGATGGCCGAAATCGCCGCCGAAGCGGCCCGCGAGGCCGGGGCCGAGGTGCGCCTTCTCCGCGTGCCGGAAACCGCGCCGGCCGATGTCGTCGCAGGCCAGGACGCGTGGAAGGCGCAGGCCGAGAAGACCGCTGACATCCCCGAAGTGACCCATGCAGACATGGAATGGGCGAACGGCTACCTGATCTCGGCCCCTACCCGCTATGGCGTCGTGGCCAGCCAGATGCGCGCCTTCATCGACACGCTGGGTGGCCTCTGGTTCGAGGGCAAGCTCGCGAACAAGACCTTCAGTGCCATGACCTCGGCCCAGAACGTGCACGGCGGGCAGGAGACGACGCTGATCTCGCTCTACACCACCGCGATGCATTGGGGCGCGATCATCACCGCGCCGGGCTACACCGACCCCGTCCTGTTCGAAGCTGGCGGCAACCCCTACGGCGTCTCGACCCAGGCGGGCGAGGTCACCGACAAGATCAAGGCCGCGATCCGTCACCAGGCCAAGCGGCAGGTGGAACTGACGGCGAAACTCGCCTGATCCTCGCGTATCGCGCATGAAAAAGGGCCGTGCGGTGTGTTCCGCGCGGCCCTTCCCTTTGTGTGGCAGAGCTGGTTCAGCCCATAAGCTGGCCTGCCTCGGGCACCCAGCGGAACTCGGCGCCGTTGCTGCCGGTGTCGACATAGCCCACGGCGGGGAACGGCATGTGGTAGCCCACCGCCGGGATCCGGTCGGCGGCAATCATGCCAAGGATGTTGCGCCGGCTGGCGGCTGCCGCTGCCTTGTCGGCGTCGAAGCGCACCTCCCAGTCGGGGCGCGCCAGCGACCAGACGGGGTGGTTCGCCAGATCGGCGAAGATCACGAGGCCTGCGCCCTCGCTATCCAGGCGATAGACCATGTGCCCGGGCGTGTGCCCGAAGGCAGCCATGCCGGTGATCCCGCTGACCACGTCCTGCCCGTCGCCGAGGAAGGTCATCATGTCCGCCATCGGACGCACGTTCGCATCGAAGCCTTCATTCCCGGCTGCGGCCCAGAAATCGTATTCCGCCTGTCCGGTCACGTAGCGGGCATTGGCGAAGGTGGGCGCGCCATCTGTCATCAGGCCGCCGATGTGGTCGCCGTGCATGTGGGTCAGCACCACGATGTCGATCTGGTCTGGGCTGTAGCCCGCGCTGGCCAGCGCTTCGGTCGTGGCGGCCGCGTTCAGGCCGGTGTCGAACAGCACCAGCTCGGCGCCGGTGTTCACCACGGTCGGCGTGAAAAAGAATTGCGACATCTCGGTCGACAGGAAATTCGCCTCGCTCACGGCGGCGAACTCCTCGGGCGAGACGTTCATCCCGAAAATCCCCTGCGGCTCTTCGCGTGGCGTCGTGCCGCCAAGGATCGTCGTCACCTCGAAGCCGCCGATCATGAAGCGGCGGTGCCGGGCGAAGCTTGCCCCCATCATCGGCGCCTCGGCCGAGGCGGCGCGCGGCAGGGTTGCTGCCAGCGGCAAAGCAGCGCCCGAGGCCAGAAGAGTGCGGCGGGTCAGATCAGTCATGGGTGGTTCCCTCCCGTGTTGCTATTCCGGCGCAAGATAGGTCGCGCGGGCGGACCTCGCCTTTCACGCCTGCGTGACCGCTGCTCCGTTTCTGCGCACAGGTCCCGTGCATCCGCGCAGGGGCGGCTACTCCCACCAAGGGTCGATGGCGGCGATATCGTCGTCGGACCAGCCGAAGTGATGGGCGATCTCGTGCACCAGGACATGGCTCACCATCTCGCCCAGCGTCACGTTCCCCCGGTCGGCCCATTCATCCAGGATCGGGCGGCGGAACAGCCAGATCGTGTCAGGCCCCATCGGCTGATCCATCACCGATTTCTCGGTCAGCGGGATACCGTCATAGAGGCCGGTCAGATCGAACGGGTCTTCCATCTCCATGTCCGACAGCATGTCGGGTGGGGCGAAATCCTCGACCCGGATGACGATCTGCCGGGCGCGCGCGCGCCATGGCTCGGGCAGCGCCTCGAGGGCGGCCTCGGCCAGCGCCTCGAAGGCCTCGAGGTCTGGGGCGGTCAGGGCGGCGGGGTCATGCGTTCGGCTCATGGCGCCGATATGGACAATTCCGGCCCGATCTGAAAGACCACGCCGCACATCGACAGAGGCATCCCGATGACCGTCACCACCCGTTTCGCGCCTTCACCCACCGGCTACCTGCACGTGGGCAACCTGCGCACCGCGCTCTTCAATCACCTGATCGCGAAAAAGGCGGGCGGGCAGTTCATCCTGCGCCTCGACGACACCGATCCGGAACGGTCCAAGGCGGAATACGCCGATGCGATCCAGGAAGACCTGGAATGGCTGGGCATCACCTGGGACCGGCTGGAGCGGCAGTCGGACCGGCTGGACCGCTACGCCGCCGCCGCCGATGCGCTGCGCGAGAAGGGGCGGTTCTACGAGGCGTGGGAGACGCCGACCGAGCTGGACCTGAAGCGCAAGAAGCAGCTGAATATGGGGCACCCGCCGGTCTATGACCGCGCCGCGCTTGCGCTGTCCGAGGAAGAGAAGGCGAAGATGCGGGCCGAGCGCGGCGCCGGCGTCTGGCGCTTCAAGCTCGACCAGGAGCGGATCGCGTGGGAGGACGGCATCCTCGGCGCGCTCTCGATCGACGCGGCTTCGGTTTCGGACCCGGTGCTGATCCGGGCGGACGGCCAGGTGCTTTATACACTCGCTTCCGTGGTTGATGACACCGACATGGGGATCACGCATGTCGTGCGCGGCTCGGATCACGTGACGAACACCGCGACGCAGATCCAGATCATGGCGGCACTTGGCCACGATCACCCCAGCTTCGCGCATCACTCGCTGCTGACCGGCCCACAGGGCGAGGCGCTGTCGAAGCGCCTCGGCACGCTGTCGTTGCGCGATCTGCGCGCGGCGGGGGTAGAGCCCATGGCGCTTCTGAGCCTGCTCGCGCGGATCGGCTCGTCGCAGCCTGTCATGCTTGCCGGCTCGATCGACGAGCTGGCCGAGGGGTTCGACCTGACCCATTTCAGCTCGGCCCCGACCAAGTTCGACGAGGCCGACCTTTACCCGCTGACGGCACGGGTGCTGCACGAAACGCCGTTTGACGAGATGGCGGCAGAGATCGCGGCGCTCGGTGTGCCCGATGACCTCGCCCCCACCTTTTGGGAGGTGGCGCGCGCGAACATCACCACCAAGGCTGACCTGCCGGGCTGGTGGGCGCTCTTCCGTGACGGGGCGACGCCGCTGGTGGACGACGAGGACCGCGCCTTCGTGGCCGAGGCCTTCGCGATGCTGCCCGAGCCGCCTTATGACGGCGAGACCTGGGGCGCTTGGACCAGCGCCGTGAAAGAGGCGACCGGGCGCAAGGGCAAGGGCCTGTTCATGCCGCTTCGGAAAGCCGTGACCGGGCTGGAACGCGGGCCGGAGATGGCCGACGTCATGCGCTTGCTGCAGAAGAAACCGACACTGTAGCCTGGGCAATCCGCACACCGCGCGGCCGGATGGCCCGCCCTACAGGCCGAGATCGCGCAAGGCCGCATCGACCAGCGCGCGCTCGCGCTCGGTGGTGGGTTGCGCGCGGGGATAGACCGGGTTGGCTCGGTCGTCGAGAATGCCGGCCTCCCATCCTTGCGTCGTTTCGAAGAACCGAGCAGCGCCCGCCTCGCCGAACTCGCGCAGGAAGCCCTGGACGACGGTGTCGAGATAGCTGAGCAGGATCGGATGGGTCTCGGCGGTGCTGACGTGATGCGGCTCCACCTTGTAGATCATGATGCTCAGATCTTCGGGGTGGTCGTGCTCGACCATCGCCACCGGATGCCGCGCATAGGCGCGCTCGCGGGCATCCAGCGCGGCCCAGTCGCCGCCCGGAACCGCGGCGATCAGCCCGTCGATCTCGACGCCGGGTGCCTCGACCGCAGAGAGATATGCGACCCGTCGCAACGAGGTGCCGCGCCAGACGCGCGCCCAGCCGCGCACCCTTGCCCGTGACGCTCGCGGATAATCATGCGTCGCCCGGTTCACGAGGCTGCCGTAGCCGAAGAAATAGGGTGCGCCGTTCAGGTCCATGTCGGTTTTGATGGCCAAAGCGCCGCGGATGCACAAGGCCCCTTGCGGCGTCACGCAAGCCTGATATTTTCGCCCGTGTCGACGCAGGGAGACGCTGACCCGCAACGGTCAGGGCCGAAGGAGCAACCGCCCCGGTAAACTCTCAGGCAAAAGGGACCTGCGACGACGGACGAGCTCTGGAGAGAGATGCGCATCGACGCATCCGCCGAAGGGATAACGATCTCAGGCGAAAGGACAGAGGGGGCATCTGATGGCGCGGTCCGCAGGGGCCGCAGGATGCCCGGCCGCGCGCGGCCCATGACGAGACGGGGACATATGGCCGACACCGCCGCCGAGACGCTGACCGAGCTGCCGCTGCAGGGACTGCATGCCGCACATGGCGCGAAATTCGTCCCCTTCGCGGGCTATTCTATGCCGGTGCAATACGCCGACGGCGTGATGGCCGAGCATCTGTGGACACGTGAGCACGCAGGGCTTTTCGACGTCAGTCACATGGGGCAGGTGCGCGTGCCGAAGGATGCGCTTGGCGGGCTGGAGGCGATGATCCCGGCCGACCTGCTGGGTCTGCCCGAGGGGCGGCAGCGCTACGGGATGTTCACCAATGACGCGGGCGGCGTACTCGATGACCTGATGGTCGCGCATCGCGCGGGCGATGTCTTTCTCGTGGTCAACGCCGCGCGCAAGGCGCATGACCTCGGCCATCTGCGGGCGCATCTGGCAAACGTCGAGGAGGTGACCGACCGCGCGCTTCTGGCGCTGCAGGGCCCCGAGGCCGAGGCAGCGCTGGCGGCGCTTCTGCCGGGTGTCGCCGATATGCGCTTCATGGACGTAGCCGTCATGAACTGGCAGGGGGCCGAGCTGTGGCTGTCGCGCTCCGGCTACACCGGCGAGGACGGGTTCGAGATCTCGGTTCCCGTCGCCGTCGCCGAAGGTTTCGCCCAGGCGCTTCTCGCCGATGACCGCGTCCGGCCCATCGGGCTGGGCGCGCGCGACTCGCTCAGGCTCGAGGCCGGACTGCCACTTTACGGGCAGGAGATGGACGAGGGTATTTCGCCCGTCGAGGCAGGGCAGGGTTGGGCCATCGGCAAGGCGCGCCGCAAGGGCGGGGCGCGGGCGGGCGGTTTTCCCGGCGCCGATGTCATTCTGGACCAGCTCGCCAATGGCGCGCCGCGCCGTCGCGTGGGCCTGCGCCCAGAGGGTCGCGCGCCGATGCGCATGGGCGTGCCTCTCTTTGCCGGGGCGACCGGCGGCGGGTCCATCGGGCGGATCACCTCGGGCGGGTTCGGCCCATCGCTGTCCGCCCCCATCGCCATCGGCCTGATCGACGCCGCCATCCCCGCAGACACGACCCTTTACGGAGAGGTCCGCGGCAAGCGCCTGCCCACGTCTCAGGTGCCGCTGCCCTTCGTGCCGCCCGGTTACAAACGCTGACACCCCCCTGAGCAAGAGGCCCCCATGAAATACACCGAAGATCACGAGTGGCTGGACGCCGATGGCGACATCGTCACCGTCGGCATCACCGAATACGCCGCGACCCAGCTGGGCGACGTGGTGTTCGTGGAATTGCCCGAGATCGAGACGCAGGTCGCCAAGGGCGACGAGATCGTCGTGATCGAAAGCGTCAAGGC
>CAZVQL010000105.1:0-10404 GCA_964629305.1 uncultured Roseicyclus sp.
TCATCGGCATGCTCATCTACCTGATGATGATGGGCACGGCCTTCATGGGCTACGTTCTGCCCTGGGGTCAGATGTCTTTCTGGGGTGCAACCGTGATCACCGGCCTGTTCGGCGCCATCCCCTTTGTCGGCGAGGCGATCCAGACCTGGCTTCTGGGCGGACCGGCGGTGGACAACGCCACGCTGAACCGCTTCCTGTCGCTGCACTATCTCCTGCCCTTCGTGATCCTGGGCATGGTGATCCTGCACATCTGGGCCTTCCACACCACGGGCAACAACAACCCGACCGGTGTCGAAGTGCGCCGCACCTCCAAGAAGGAAGCCGAGGCCGACACCCTGCCCTTCTGGCCCTACTTCGTGATCAAGGACCTCTTCGCGCTCGCCGTGATCCTGGCGGTCTTCTTCGCGATCGTGGGCTTCATGCCGAACTACCTCGGCCACCCCGACAACTACATCGAGGCCAACCCGCTGGTGACGCCGGCCCACATCGTGCCCGAATGGTACTTCCTGCCGTTCTACGCGATCCTGCGCGCCTTCGACGGCGACGTGTGGGTGGTGATCCTGACCAGCTTCATCACGGGCGGCATCATCGACGCCAAGTTCTTCGGCGTGCTGGCGATGTTCGGCGCAATCGTCGTGATGGCGCTGGCGCCCTGGCTCGACACCTCGTCGGTCCGCTCGGGTCGCTACCGGCCGATGTTCAAGTGGTGGTTCTGGCTCTTCGTCGTGAACTTCTTCGTCCTGATGTGGGCGGGCGCGATGCCGGCAGAAGGCATCTACCCCTACATCGCCCTGATCGGATCGGCCTACTGGTTCGCCTACTTCCTGGTGATCCTGCCGCTGCTCGGCGTCATCGAGAAGCCGCTGCCGCAGCCCGATACGATCGAGGATGACTTCAACGAGCACTACGGCAAAGGCGACGACGGCCACGGTGGCGTGACCTCGCCCGCCGCATCGCCCGCCGAGTGAGAGAAAGGACACTGAGTATGCTCAGGAAACTTGCCATCAGCACCGTTGCGGCTGCGACGCTGGCCCTCTCCTCGGGGGCGGCGCTCGCCGCGGGCGGCGCAGGTCATGTGACCGATTACGCCTTCTCCTTCGAAGGCCCCTTCGGCACCTTCGACCAAAACCAGCTGCAGCGTGGTCTGCAGGTCTACACGCAGGTCTGTGCGGCCTGCCACGGCCTGCGCTACGTGCCGATCCGGACCCTCTCGGACGAGGGCGGCCCGGGTCTCAGCGAGGAAGAGGTGCGCGCCTACATCGAGCAGAACTTCATCGAGGTTTACGATGAAGACCTGCAGGATTGGCGCGCGGCCACGCCCAACGACAACTTCCCGATGTCGAGCCTCGAGAATGCGCCCGACCTCAGCCTGATGACCAAGGCGCGCGCGGGCTTCTCCGGGCCCTACGGTCTTGGCCTCAACCCGCTCTTCCGCGGGATGGGCGGGCCGGAATACGTCGCGTCGCTTCTGACCCACTACACCGGGTCCGAGCGCGAGGAATTCGGTGCGATCCTCTACGGGAACGAGACCTTCTCGGGTGGCTACATCGCGATGGCCCCGCCGCTGTGGGAAGGCGCTGTCGAGTACAACGACGGCACCGAGGCCACGGTCGAGCAGATGTCGCTGGACGTCGCTGCCTTTCTGACCTGGACCGCCGAGCCGTCCCTGATGGCGCGCAAGCAGATGGGCTTCACCGCCATTCTGATGCTCGGCATCCTGTCGGTGCTGCTCTACCTCACCAACAAGCGCATCTGGGCCCCGGTCAAGGCACGCGCCAAGGGCCGCCAGCCCGCCGAGTGAGGCATCCGAGAAACGCAAAGCAAAACGCGCCCCCCGGGGCGCGTTTTTCGTTTCAATCCGGCCCTTCGCAGGCTGGGCAATACTGCCCACCGCGCCGTCACATCCACGGGCGCAACACTTCCGGTGGATCGTCGCGCAGGTCGGCCAACCCCACGTCCAGCACCTTCGCCCCATCCTCCAGCAGCCACAGCCGATCGCACAGTCGCTCAGCATCGCGCAGGTCATGGCAAGCCATGAGAAGCGTCAGCCCGCGAGCGGCGCAAAGCTCCTGCACGAGGGCCAGCATCTCGGTCTTCAGCCCCGGATCGAGCGCCGCGAAGGGCTCATCGAGCAAGGCCAGGGGCCGGTCCCGCAAGAGCATTCGCGCCAGCGCCACCCGCGCCTGTTGCCCACCCGAGAGGGCGGCGGGCCGCTTGCCCGCATGGTCGGTCAGCCCGACCTGGGCCAGGCTTTCGGTCACGCGGTCCCGGTCCTCCGCCGCAAGCCGAAGATCGGGCCGCAGGCCCAACGCGACGTTGTCGAACACCGAGAGATGCGGGAACAGGTTCCCGTCCTGGAACAGGATCGACACGGGCCGCGCCGCGACGGGCGCTTTGGTGATGTCCTGACCCGCCCACTGGATGCGTCCGCGGTCGGGCCATTCGAACCCCGCGATCAGCGACAAAAGCGTGCTTTTCCCGCTTCCCGATGCCCCCAGAAGGGCAACACGCGACCCGGTCGCGATCTCGCCCGAAAGGGACAGGTTAAACCCCTCCTGCGTGAATCTCAGTTCATCGAGCGACAGCATCAAGGCGCCCTCCCCTGTCGAAGGCCCAGAACAACGCCAGCGTCAGCGCCATGAGCAGCACGGCGGCGCCCTGCGCGTCATCGGTGCGGTAGGATCCCATCAGCCGGTACATCTCCAACGGCAGCGTCCCCTGCCCCGGCGTCGAGAACAAGGCGATGACACCCAGATCGCCCATTGAGAATGCCGCCGCTAGCCCCGCGCCGAAACCGAGCGGCCGCATCAGCCGTGGCAGGATCGCGTGGCGCAGGCGGGCAAGCCCGCTCATGCCCAGCGCCTCGGCCAGGCGGCCTTGGGTCGCCTCGGCCTCAATCGCGGCCGGCACCAGCGCGCGCAGAAGGAAGGGGAGTGCCACCAGCGCGTTGACGACGCCGGTGACCGGCAGGGCAAGCGGTATGGGGTTGGTGACCGCGCGGACCAGCAGGAAAATACCGGTTCCGATCACCAGCGGGGAAACTGCAATGGTGAGAAAGGCCAGCCCCTCGACCAGGCCGGGGCGGCTGAGCCGCGTCACCAGAAGCGCGATGGGCAGCGCGAGGGCGACCGACAGCGCCGCAGAAGCCAGCGCAAGGACGATGGACCGCAGCGCCGCCTCCCAGACCACGGTCGGCAGCCCGCCCATCGCGGGCAGCCCCTTGAGCAGGACGGCCGCCAGTGGCAGCAGCAGGAAGGCCGCCGCGCCGAAGATCGCCGCCACGTCCAGCGCCCGCGCGCGCGCCGTATCGCCCGGCCAGGGCAGCGCCGGACGGTCGAGGCCCGCGCCGACCTCCTGCCGCCGGATCGCACCAAAGGCGAGCGCGCCCGCGCCGAGGCAGATCGCCACCTGGATCAGGCCCAACAGCGCCGCGCGCCCGAGGTCGAAGTCGAAGCGGAACGCCTGGTAGATCGCCAGCTCGACCGTGGTCGAGGACGGCCCACCGCCAAGGATCAGCGCGACCGCAAAGCTCGTGGTGCAGATGAGGAAGATCAGCAGCGCCGCGCCCGGCAGGGTCGCGCGAAGGATCGGGCGCTCGAACTGCCGCCGCATGTCGGCGCTGGAGAAGCCCAGCGAGGTAGCCAGCCGGATGCGTTCCGATGGCACCGCCTGCCAGCCTTGCAGGATCAGCCGCACGGCGAGCGGCAAGTTCAGGAACACATGCGCCAACACGATCCCTTGCAATCCGTAGACGTCGATGCGCCCCGCGCCGAGCGCGGCCAGCGCCTCGTTCAGCCAGCCGGCGCGCCCGAAGACCGCCAAAAGGCCCAGAACCGCAACGATGACCGGAAGAAGGAACGGCGCGCCCATCAGCGTTACCAACGCCCGCCGTCCCGCGAAATTGCGCCGCGCCAGGGCGCGGGCCACGGGGATGGCAAGGGTCACGCTGACAAGCGCCGACAAGGCGGCTTGCACCAGCGTGAAGCGGATCGCGGCCCAGTCGGCGGGGCCCAGCGCGGGCGGCCAATCGGCGCGCAGCATGACCGCGCCGAGCGGGCCGAGCACCGCCAGCGTGACGAGCGCGGCCAACACCGCGCCCGTCCAGTGGATCGCGGCTAGCGGCTGAGCGCGCGTTGCCATTCCGCCACCGCCTCGTCACGGATCGCCGCGGCCTCTTCGGGCGACAGAAGCAGCGCCTGCTCGGGGATGGTCAGGCCCGAGAACCCGTCAGGCAAGGTGCTCGACGCGGCCGGGTACATCCAGTTCGTCGTCGGGATCACGTCCTGGAACCCGGGCGAGATCATGAACTCCATGAAGGCGCGCGCCAGATCGGGCTGGTCGGTTGAGGCAACGATCCCCGCCACCTCGACCTGGATGTAATGCCCCTCCGAGAACTCGGCCGAGGTGAAATTCGGGTCGTCTTCGGCGATCAGGTGATAGGCGGGCGAGGTTGTCCAGCTCATCACCATGTCGGCCTCTCCCTCGAGGAACAGGCCGTAGCTATCCGACCAGCTGGGCGTGATGGTCACGATGTTGTCGGCAAGGCCCTCCCAGATCTCGGGCGCGCGGTCGCCATAGGCCGTCTTGATCCACATGACGGTGCCAAGACCGGGCGTCGACGAACGGGGGTCCTGCAACAGGATCGTGGTGTCGCTCTCGGCAAGCTCCTCGAAGCTGGTCGGCACATTCTCAAGGTCGCGCCGATGAACGAAGGCGAAATAGCTCCAGTCGAAGGGCAGGAAATGCGGGTCGGTCCAGTCGATCGGCACGGTCAGGCCCTCGGGGGTGATACCATGCTCCATGATCAGGCCCGACTCACGCGCCGCCTGCGTCAGGTTCGTATCGATCCCGAGGATCACATCGGCCTCGGTCTGCGCCCCCTCAAGCCGCAGGCGCGCCAGCATCGAGGCGCCGTCGCCCGTGCCGACGAATTGCAGGTCGCAGGTGCAGACGGCCTCGAACGCCTCTTCTATGGCAGGGCCTGCGCCCCAGTCGGGCACGAAGCTGTCATAGGTGTAGACTGTCAGCACCGGGGTCTGCGCGAAAGCGGCCCCCGCGAAAACAGACAGTCCCGCTGCGATGATGGTGTGTTTCATCCTTCACTCCTCCATTGCGACGGGCGAAGTGAAGTGTGGGGCGTGTGTTGGCCCGCAAACCTTCCCTCCGCCGGTCCTAACCGGTTCAGGTTCAACGGGTTCGCACGTCGCTTCGCGCATCTCAGGCCAATCAGGCCACCCCGAGGTGTCGCAACACGTAGCGCCGGGCCGTCCGCTTCGCAAGCGGCTTGGCATTTTCGCCGCAGGGCGATAGGCCGAGACCCGAGTAAAAAAGGATGCCCGCGCGATGAGCCTCAACAGCTTCGGCCACCTGTTCCGCGTCACGACCTGGGGCGAAAGCCACGGGCCCGCGCTTGGCGCGACGGTCGACGGCTGCCCGCCCGGTGTGCCGATCGATGCGGCGGCGATCCAGCATTGGCTCGACCGCAGGAAGCCGGGGCAGAACAAGTACACCACCCAGCGCCGCGAACCCGACGAGGTCGAGATCCTTTCGGGCGTGTTCGAGGGGCAATCGACCGGCACGCCGATCCAGCTGATGATCCGCAACACCGACCAGCGGTCGAAGGATTACGGCGACATCGCCGAGAAGTTCCGCCCGGGGCACGCCGATATCACCTATTGGCAGAAATACGGCATCCGCGACTATCGCGGTGGCGGCCGATCCTCGGCGCGCGAGACGGCGGCGCGGGTCGCCGCGGGCGGCATCGCACGGGCCGCGCTGGCCGAGATGGTGCCGGGGCTGAAGATCACCGGCTACATGGTGCAGATGGGGCCGCACGGCATCGACCGTGCGCGCTTCGATGCGGATGAGATCGAGCGCAATCCGTTCTGGGTGCCCGACGCGCAGGCGGCCGATGACTGGGCGACCTATCTCGACAGTTTGCGCAAATCCGGCGACAGCGTCGGTGCTGTGATCGAGGTCACGGCCTCGGGTCTGCCCGCGGGGCTTGGCGCGCCTGTCTACGGCAAGCTCGACACCGACCTTGCGGCGGCGATGATGTCGATCAACGCCGTGAAAGGCGTCGAGATCGGCGATGGCATGGCGGCTGCCGCGCTGACCGGCAGCGCCAATGCAGACGAGATCACGATGGGGCCCGACGGTCCGGTCTACAGCTCGAACCACGCAGGTGGCATCCTCGGCGGGATCTCGACCGGGCAGGACGTCGTCGTGCGCTTCGCCGTCAAGCCCACCTCGTCGATCCTGACGCCGCGCAAGACGATCACGAAATCCGGCGAAGAGACGGAGATTGTGACCAAGGGAAGGCACGATCCCTGCGTTGGAATCCGCGCCGTGCCGGTCGGCGAGGCGATGATGGCCTGTGTCCTGCTCGATCACCTGCTTCTGCATCGGGGGCAGGTCGGCGGCAATCGCGGCAAAATCGGCTGACAACTTGTTAAAAACACGACGGCTTGACCGCGTCTTGGGAACAATCCCCCAAGGCGCAAAGGAACCGTTTGCGTTTGGCAGATAATGCTTGGAAAGCACCTGATCGCTGCCACTTTTCCGCCACATTTTATTTCGATTAAGTCCAAACTTGGGGAAAAGTTTGGATGTCTGATGATGGGAGGCTCTTTGCGCCCATATTTTCGACGCAGTATTTTCGGCCTTGATGGGCTGCTGATCCTTGTCGCACTGATGGCCGGGGCCGTCATCGCCGGTGCCGTAATCCGTACCGAGGCCGCAGGCCAAGCCTCTCAGTATGGCAGTTTCGTGGGCGGTCTGCGCAGCCTCGGACCTTCGGAAACGCTCGTTCTTTTCGAAGATGGCACCGCCGTGAGCACCGCCGGCTGGTCAGCCGGCCAACGCAACAGCGATCACGTTGGGTTGGGCGCGATCTGGCTTGTGCAACCCGGAGATACCACGCTGACCCGAGTCGTGGCCCTGCCGGACGGCACGGTCCAGGCAACCGTGCGTCTTGATCTGATCGCCATTGACGACTGGGCGCTCGAGGGGCTGGAACTTGCGGTGAACGGTCAGCCCGTCCTCCGACAGCGGTTTTCTTCGCGGCCAGAGTTGATTGACGCTCAAATGACAGAAGACCTTGGCGGTGACGGCATCATGCTGCGTACGATGCTCGACAGACCGCGTCCGCTTGGCTTCGCCGAAGGTACGCCAGCGCTGAACGAAACCCGGCTGGTTGTCGAGATGGCGGTCGCAACGCCTGGTCAGGAACTGGAGCTGACGATCGCGCCCATGCCTTCGGCAGAGACGCCACAAGACGGCGACGCGATCGCCGCTCCGATCTGGGCCGTCGACAACGTGATCGTGGTCGCCGCCAGCCTTCCCTGATCCATCCTCAGCCGAGGCCGAGATCCATGAGTGCGCGAATATCGCGTTCCGCGGTTTGCGCAACGATACGGCCCAGTTCCCGTTCACCGCGCAACACCACCAGTGTCGACCGGCGCGGAATGCTGAGCGCGCGCGACAGCTCGCCACTTCCGTACGTGTCCCAATCGACCTTCACGAAGGTCATGGCGGCGTCATAAGCGGGGTTCGCAGCGCGCAGGCCCTCGATCACGCGGCCCTGCGCGCGGCAGGTCGAACACCAGGTCGCCGAGAAATCGACGAAGACGGTTTCGCCGGCGGCCAGCCGCTGCTGCACGAGGCCGGGGGCATAGTCGATCATCGCCTCCGCGGCGCGAGCGATGGGCAGAAGGCCAAGCGCGGCTGCGCCCAGAAGGATCTGGCGGCGGGTGGTCATGGTGCGAACTCCTTTTAACGCTTCAAAGGGCGACGGAGAGGTCCTGCAGCCAGACCGGCATCCGGTCCAACAGCCAGGCCTCGGCGATATGGTGCCAGCGCATCAGGATCGCGACACCGACGAACAGGAACACACCCCCAAGAATGGGGCGCGAGGCTTGGGCAAACCGCTGCAGCGTGCCCATGTGGCGGCGCAGCGCCTGCCGCGCGCCGTAGCCGAGGGCGACCACGACGGTGCCGATGCCCAGTGCGAAGCCAACCATGATGGTAAAGGCGCGCAGCAGGTCCTCGCCCTGGCTGGCGAGAGAGATTGCACCGCCGAGGGTGGGGCCGACGCAAGGGCTCCAAACCGCGCCCAGAAGCAGGCCGCCGAGGAACTGGCCCTGCCAGCCGTCGGTCTGCGTCTGGCGCATGCCGGTGTCCGCACGCTCGGCGAAACCGGCGGTCGCAGTGGCGAAACGGGCCGAGGCTTGCGGGATCAGCAGGATGAGGCCGAAGGCGATCATCAGCATCGCGCCAGCGCGCGCGACCATCGCCTCGGTCAGCCCGACAAGGTGGCCCGCGGCGATGACCGTGAAGCCAAGCGTGATAAAGGCAAGGCCCATCCCCGCGGCAAGCGCCAGCGGCCCCCAGCGGCTGGCCTGCAAGGCACCGGCCAGAACGATCGGCAGGATGGGCAGAACGCACGGGTTGATAAGGGTCAGCACCCCGGCGCCATATGCGAGAAAAAGTTCCATGCCGCCCTCATGCCCAAGGGCGGCCCACCTGTCATTCGACAAACGCGTGATCGGTCCGTGAGATCAGGTGGGCTTGGCCCGGGACAGCTGCACGGCGAGGATGCCCGCTGCCACGATAGCCACGCCCAGCGCGTCCACCCAGCTGAGCCGTTCTCCCAGCAGAACCGCGGCGATGGCCACGCCGAAAACCGGGTTCAGGAAGTGGAAGGTCGCCGCCCGCGTCGGGCCGATCCGGCCCACCAGCCAGAACCAGATGAGCGTCGCCAGAAGCCCCGGCATCAACGTGGTGTAGACGAAGGCGACGACCAGCGGCGTGGACCAGTCGACGACCCATGTTTCGGTCAGGATGGCCACCGGCGCCAGCGCCGCGGCGCCCACCAGCATCTGCAGGCCAACGATCATCATCAGGCTGCCCCCGCCCGACGCCGCCCCGCGCACCGAGAGCGTCGCCACTGTCAGCGCGACCGCGGCAACGAGGCAGAGCACCACCCCCAACCCGTCCGCTCCCCCGCCAAGGCGCTGGATCATGATCAGGCCCACACCGAAAAACCCCGCCGCCAGCCCTGCCAGTCCCAGTGGCGGCAGCTTGTCACGGAACAGCCCCCACGTGGCAGCGGCGACCAGAAGCGGCATGGTGGACGCGATGATCGCCGCAAGCGATGCCTCGACCCATTGCATCGCGACGAAGTTGAGCCCGAGATAAAGCGCGTTCTGGCAGATGCCGAAGATGACGACGGCGCGCCATTGCGGCCGCGTCAGGCGCATCCCCTGCCCCATGGCCAGCGCGATGCCCACGCCGATCAGCCCCGACAGCAGGAAACGGATCGCCAATGCCGTCACCGGCGGCGCGGCCTCGACGATGATGCGCGCCGAGGTAAAGGCCGAGGACCAGATCAGGGCGAAGAGAAGCCCGGCCAGAAGCGCGCGAATGTCCATGGATGCCGTCGGGTACAAAAGAGAAAGGGCCGCGGCCCTTGCGGCGCGACCCTTTCACGAAAGCGATGGAAGGGCAATCAGCCGTTCACGCTGTCCTTGAGTGCCTTGGCAACGGTGACCTTCACCTGCTTGTCGGCCTCTTTCTTGATCTGCTCGCCGGTGGCCGGGTTGCGGACCATGCGCTCGGGGCGCTCGCGGCAATAGACCTTGCCGATGCCCGGCAGCGTGACGGCGCCGCCAGCAGCGACTTCCTTGGTCACGATGGCGGTGACGGCGTCCAGCGCAGCGGCCGCGGTCTTCTTGTCGCCGCCCATCTCGTCGGCGATGGCGGCAACGAGCTGGGTCTTGGTCATGGGTTTCTGTGCCATTGGTCTTCTTCTCCTGAATACTGCCCGAGCCGTTGGGCCCGTTGTGCTAAAACTAACCGAATATGGTTGCCGCACACAACGCTTTGCGTGAGGGAAAAGCCCAAAAACAGGGCCTAGATGGCGTTTTTTTGCCCTTCAGAGGAACGCCGTCTCTTCGAAGGAGCGCAATTTCCGGCTGTGAAGCCGCTCCAAAGGCATGTCGCGCAGGGCTTCCATGGCCCGAACACCGATCAACAAATGGCGCGACACTTGCGTCTTGTAGAACTCCGACGCCATGCCGGGCAGCTTCAATTCGCCGTGCAGCGGCTTGTCGGACACGCACAGAAGCGTGCCGTAGGGCACCCGGAAGCGAAAGCCGTTGGCGGCGATCGTGGCGCTTTCCATGTCGAGCGCCACGGCGCGGCTCTGGCTCAGGCGCTGCACCGGGCCGGTCTGGTCGCGCAGCTCCCAGTTGCGGTTGTCGAGGCTGGCCACCGTGCCGGTGCGCATGATCCGTTTCAGATCGAAGCCTTCCAGCTCGGTCACATGGGCCACGGCGGTTTCCAGCGCCACCTGGATCTCGGCCAGCGCGGGCACCGGCACCCAGACCGGCAGGTCGTCGTCCA
>CAZVQL010000106.1:0-10259 GCA_964629305.1 uncultured Roseicyclus sp.
CGGTGCTGATCAACCTGGCCTTCATCCCGGTCTTCATCTGGATGCTCAGGATGCCCTTCACGATCCTTGCGCCGATGATCTTCGTGCTGTCCATCGCGGGCGGGTTCGCGGCGACGCGGGATATGTTCGACATCTGGCTGATCGTGATCTTCGGGCTTGGGGCCTTTGTCTTGCGGCGCTTCGACTATCCGCTGGCGCCCGCGGTTCTTGCCATCGTGCTGGGCCCCATCGCGGAGCCGACGCTGCGCCAGTCGCTTCTGCTTTCGTCGGGGGATCCGTCGATCTTCTTCACGCGGCCCGTTGCGGGTCCGATCACGGTGGTTGCCTTGATCCTGATCTTCCTGCCCGCGCTCAAGCTCTTGCGGCGGGGCAAGGCGGCCCAGAGCGGAGACAGGACATCCTGAACCGCCTTGGCTCGGGTATGCCATGGGCTACGCCCGAGCCAAGGCGGTTCGCGGAAATGCATCCCGTGCCACCTCGCGCTTCAGCCTGTTCTGGCTTGCGGCAAGCAACCTGGCCATCGCTATTGCAAAGCCGCAACAGCGTGCGTCCTTCTGTGACCTTCCAGACATGCCGCAGGACAGCGCGGGGCAATACGATACAATGACAATCAAACCTCCGACTACTCACCATTGCCGAGCTTCATTTTAGCGTGCCGGTCGGAGGGCCCAGCAAAAAAACAACAGGCATATCGGCAGCATGCAATCTGGCGGCTACTTCGGCATCGCCCTGTCGGCTATCGTAGGCGGCATCGTGGCGACTTCTGCCCTCAATGAGCGGCACGCGGCACTCGAGCGCGCCGAACTTGCTGCATATGCGAATGATGTCGCCGACGGCATTCAGTACCAGTTGAGCGAATACATCCTGATCACGGAAGGCACGCGAGCGGCTTTCGAGGCTGACCCGGATCTCTCTAGCGACAGGTTTGCCGAGGTGGTGGGACGGCTCGCCGGAGGTGTCGGCGGGATCGTCAATGTCGCCGCTGCGCCCGACGACATCATTGCCTATGTCTTTCCCCGGGACCGCAACGAGGCCGCGTTGGGGCTCGACATCTCGGGCCACGCTGATTTCGGCGCCGCTGTCATGGCTGCACGGCAATCGGGCCGAACGGTTCTGAGCGGTCCCCATGACCTGATCCAGGGAGGGCGTGGGTTGATCACCCGAACGATCGTCGCTGCCCCTGGGGGTGACATCGACGCGCCCGAACGCGATTGGGGCATCGTGTCTGTCGTGGTCGACTCGGATTTCGTGTTTGAACAAAGCGGGTTGATCGACGCGGCTGAAAGCCTCGCCGTTCGTGTCATCGATCAAGCGGGCGAGGGCGTTGTCACTCTGTCCGACGCTGCCATCGAGGCACCCGTTACGGCGCAGATCGACGTGGCGGGCTTGTCCTGGACACTGGAGGTCGCGCCTCGGGCGGGGTGGTCGACCACCTCTCCGGACAGTGATCGGTTGTGGTTGCTGATTGCGCTGCTCGCGTTCGGCGCGTCGGGCATCCTGTTCGCGTTCCAGAAAGCCGCGCGTCGGAAGCGGCGTGCCGAGCGCCATTTGCATGAAGCCGTGAACGCGCTGGACGACGGTTTCTCCATCTACGACGCGAATGATCGGTTGATCATGTGCAACGATCGTTATCGCGACATCTATGCAGCGTCGGCTCATGCCATCGTGCCCGGCGCGACATTCGAAAGCATCCTGCGTGCCGGTCTTGCGGTGGGCCAATACAAAGAGGCCATCGGACGGGAAGAAGACTGGCTGGCGAAGCGGATGGAGGCCCACAAAACCTCGGGCCGCACCACGGAGCAACGGTTGCCCGATGGGCGGTGGCTGAGGGTGACGGAACGCAAGACCGAAAGCGGCAATACGGTGGGCTTCCGGGTCGACATCAGCGAACTCAAGGCGGCGCTTGCAAAATCCGAGGCGGCAAGCGCAGCGAAGACCGTTTTCATGAACAACGTCAGCCACGAATTACGGACGCCGATGACCGTGGTTCTCGGCTTCAACGCCTTTATCCGCAACTGCGAGAAGTTGCCCGCTTTCGTGCAGCTCCGCGAGGCGCTGCAGGCGGGCGATCTTGCCGGTGCGACAGGGGCGCTGGATGGGCTCGAGACAGAGCTGAAACACTTCGGTGGACAGATCGACCGATCGGGCAGGCAACTCGTCGATCTGATTTCCACGATCCTTGATCTGTCTTCGGTCGAGGCGGGTCAAATGACCCTGACCCTCGAGCCGGTCGATCTGGCAAGCCTTGCGAGCGAGGTCGTCGAAGAGTTCCAACCGCTCGCCGATAAAAAGGGTTTGGCGCTTGGTCTCAAGGGCGGGGATGCGGTTCACGTCACTGGCGACAGGTTGCGCCTTCGGCAGATCCTGACGAACCTGCTCAGTAATGCTCTGAAGTTCACCGACGACGGAAAAATCGAGGTCCGTACCGGGACCACCGGCGATATCGCATGGGTGGAGGTCGAGGACTCGGGCAAGGGTATTCCCGAGGATCAGCGCGCAAACATTTTCGAGCGTTTCATCCAGCTTGACGCATCGCCGACGCGCGCAGGGGGCGGTGTCGGGCTTGGATTGCCCATTTGCCGGGAACTGGCGCGGCTGCACGGCGGAACGGTCTCTGTTCGGAGGTCCGACGAGCGTGGCACGACCTTCCGATTGGAGATGCAGACCGACGCGAGACAGGACATAGCGGCGGAATAGCGGGCACGATTGCAACGCTCCGCCCACCTTTTTTGCCAACACCGACATTTTTTCGCCGACCTTGGCACGTACCCACGGCTATAAATCCTAGAGTTGATCGTGGACGCTTCAAGAAAGAGGCGACACGTCAGAGAGCAGTGTGATGATGAATCTTTCGAAGAAGACATTGTTCAGTCTCGTCGTCGGTGATGCGGCAATCGCCTTCGCCCTGACGCTGCTTCTGATGCAATGGATCCCCCAGATCGAGGAAACGGATCCCATTGTCTTCATGGTTCTCTATGTCGTCGTTGCGGCCTTTGCCGCCCTGTTGTCGGTGCTTGCCCTTCGCATTGCGCGAACCCCTCATAACGTTGCTTCGATCCGGCGTCTGGACCATGCCGTCGATGCGCGCGAGCGGGCGTTGAGCGAGCACACGATCGTCAGCATCACCGATCTCGACGGCAACATCATCAAGGTCAATCAGAACTTCATCGATGCGTTCGGCTACGACGAGGAGGAGATCGTCGGCAAACATGTCAGGGCGATCTACAACGACGATGACCCCCTCCCGCAGATGGTCGACACGTTGGAGAAAGGCATGGTCTGGCGTGGCCGTCAGGACCTGCTGACCAAGGCGGGCGATGCGATCCGCGTGCAGACGACGATCCTTCCGCGATATGACGAAAAGGGGCGGATCGCGGATACGATTTCGGTGCGGACCGACCTGACCAAGGCCCTTGCAGAAGGGGTGGTTGTCGGCCGCAACGCGATCGTCGAGGCCCTGCCGGACGAGGTCTATATCTACGATGCCAAGACCTTCAAACTGAAGTACCTGAACCGCAAGGCCCGCTCCCGGCTGCGTGTCAGCCCGGAGCAGGCCAGACAAATCTGTCTGCTCGATCTCTTCTCCGAGGCCGAACTCGCACAGTATCGCGACCATATCGCCCCGGTCCTGTCGGGCGAGGTCGAGGTCGGCCGGATCGAGATCGACCATTCCACCGGACCCGTGGAGATCCTGACCCATATCAGCGATGACTTCAGCACGGGCCGTACCCTGGTTTCCGTCGTGCGTGACACCTCGGCGCGCAGGCAAGCCGAGCAGCTCAAGCTGAGCTCCGTTTCGACGGTGAGCCATGAATTGCGCACGCCCCTGACGTCGATCCGTGGCGCGCTTCGCCTGCTCGAGTCCGGGGTGTTGGGTGAGCTGTCTCCGGATGCGGCGCGCACGGTGGCTGTCGCCAGCCGCAACAGCGAGCGCCTGGTGTCGATCGTCAACGATATCCTCGTGCTGCAGAAGCTTTCGAGTGGCGAGATGACCGTCGATCTGCAGCCCAACGATCTGCAAGACCTTCTCAAGGAAGCCGCCGAGGCGAACGCAGGCTATGCCGCGGAATGCGACGTCGATATCGTGGTCGAACCCTCTCCGTGGCCGGCCATGGCGCTGTTCGACCCGGACCGCATGATGCAGGTCATGGCGAACCTTTTGTCGAATGCGGCGAAGTTCTCGGCCGTGGGCAGCACCGTTTACGTTCGTGTTCGCGAACGCGGTGCAAGCTGGCGCATCGAGGTGCAGGACGCTGGCCCCGGCATCCCCAAGGCTGCTCAGGCCACCATTTTCGACAGCTTCACACAAGCCGGCAACGTGAACGCCAAGGGTCGCCCGGGAACGGGGCTTGGGCTGACCATCTGCAAGAAGATCGTCGAGCAGCATGGCGGTACCATCGGCTTCGACTCGGAACCGACGCGCGGCACGATCTTCCATATCGAACTGAGAAAAACCGCAGCCGACGGCGAAACGAGACATATCGCCTGAAGGCAACCCGAACGAGGTAAGACATGGTCGAACAAGTCGGGCCGTCCGTTATTCTCCATGTGGATGATGACGAGGACATTCGCGAAATCACACGGATGGCGCTGCAGATCGTCGATACCTTCACGCTCCACCAATTCGAGAGTGCCGAGACCGCCTTGTCGAAAGTGGCGCAGATCCGTCCCGATCTTTTGCTTCTCGATGTCATGATGCCGGGCACGACCGGCCCCCAACTGTGGGGCAGCCTGCGCGCCATGCACGGGGTGCACGATATCCCGACCATCTTCATGACGGCCAAGGCGGAAGACGAGATCTCGGCCGATCTCATTCGGCAGGGCGCGCTCCATGTCATAACGAAGCCGTTCGACCCCATGACCCTCGGGGTTCAAATCCGCGAAGCCTGGGCGAGGCGCGCGTGGTGAACCACGATCGATCCTGTCGGCAAGGCATCTGCCGCTGACATGGATCAGTCCAACTAATGACAAAATCCAGCATTAAGCTGAAAAAAGAAGGCCATTAAAACGCCGGCCGATACAAGGATTGGGGCGAATGAAGATCCTGGCAGTTGACGACGATCGCGATTTTCTCACGTATCTCAAGGCGGTCTTGAGTGAATTGGGATACGAGAACGTGACTTTGGCGAACTCGGCCGAAGATGCCTTGAGAAAGGTTGATTTCGCTGTTGTCGATTTCGATTGCTTCATCCTCGATATCCGTATGCCCGAGATAAGCGGCATCGAATTGTGTTCGCGCATTCGCGACATGCCCAAGTATCGTGATACGCCGATCGTGATGGCAACGGCGATGTCGGATCGCGACCACATCGACGGGGCCTTTGCCGCGGGCGCGACCGACTATCTTACCAAACCCCTCGACAAGATCGAGACGCGCGCACGGCTTGGAGTAGTGCAGCAGCTGGTGCGTGAACGCCTCCGCGCCAACTTCGCGGTGGCCAACGCCGGTCGTGACATCAAGAGCGCGCCGTCGCACGGCTTCATGGACAGCATCCCCCTGAAGAAGGTCGATGGGGCAATCGACCTGTTCGCGATGAGTAACTACCTGACGACCATGGGAGTTTTCCGTGCGGTTTCGATGTGCGCCATCGGTGTCCAGGTGACGAACGCACGCCGGATCTACGACCTCGAGGGTGGGGCGGTGTTCAGCGAGGTCATGATCGATGTGGCGAATTGCCTGTCGGACAGCCTCAGCGGCACGCGCCGCATGCTGTCTTACGCGGGGGGCGGCACATTCGTGGTGCTGTCGGCGCGTTCGGCATTGCTGAATTCCGATGATTTCAGCGCGCGCCTCAACCGGTATGTTGCGGAATTCGAAGCCGTCTACTCGGATCTCGGGATCACGCTGCCCCAGGTCGCCACCGGGCCGGTCATCAATTTCCGTGTCAGCCAGCTGCGCGCGCCCCGGCGACTTGTCGAGGAAGCTATCTCGCAAACCCGCGAGTTGACCGGTCAGATGGCGTTGACGGCATGATGGCAATCACCCGCCAGGATCATATATGCGTGCGTTGCGGATGAAGGCCTATCCCGATACCGGTGCGCAACGGGATGATCCCTTTGCGCATGTCCGCCGCAGTTTCCTCGGCAATCTCGGCGACAGATGCCTGGCCATAGATGCCATTCTTGAACGCAATGGCGGTCAAGACATCGGCGGCAAGGACCGTGAAGTCATCATTCATCACACCCACAAGACGGCCGGCGTCGCAGCAAGCCTCGGGTTTCCGAAGCTCGGGGAGCTTGCGCGTGAGGTCGAAACCGCCTGGATGCGTGAGCCCGGCACCGACCCCGAACTGAGTGCCGCAGTCGACTTGACGCATCGGTTTCTGGATGAGATCGAGCGCATTCTCGACGAAGATCTGAACGCCTGACACCGCGCACGTTATGATCCGGCGCTGTCTATCGCCGGCGCTGTACGCGTCGCGCCTGTCTGGGCCTCACCATTCTAAGGACACAGCAGCCCATCGGCCCATGGGGAGCGCCCGTAGCTGCGCGAGTAGAAGAGATTTTGGCTCCGGCGGTAGGGATCGAACCTACGACCAATTGATTAACAGTCAACTGCTCTACCGCTGAGCTACGCCGGAACTGGCGCTGCGTATAGCAAGACGGATTCCACCCGTCCAGAGGGGGGAGGGCAAAAAACTGGATCGCTGCCTCATGCTCGGGAAAAGGTGGACGTGGCAGTCAGGGAGCTGGTCGTTGTGACCTCATTTCTTTCATGAAGATCAATGAGATGGGCCAATACGTTTCGGGCAGCGGCGGGTAAGAGGGCCGCCGCGATATCGGTGTAGACCTGCGCTGTCAGCGACAGGGCCGTCGCCGGTCCGGTGGTTTCCAGCGCGGACAGGATCTGTGCTTCGCGGGCTGTCCGATGGGCAATCAGATCGGCCAACCGTGCGCCCGGGTCGGTCACCGGATCGCCATGGCCCGGGTGATAGATGCGGTCGCTGCGGTGGGTCAGCCGCCTGCAGGACGCCATGAAAGCTCCCATGTCGCCGTCGGGCGGTGAGACGAGGGAGGTGGACCAGCCCATCACCAGATCGCCCGTGAACAGTGCGCCGCGCCAGGCGAAGCTCAGATGGTTGGCCATATGGCCCGGTGTTTCGAGCACCTCGATCAGGCCCCATTGGCCCGTCACGGTGTCGCCTTCTGCAATCCTTTCGTCTGGGTCGAACGCCTCGTCCACGCCTTCTCCGCCGCCGATGTCGCCGGCTGCGGCGAGGCGTTGCATCACGGCGCTTCGGCCCCAGGCCGACGGTCCGGCGGCCAGCACTGCGGCGCCGGTGCGCTCGGCCAGGGGGCGGGCGAGGGGGGAATGGTCACGATGCGAATGGGTCACAAGGATCGCGCCGATCTGCTCGCCCGGATCAAGCGCATCAAGGATCGTCTCGAGATGGACAGGGTCGTCCGGACCGGGATCGATCACCGCCACCTCACCTCTGCCGAGAAGGTAGGTGTTCGTTCCGCGAAAGGTCATCGGCGACGGGTTCGGCGCGGTCAGGCGCCGGAGATCGTCCTCGAGCCAAACCGCGCGGCTTTCGCTTTTCATCCCTGTCTCCGCCCGGTTAACTGGCGCCATGGATTTCGGGTGGCTCAAACAGATGATGCCGCGGGGCCTTTACGGGCGCGCCGCGCTGATCCTGCTGGTGCCGATCGTCACCCTGCAGATTGTCGTCTCGGGCCAGATCCTGCAACGCTATTTCCAGGAGGTTGCGGGGCAGATGTCGTATGCCCTTGCACTCGACCTGGCGCTGGTGGTCTCGGAGGTCGAGAGCGGGGGGGACGCCGACGCGATCGCGCAGGCGCTCGAGATCCAGGTGATGGAGCCCCCGACAGGTGATCTCGAAGACCGGAGGCATTTCTACGATCTGACCGGGATCGAGGCGATCCGGGTTCTTCGCAGAGAGCTGCCGCAGCTGGTGGCCGTCGACCTTGTCACCGATCGGCGGCCTCTTTTCGTGCTCGAGACAGAGGCGGGGCGTGTCGCCCTATCGGTGGCACGGCAGCGGATCTCAGCCTCCAATCCCCACCAGCTTCTTGTTCTCACGGTCTTTTTCGGGCTCTTCATGACCTGGGTGGCATATCTGTTCCTGCGCAACCAGTTGAAACCGATCAAACTGCTGTCCACCGCCGCCGAGGCCTTCGGAAAGGGCCGTCTCGAGCCCTACACGCCGTCCGGCGCCACCGAGGTGCGCAGCGCGGGGCGTGCCTTCATCGACATGCGTGCCCGGATCGAAGCCATGATCGCCCAGCGCACGCTGATGCTTTCGGGTGTCAGCCATGATCTGCGCACGCCTTTGACGCGGATGAAGCTTGGCCTTGGCATGCTGGACGACGGACCCGAGGTCGCCGACCTGCGTCGCGATGTCGAGGAGATGGAAACGCTCCTTGCGACTTTCCTTGATTTCGCCCGGGGCGAAGCGCTGGATGATCCGACCCCCACCGACCCTGTCGCGTTGGTCAGCGCGCTGGTGTCCGATACCGTGCGCGGCGGCGGAACGGTCGAGCTTGTCGCGCCGGACAAATCGCAGTTGGTCATGCTGCGCCCGCAAGCGGTACGACGCTGCCTTTCGAACCTTCTGGGAAATGCACTGCGTTATGGTCGGCGCGCGCGCGTTACGCTGAGTTTGCCCGATCGCGCGCTGCGCATCACGGTCGAGGACGACGGGCCCGGCATCCCCGCGGCGCGGCGCGAGGAAGCGATGCAGCCCTTTGCGCGGCTCGACGCCGCCCGCAACCAGGACAAGGGCTCGGGCGTGGGCCTGGGCCTCGCTATCGCGCGGGACATCGCGCAGCGACATGGCGGGAGCCTGACGCTCGGCGACAGCGCCGATCTGGGCGGCCTGCGCGTCGATCTGGTGCTGCCGCGTTAGTCGCGCGCGGTGGTGTGGGACTGTGGCGCGCCGCAGAGCAGCGTGTCCATCGCGGCGTCGTACAGCCGCGCACGCGCCTCGGCGCGGACACGGCGATGCGGGCCGCCGACCCAGTCGGCCCCGGCGCGGTCGATTGCCATGGCCGACAGATTGTCGAGCGCGAAAAGCACAAGTCTGAGCCTGTTCATGAGCCGTCATCCTTCTGCCGTCTGGACGCCGCCTCCGCTCCTGCCTGCGCGATCGAAACACGGCGTCGATGAAGATACGGTAGAGATTGCCACGATTCTCGCCGGGCAGGCCTCACGATCGCGGGATCGGGCCTGGCCGCGCGTCTGCCGGTTGCGAGCGGGGGCGTCGCGTGCGCCGGGTTGACGGGCAACATCGCCACGGCCCGATCCGTGGGCGTCGGCGGGAGGGGTGTGGTAGGCCCGGAGGGACTTGAACCCCCAACCAAAGCGTTATGAGCGCTCTGCTCTAACCAATTGAGCTACAGGCCCGCCTGGGACCGTGGCTTAGCAGACAGCCCGACCCCGTCAAGCGCCGCGGGCTTGCCCGGACCGCGCGGCTGCCCTATTGCCCGTGCAAACGGTTCCGAAGGATCACCATGCCGCCGCTTCTTCCACTCGCCTTGCGTTACCTGCTGTGGCTGATCGGCGTGCGCTTTCTTCTCGGTGTCCTCGAGAATTTCGCCGGCCTGCCGCCGACGCAGGCGACGGGCGTGATCCTGGCGGCCGCCCCGATGGCCGAAATCGCCGTGCAGGCGGTGCGGCGCGCAAGCCGGACTTTGGTGTTGCGCGACTGGGCGACGATCTGGGGAATGTGCCTGGGTACCTTCGTGGCCTTGCAGATCGTGCTGCCCGCCATCCTGCTGCCGCCCATACGCGCCATGCTGATGACGCCGGGCGGCCTGCAACAGGCGCTGATCATCGTGGCCGCGACCGGTGCGATGGGCGCGCTCTTCGCCTGGATCGGGACGCGGGCGGCCGCAGGCGAGAAGCGCTAGGTCAACTGCCGCATGGACGCGGGCGCGCGGTCTTGCTAGGGGCGGCGCGAGCCGTCCGAGGAGCGCTGCCATGACCGAACCGAAACCGGGTCTCACCTATGCCGAGGCGGGCGTCGACATCGACGCCGGGAACGCGCTGGTCGACCGGATCAAGCCCGCCGCCGCACGTACGAAACGCCTAGGCGTGATGTCGGGCCTTGGGGGGTTCGGCGCGCTCTTCGATCTGAAGGCGGCGGGCTATGACGACCCGGTGCTGGTCGCCGCCACCGACGGGGTGGGCACCAAGCTGAAGATCGCGATCGACACCGGCCTTTACGACACGATCGGTGTGGACCTCGTGGCGATGTGCGTGAACGACCTGGTCTGCCAGGGGGCGGAGCCGCTGT
>CAZVQL010000107.1:0-10200 GCA_964629305.1 uncultured Roseicyclus sp.
CCTCGGTGTCGAGCTCGATGTCGATGGAGTTCACGTCGGCGAAGCGCTTGAAGAGCACCGCCTTGCCCTCCATCACCGGCTTGGAGGCCAGCGCGCCGAGATTGCCAAGACCCAGAACCGCCGTTCCGTTCGAGATCACGGCAACGAGGTTTCCCTTGGTCGTGTAGTCATAGGCCGTCTCGGGCCGTTCCGCGATCACCTCGCAAGGGACGGCGACGCCGGGGGAATAGGCGAGGCTCAGGTCGCGCTGCGTCGCCATCGGGACCGAGGCCGAGATGTCGATCTTCCCCGGATACGGCTCAAGGTGATAGGCCAGCGCCTCGTCCCGGGTGATCTTGGTCTTGTCGGCCATGGCGCGGCGCCCTCCCTGTTGCCGAAGGTCGGTTTATCCACTGTCCTGCGCCCCGGCAACTCGGGCCTTTTGCCGCTTCAATCCCGCGGCCGCCTTGCGTAGGCTCGGGGCCGCGACTGCGGGGGGTGGGATGAGCCAAGTGACGCCGATGATGGCGCAATACCTGGAGATCAAGGGGCAGCATGCCGATGCGCTCCTGTTCTACCGGATGGGCGATTTCTACGAGATGTTCTTCGACGATGCGGTCGCCGCCGCCGCCGCGCTCGACATCGCCCTGACGAAACGTGGGCAGCACGCGGGCGAAGACATCCCGATGTGCGGCGTGCCGGCGCATAGTGCCGAAAGCTACCTTTTGACCCTGATCCGCAAGGGATTTCGCGTCGCGATCTGCGAGCAGATGGAAGACCCCGCCGAAGCCAAGAAGCGCGGCGGCTCCAAGGCCGTGGTCCGGCGCGAGGTCGTGCGGCTGGTCACACCCGGCACGTTGACCGAGGACACCCTGCTCGAGGCGCGGCGCCACAACTACCTGGCGGCCTTCGCCGAGATCCGGGGCGAGGGCGCGCTGGCCTGGTGCGATATCTCGACCGGCGATTTCCACGTCCTGCCCTGCCCGCCCGTGCGCCTTGGCCCGGAACTGGCCCGGCTCGCCCCGCGCGAGGTGCTGGTGTCGGACGGCATGACGCCCGAGCGTATCACCGCGATGGAAGAGATCGGCGCGGCGGTCACGACCTTGGCGCCCACCAGTTTCGACAGCCGTTCAGCCGAGGGGCGCATCGCGCGGCTCTTCTCGGTGGCGTCGCTTGATGGGTTCGGTGCCTTCACCCGGCCCGAGATCGCCGCGATGGGCGCGCTAATCGACTATCTGGAGCTGACGCAGAAAGGGAGCCTTCCGCTGCTGCGCGCGCCGCGTCGCCAATCTGCGGGGCAGGTGCTGCAACTGGACGCCGCCACGCGGCGGAACCTGGAGTTGACCCAAGCGCTATCGGGCGGGCGGGCGAACACGGTGCTGTCGGTCATTGACCGAACGCTGACGGCTGGGGGTGCGCGGCTGTTGGAGCGGCGCTTGTCTGGGCCATCGACCGATCTTGCCACGATCCGCGCACGGCACGATGCGGTCGCGTTTTTCGTCTCTGACACGCTGGTTAGAGACGAAATCGAGACGCATCTGCGGCGCATCCCCGACCTTGACCGCGCCCTGTCGCGGCTGGCGCTCGACCGGGGCGGCCCACGCGACCTGGCGGCGATCCGCGACGGGCTGGCGGGGGCGACAGCGCTTCACGGGGCCCTCTCCAAGGTCGATCTCCCCGAGGTTCTGGCCGACGCACACGACGGTCTGACCGGTCACGATGCCCTGTCGGACCTGCTCGACCGTGCGCTTGTGGCCGAACCGCCCGTGCAGTTGCGCGATGGCGGGACCATTGCCGAGGGCTACAGCGACGAGCTGGACGAGGTGCGCCGCCTGCGCGACGAAGGGCGCGGCGTGATCGCCGGGATGCAGGCGGAGTATGTCGAGGCGACGGGCGTCACCTCGCTGAAGATCAAGCACAACAACGTGCTGGGCTACTTCATCGAGACGACGGCGACGCACGCGCAAAAGATGCTGTCGCCGCCGCTGTCCGAACGGTTCATCCACCGCCAGACCACCGCCAATGCCGTGCGGTTCACGACGCTTGAATTGTCCGAGTTAGAGACGAAAATCCTGAACGCTGGCAACCGCGCACAGGAGATCGAGCGCGCGCTGTTCCAATCGCTGCGCGAGGCCGTTCTGGCCGAGCATGACGCCATCGGGAACACCGCCCGCGCGCTGGCCGAGCTGGACCTGTCCGCCGCGTTGGCCCGTCGCGCCGCCGAGGGCAACTGGACCCGCCCCGCTATGCATGACGATCGGCGTTTCGACATCACCGGCGGGCGGCACCCTGTGGTCGAAGCTGCGTTGGCCCGCGAGGGCGCGCCCTTCGTCGCCAACGACTGCGCCCTGAACCCTGAGAGCGATGGCGCGGCCATCACGCTTCTGACCGGCCCGAACATGGCGGGTAAATCCACCTTCCTCCGCCAGAACGCACTAATCGCGATTCTGGCTCAAATGGGCGGTTTCGTGCCTTCCGATAGGGCCGAGATCGGCCTTGTCAGCCAGGTGTTCAGCCGGGTCGGTGCCGCCGATGATCTCGCACGCGGGCGCTCGACCTTCATGGTCGAGATGGTGGAAACCGCGACGATCCTGAACCAGGCCGACGACCGCGCGCTTGTCATCCTGGACGAGATTGGGCGGGGCACGGCGACTTATGACGGCCTCTCCATCGCTTGGGCGACGCTGGAACACCTCCACGAAGTGAACCGCTGCCGCGCGCTCTTTGCGACGCATTATCACGAGATGACGGGGCTGGCCGCGCGCCTGCCCGGGCTGCGGAACGCGACCGTCGCCGTGAAGGAGTGGCAGGGCGACGTGATTTTCCTGCACGAAGTCCGAGAGGGTGCCGCCGACCGGTCCTACGGGGTGCAAGTCGCGAAACTCGCGGGCCTGCCCGACAGCGTGGTCGCGCGGGCCCATGATGTGCTGGAAGCATTGGAAAAGGGCGAGCGTGAGGGCGGTGACCGAAAGGCGGTGATCGACGATCTGCCGCTGTTCGCCGCCGCGCCGGTAGCGCGCCCCGTGAAACAGGATGGCCCCTCGCCCCTGCAAGAGCGCCTCGCCACCGTTCATCCCGACGAGATGACGGCGCGCGAGGCGTTGATGCTGCTCTACGAGTTGAAGGACCTGGCGGAGAAGCCTTAGCCCGGGTTCGACGAGACACCCACCTGCGCGGGCCTCACCAGCCGGTCATGCAGCAGGAAGCCCTCGGCCATCACCTGCAGGATCTCGCCTGCCTTGGTGCCGGGAACAGGGGCTTCGAACATCGCCTCGTGGCTTTGCGGATCGAACTGCTCACCCACTTCGGGCACGATAGGCGTGACGCCGTGCTTGGTCAGAACCTTGAGCAATTCGCGCAGCGTCAGCTCAACGCCCTCCATCAATGCCTTGTCGGCATCCCCTGCAGCCTCACCGGCGCTGTCAAGCGCGCGGCGCAGGTTGTCGTAGACCGGCAGCAGGTCCCGCACGATGCGGGTCCCGCCGTATTTCTCGGATTCGCGGCGGTCGCGTTCGGCCCGTTTGCGCACGTTCTCCGATTCGGCCAGCGTGCGCAGAAGACGGTCCTTGAGCTCGTCCCGTTCGGCGCGCAGCGCGTCGAATTCGTCGACCGGTTCGTCGGTCAAATCGACCTCGGGGGCGTCACCCTCCTGCGGGGTTTCCTGTTCGGCCATGTTCTCCTGCCTGGTGTCGGACATGCGTGCCTCTTCAACTTTCCATCTTCCGGCTCAACCCCGGTCGGCAATCAGCCTGCCGACCAGTTGCGCCGTGTAATCCACGATCGGAACGATGCGCCCGTAGTTCAGACGGGTCGGCCCGATGACACCCACCGCGCCCACGATCTTCCGATCCGCGTTCATATAGGGAGAGACGACCAGAGCGGAACCCGAAAGTGAGAAAAGCTTGTTCTCGGACCCGATGAAAATGCGCACACCCTCGCCTGTTTCGGCCAGCTCGAGGAACTCGGCGATGTCGCGCTTGCGCTCGAGATCGTCGAAGAGCATCCGGATGCGCTCCAACTCCTCCGCTTCTGCGGCATCGCTCAGCAAATTCGACCGCCCCCGCACAATCAGCCGCCCGCTGTCATCGCCATCGGTGTCCCACACGGCAAGACCGGCTTCGATCATGTGGTTCGCGATCTCGTCGATCTGGGCGCGGCGGCTATCGACCTCTTTCTGCATCTCGGTGCGCAGGTTTCCCAGTGTCCGCCCGGCAAGATGCGCGTTCAGGTAATTCGCCGCCTCGCGCATCGCGCTGGGGGTATGGCCGGGGGGCGGCTGGAACAGGCGGTTCTCGACATGCCCGTCGGCATGGACCAGCACCACGAGCGCCCGGTCAGGCGACAAGGGGACAAAGTCGATATGCTTGATCGGCGCCTCGCGCTTCGGCGCAAGAACAACGCTTGCCCCATGCGTCGCCGCCGACAGGGCCGCGCCGATGCGATCAAGCGCACCGGTCACATCGTCGGTGTTCGAGCCGAGCGTATCGTCGAGGTTCTGCCGGTCCGCCGCGCCCAGCTCGCCGATCTCCATGAAACCGTCTATGAACATGCGCAGGCCCAGCTGCGTCGGCACACGGCCGGCCGAGACATGCGGGCTGTCCAGCAGGCCAAGGTATTCCAGATCCTGCATCACGTTGCGCACCGTCGCGGCCGAGACCTGTTCCGACAGGCTGCGCGTCAGCGTGCGTGACCCCACGGGCGCGCCGGTTTCGAGGTATCCCTCGACCACGCGTCGAAACACCTCACGCGAGCGATCGTTGAGGTCGTTCATGACGCTGGATTGTTCTGTCGTGCGATCGGTCGTCTTCATGGTCCTGCCGGCCATTCGGGCTTGCGTCGCGGGGCGGGCGCGGACTATCCCCGCCTCACGGATCATCAGGGGAATATCTATGCGTCCTTCCGGCCGAAACCTAGACGAAATGCGCGAAATCGTGATCGAAACCGGCGTCACGCGCCATGCCGAGGGGTCCTGCATGATCCGCTGCGGGGGCACGCATGTGCTGTGCACCGCCACGCTCGAGGAACGCGTGCCGCCGTTTCTGAAGAATTCCGGCCTTGGTTGGGTGACCGCCGAATACGGCATGCTGCCGCGCGCGACCCACACGCGGATGCGGCGTGAAGCGGCCTCGGGCAAGCAATCGGGCCGAACACAGGAAATTCAGCGCCTGATCGGGCGCAGCTTGCGCGCCGGGGTCGACCGGTCGGCCCTGGGTGAGCGGCAGATCACCGTCGATTGCGACGTGATCCAGGCCGATGGTGGCACGCGCTGCGCCTCGATCACGGGTGGTTGGGTCGCGCTTCGGCTTGCGGTGAACAAGCTGCTGAAAGCGGGCGACATCACATCGGATCCGATCACGGATCATATCGCGGCCGTCTCGTGCGGGATCTACGCAGGCCAGCCGGTGCTGGACCTCGACTATCTCGAAGACAGCGAAGCGGGGACCGATTCGAACTTTGTCATGACGGGCGCGGGCGCGCTGGTCGAGGTCCAGGCCAGCGCCGAGGGCGCGGCCTTTTCCCGGGGCCAGTTCGATGAGATGTACGGCCTTGCCGAACAGGGTATCGCGGCGCTTGTGGCGGCTCAAAAGGCGGCGACCAGCTGATGCGACGGTTTACCGGCGATCACCTGCTGATCGCGACACACAACAAAGGCAAGCTCGAGGAGATGGAGGCGTTGCTGGTGCCGTTTGGCATCACCGTGAGCGGCGCGGCGGATCACGACCTGCCCGAACCCGAGGAAACCGGGACAACATTCGTCGAAAACGCCCGGATCAAGGCACATGCCGCGGCAAAGGCCACGGGCCTGCCTGCCCTGTCCGATGACAGCGGCATCGAGATTGATGCGTTGGATGGCGCACCCGGCGTCTACACCGCGGATTGGGCCGAAACGCCGAACGGGCGTGATTTCGTCATGGCGATGCAGAAAACCCATGATCTGCTCGAGGCGAAGGGTGCCCCCCACCCTCACACCGCGCGGTTCTGTTGTACGCTGGTCCTGGCCTGGCCCGATGGCCACGACGAGGTTTTCCCCGGCGTGATGGAAGGTCAGGTCGTCTGGCCAATGCGCGGCGATCAGGGGCACGGCTATGACCCGATCTTTCAACCCGCAGGCTACGACATCACCTTTGGTGAGATGGACCGTTGGGAAAAGAACAAGATCAGCCACCGCGCCAAGGCGGTGGAACAACTGAAACAGGCGCTCGGTGGCTGAACATTGGCAGGCGGGGGGCTTTGGCCTCTATATCCACTGGCCCTTCTGCCAGGCGAAATGCCCCTATTGTGACTTCAACAGCCATGTCGCCGCGCAGATCGATCAATCGCGCTGGGTTTCATGCTATCTATCTGAAATAGAAAGATATTCTTCCGAAGTGCCGGGTCGCACCCTGTCTAGCATCTACTTCGGCGGCGGCACACCTTCCCTTATGGCACCCGAGACGGTGGCCGAGATCCTCTCGGCTGCACGGGCGGCTTGGCCTGCCGCGAACGACCTCGAGGTGACACTCGAGGCGAACCCGACCTCGGTCGAGGCGGGGCGCTTTCGTGGCTTCCGCGATGCCGGGGTCAATCGCGTGTCGATGGGCCTTCAGGCGCTCAACGATACGGATCTGCGTCTTTTGGGAAGGCTCCATTCCGCGGCGGAGGGCCGAAAAGCCTTCGACATTGCGCGCCAGGTTTTCCCTCGTATCAGCTTCGATCTGATCTATGCCCGCCAGCACCAGTCACCCGAGGCCTGGCGTGCCGAATTGACCGAGGCGCTAGCCCTCGCCGCCGACCACCTTTCGCTTTACCAACTGACGATCGAGCCCGGCACGGCCTTTGGCGACCGACACGCACGGGGGCGGCTGCCCGGCCTGGTTGATGATGACGCGGCGGCCGGCATGTATGACATGACGCAAGAGATGTGCGCCGCCGTCGGGCTGCCCGCTTACGAAGTTTCCAATCATGCCAGTGACTTGGCACAGTCACGCCACAACCTCGTCTACTGGCGCGGCGGCGACTACGTGGGCATCGGGCCGGGTGCGCATGGACGGTTGACGCTGAACGGGCAGCGCACCGCGACCGAGACGGAATTATCACCCACGGGCTGGCTCAAGGCGGTCGAGGCGCGCGGAAGTGGTGAGACGCTGCGCGAGGTCATCGAACCTGATGCGCAAGCTGAAGAATACGCCATGATGGCCCTGCGCCTGTCCGAGGGGCTGGATCGGGCTCGCTACGCAGCGATGCGGGGACGTGATTTCGACCCTGACGTGCTGAATAGGCTCGAATCCCTGGGAATGATCGAGGTCACGCCAGGGCGCGTTACGGCCACGCTTCAAGGCCGCCGCATCCTGAATACGGTTCTGGCCGAACTGCTGGTCGACTAAGCGTCAGCGGCTGCCGCCCAGAAGCCGGATGATATCATCGAGCTTCTCAAGATCGGCGTAGCGGATCGTCACCGAACCCCCGCCGCTGGCCGCATCATGCGCGATCGTGACTGGCATGCCGACAGAGGCACTCAAATCGCCTTCCAAGGCGACGGTATCGGCATCCTTTGCCGCTCCCGGTGCCGGGCGCTTTTTCGCGTCTCCACCCGGCTTCGCCTTTGCCCGCTTTTCCACATCGCGAACCGACAGACCCTTGGCGACCACCTGCCGTGCAAGGGTCAGCGGATCATCGGCCGTCAGAAGCGCCCGCGCGTGTCCCGCACTGAGCTGACCGGCGCGCAACATCTCCTGGATCTCTTCGGGCAGACCCAAAAGGCGCATCATATTGGCGATATGACTGCGGCTTTTGCCCAAGGCGGTCGCCAACTGCTCCTGCGTGTGGCCGAACCGGTCGATCAGCTGCCGATAGCCCAACGCTTCTTCCAGCGCATTCAGGTCAGCGCGCTGGATGTTCTCGATGATCGCGACCTCGAGCACCTCGGTATCGTCGAACTCCCGCACGATGACTGGCAGGTCATGCAGCTGCGCCCGCTGCGACGCACGCCAGCGGCGTTCGCCCGCAACGATTTGAAATTTCGCCGGATCGCGCGGGTCGGGCCGCACGATCAAGGGCTGGATCACCCCCTTTGCTCGTATCGACTCGGCCAGTTCGTCCAGCGCATCCTCAGCAAAACTGCGGCGCGGCTGGTCCGGGTTCGGCACGATCCTGTCGATTGGCACTGTACGCACACCGCGGGGCTGTGTGTCCGCTGTGCTGGTCTCTACCTCACCCGAGGCTTCGCCGGGTGTTTCGATATCCGCCATCAGGGCCGACAGGCCCCGCCCCAATCCTGTGCGCTCGCGCCGTTTAGCCATTATGCCGGCTCCTTCCGTTTCGCATGGCGCGCCAGGACTTCTTCGGCCAGGTCCATGTAGGCCTGGCTGCCCTTGGACGCCGGATCATAAGCAATGACCGGCAACGCATAAGAGGGCGCTTCACTCAGCCGGACGTTGCGGGGAATACGCGTGTTCAGCACAAGCTCGCCCAGCGTGCCCCGCGCATCTGCTTCCACCTGTTGGCTCAGGTTGTTGCGCTGATCGAACATGGTCAGCACGACGCCCTCGATCCGAAGGCCGGGGTTCGCGGTTTCGCGCACATCCCGCACCGTCAGCATCAGCTGCGACAGGCCTTCGAGCGCGAAGAATTCCGCCTGAAGCGGCACAAGTACGGCATCGCAGGCGACAAGCGCGTTGACCGTCAACAGGCTGAGCGAGGGCGGGCAATCAATCAGAACGTAGTCATACGCCGCCAGGCCGTCCGTCGTAAGCGCATCCTTCAAAAGGAAAATCCGGTTCTCGTGCTGCCCAAGCTCCACATCGGTGGAACTGAGATCCGTGGTGCCGGGCGCGATATCCAGCCGTTCGACGCCAGTCTTGCGGATGACCGAGGCCAGCGGCGCATCCTCGTGCAACAGCTCGTAGGTCGTGTTGTCCCGATCACGCGCTGAAATCCCCAAGCCAGTCGAGGCATTCCCCTGCGGGTCGAGGTCAATGATCAGCACCTGCTCGCCCAAGGCCGCCAGGGCAGCCCCGAGGTTGATCGCGGTTGTCGTCTTCCCCACCCCGCCCTTCTGGTTGGTGATGGCCAGGATCCGCGGGGCAGAAAGCTCAGGCATGGCGCAGGTTTTCCAGTTTGAGAAGGACCGCGTCGGGGTCGGTGACGCTGGGGATCGTCGTCACATCCATCTGCCAGTCCTGCCGCGCGGTTTCAAGCTCCTCGGCGTGGCGTGCGCCTTTCTGGAACAGGCAG
Organism: uncultured Roseicyclus sp.; assembly: GCA_964629305.1. Taxonomy (GTDB): domain Bacteria; phylum Pseudomonadota; class Alphaproteobacteria; order Rhodobacterales; family Rhodobacteraceae; genus Roseicyclus. The sequence goes on from CAZVQL010000107.1 coordinate 9,193, forward strand.
ATACCGCCGGGTGCAAGATGTGGAAGAGCGTAGCGACAAAGCGTGGCGAGCGGCGCCAGGGCGCGGGCGCTCACGATATCGGAGTTCGACGGGCGCGCATCCTCGACCCGCCGGGTCAGGACGCCGACACTAATGCCCATTTGCCGCGCGGTTTCCCGCAGGAACGCCCCCTTTCGCAGGTCGGATTCGACCAATGTAATCTGAAGGTCCGGGCGCTTTTCCGCAGCGATTGCCGCGCAAACGAGGCCCGGAAAACCTCCGCCACTCCCGAAGTCGATCCAGCGCGTGGCGGCCTCTGGCACGTGGTCGAAAACCTGGGCGCTATCCAGCATGTGGCGGAGCCAGATGTGCGGAAGTGTCGAGGGCGAGACGAGGTTGATTGCGGCCTGCCACTTCTCGAGGAGCTGCGCGTAGAGTTCCAAACGGTTCAGTGTTTCACGTGAAACACGAGCCGCGAGAGCGGCCTTTGCCTCATCCTCGGTCATGCGCGGCGGCGCTCGTCCTGGCGAATCCGCGTCAGGATCAGCGCCAGCGCCGCCGGTGTCATCCCGTCAATGCGCCCCGCCTGCGCCAGTGTCTGTGGGCGAATACGCTCAAGCTTACCGCGCAACTCGTTCGACAGGCCGCCGATATCGCCATAGGCGAAAGCGTCGGGGATTGCCTGGTTTTCATCGCGGCGCAGCGCCTCGGCATCGCGGGATTGGCGGTCGACATAGGTCTTGTAGAGCGCCTCGATCGCGAGCTGCTCGCGGATTTCAGGCTGCATGTCGCCCACAGCGGGGATCAACGGCAAGAGATCTGCGGGCGTGACATCCGGGAAGGCCAAAAGCTCCATCCCGTTGCGGCGTTGGCCGTCCTGATTGATGTGAATCCCGGTTTCCGCGACCTCACGCGGCGTGAACCGGGCGTTTTCAAGCGTGGCGCGCCCAGATTCCAATTTCTCCATCTTGTCAGCAAAGGCCGCTCGGCGCGCCTGGTCGATCAGGCCAAGGCCATCAGCCAACGCAG
>CAZVQL010000108.1:0-10122 GCA_964629305.1 uncultured Roseicyclus sp.
CAGGTGGGCGCCAGGTAACCGGACCACGATCCGGGCAGAGCCAGCTCCCTCGGAATTGCTTAAGGCCACCGGAATTTTGCCACAGGCACGCGAAGGGCAGACCCGTCACAACGCCAGATAGGCGGGTGCGGGGCGGCTGACAAGGGGTGCTGCAAACTTGCCTTTGTTCTTGGATTGTTCCATGCTTGCCCCATGTCCGATGTCGCCCGCCCCCTCGATGCGCTCGCCCCCGGCCAGCTTTTGGCGCGGGGCGTCTGCCGGCATTTGCGCGCCCATGACTTCGTCACGCTGGAAGAGTTCACGCCGGAACGTGGCAAGCGGCTGGACGTGATGGCGCTTGGCCCCAAGGGAGAGCTTTGGGTCATCGAGTGCAAATCGAGCCGCGTGGATTTCACCTCGGACGCGAAATGGGCGGGCTACCTGGAGTGGGGGGACCGCTATTTCTGGGCCGTGGACGAGGCGTTTCCGACCGACCTGCTGCCCGAGGGCACGGGCCTGATCATCGCCGATGCCTATGACGCCGAGATCCTGCGCATGGGCCCCGAAACGAAGCTGGCGCCCGCACGGCGCAAGGCGGTGACGCAACGCTTCGCGCGCCACGCCGCCCTCAGGCTTCACGCGCTGCGCGACCCCGGCCTCATGCTTTAGGAACGGCGCCCGCGCGCGTCAGCGCGATGCGGGTGATCGGTGGGCCGAGCAGCTCGAACAGCACCGTGGTGCCTACCGTCAGCGTCATGATCTGCGGCCCCCATTGCGGGAACTGGTCGGCGGCGACCAGCGCCATGCCGACGGCGACACCTGCCTGCGGCAGCAGGGCCGGGCCGATCCAGCGCCGTTCGACCGGAAGCGCACCGGCCAGCCCCGCGCCGACCCAGCCGCCGATGATCCGGGCGACGATGCGCAGACCCACGTAGGCGATGCCCACGCCGCCGAGCGCCCAGAGCTGATCCAGCTCGAGCACGGCGCCGGCCATGAGGAAGAAGAGCAGCATCACCGGCCACTCGACATGCTCGATCTCGTGAAAGGCGCGCTCGTGGTGGCTGGCGAAATTGGCGATGGCGGTGCCCGCCACCATCCCCGCCAGCAGGTAGGAGACGCCAAGCCATTCGCAAAGCCCCGCGGTGACGAAGACAAGGCCCAGCGCCTCGGCCTGCAACGGCTCGCCCCGGCTGATGCGTCCGGTCAGCGCCGCACCCGGCAGGCCGATCAGCAGGCCGATGGCCAGCGCGCCCAGGATGTCGTGGAAGGCGTGCACCAAAAGCCCTTCACCCCCGGCCCCGGTCAGGCCCGCGGCGGCCACCAGGACGACGCTGAACACGATCAGCCCCCAGGCATCATCGATTGCCACTATCCCGCGGATCGCATCGGCAAAACGCCCTTCGGCGCCTGCCTCCTTCAGGATGTCCTGCGTCGCCGCGGGCGCCGTGGCGCAGGCGATGGCGGCCAGGATCATGGCGAGCGGCAGCGCGACCCCTGCCAGGGCAAGGCCCCCCGTGACCACGACCAGCGTCGCCGCCACGATCGACCACGAGACCCACAGGATCAGCCGTCCGTTCAGGCGCAGCTTTTCCCACGTCAGCGCGTTGCCCAGGAGGAAGGCCACCAGCGTCAGAGCGGCGACCGAGATGAAGGAGAAGAGCGCGTCGAACCCCTCCGGGATCAGGTCGAAGCCCGATGTGCCCGCGATCACGCCGAGCGCCAGAAGCAACGTCACCCGCGGCAGCCGCGTGCGGCGCGCGATCACGTCGGCGGCCAGCCCGGCGAGGAACAGCCCCCCGAGCGTCAGGAAGATCGGTGCAAGGTCCATGGCCGCGACCCTAGCGCGGCCCGGCCCCCCGGCCCTTGACAGGGATCAACCGCGCCTCAGCGCTTGGTCTTGCCCATCTTGCGGGCGGCGGCTGCGGCGGCGCGCAGTTCTTCGGCGATTTCCTCGGCCTCTTCGGGGTCGAAATCGAGCGGCAGGTCCACGCCGTCCCCCTCGACATAGATCCGCACCATCCCGAGCGTCGTCGGCCCGATCTGCAGGTTCGCGGCGGTGTCGCTTTCGCTGTTGATGCTCATGGCCGTTGCCTCCAAAGCTGTGCGCGGGAGGTAGCGGCAGATGGGGCTTTCTGCAAGCGACGTGGTGCTGGACCGGCTTCGGATCGGCGATGCGGGCTGGCTGATCATGCGCCACGGGGAACGCTACGCCGCGGATGAGGGGTTCGACGCGAGCTTCGAGCCGCTCGTCGCCCGCATCCTTGCCGACTTTCTCGAGGTCCACGATCCGGCCCGCGAACGCGGCTGGATCGCGAGGGCGAGGGACCGCCGCCTTGGCTCGATCTTCTGCGTGGAGGGGCCCGCGCCCGACACCGCGAAACTGCGGCTGTTCTACCTGGAACCGGAGGCGCGGGGCATGGGCCTTGGCCAGCGGTTGCTAGACGCCTGCATGGAGTTCGCCCGCGCCGCCGGCTACCGGCGCATGACGCTTTGGACCCATGAAAGCCACCGCGCGGCCTGTGCGCTTTATGCGAAGAACGGCTTCGCCTGCGTCCGGTCCGAGCCTGTCCACAGCTTCGGGGTGGACCTGATCGAGCAGGAATGGACGCGCGCGCTTTGAGCGGTGTCTGACCCCTTGCAATCGACGGGCGTGGGCGCTATCCCCGCGCTCGTGCCGGCGTAGCTCAGTTGGTTAGAGCGCCTGATTGTGGATCAGGAGGTCCCCCGTTCGAGCCGGGGCGCTGGTACCACCCTCTTCACTCCCCGATCCGGAATTCCTGCACACTCGCGCTGCCCGGCGCGTCGTAGACCCGGATCACCCCGTCATCGCCCACGATCACGGTGCGCCCTTCGATCACGCTGATACCGACCGCGCCCACGCCATCGGGCAGGGTGTAGGCGCCGGGGTCGATGACCACCTGCGCGGACTCCGCGTTCAGCCGGATGACAAGCAGGGCCACGATGGTTAGAACGCCGAGGATCATCACCGCGGTCAGCACCGTCACCAACCCCTTGAGGAATCGCAGGTTGGCGGGCAGGGCGGTTTCCTCGTCGCCGTCCGGAGGCATCGTCATGGGCTTGGCCCCTCGCATCGTCACGGTCCTGATCGGCCCGGACCCGGCTTCGCGCCTTGATAAGGCACTGGGCGCCGCCGTGCCAGAGGCCGAGGCGCTCAGCCGCTCGCGCCTTGCCCGCCTGATCGCCGAGGGGGCGGTGCGGGTGAACGGCGCGGTCGTCACGGATGCGCGCGCAAAGCTGGCCGAGGGTGATACGGTCGAGATCACGGTCGAGGAGGCGGTCGAGAGCGACACAGCGCCCGAGGATATCCCGCTGGAGGTTCTCTACGAGGATGCCGACCTGATCGTGGTGAACAAGCCCGCGGGCATGGTCGTGCACCCCGCGCCGGGCTCGCCCACGGGCACGCTGGTCAACGCGCTGTTGCATCATTTCGGCGGCAACCTCTCGGGCGTCGGTGGCGAGAAGCGGCCGGGCATCGTGCACCGGATCGACAAGGAGACATCGGGCCTGCTCGTCGTGGCGAAATCCGATGGTGCGCATCATGGCCTTGCCGACCAGTTCGCCGCCCACACGGTCGACCGCGAATATATCGCGCTCTGCCACGGCTGCCCCGACCAGGGCGATCCGCGCCTGAACGGCGTGCGCGGGGTCAGTTTCGAGGCGGGGGGCGTGCTGAAGATCACCACCCAGCTTGCCCGCCACAAGACCGACCGTCAGCGGCAGGCGGTGCTGTTCTCGGGCGGGCGGCACGCCGTCACGCGTGTGACCGTCGAGGAGCCGCTCGGCCCCGTTACCCGCGTCTCCTGCCGGCTCGAGACGGGGCGCACGCACCAGATCCGCGTGCACATGTCCCATGTCGGTCACGCGCTGGTGGGCGATCCGGTCTATGGCGGGCGGCGCAAGGTCTCGGAAAAGGTGCTGGGCGCGGCGCTGGCCGCCCGGATCAACGGCTTTCCCCGGCAGGCGCTTCACGCCGCGCGGCTGGGGTTCACGCATCCCGTCACCGGCGAGGAGCTGAGTTTCACGGTCGATCTGCCCGAGGACATGGCTGATCTGTTGCAGTCCCTGCGCGAGACGGCCCTTTAGCCTGTGCACACATGCACGTGAAATCACGGAAACGAGACTTGTTGTTCGCTTGAGCTAGGCGCACAATCTGAACAGTTTCGTTCACTTGGCCTCTTGACGAAAAGTTAACTCGCTTTACATATACGTCAACAGGGCCTGACAGGGGGTTCAACCATGTCGAACTATGCAAATCTCCCGGCACCATCGCCGGAGCAGGGGCTTAACCGCTACCTGCAGGAAATTCGGAAGTTCCCGATGCTGGAACCCGAACAGGAATACATGCTTGCCAAGCGCTGGGTCGAAGACGAAGACACCGGCGCGGCGCATCAGCTGGTCACCAGCCACCTGCGCCTCGCGGCCAAGATCGCGATGGGCTATCGCGGCTATGGCCTGCCCCAGGCCGAGGTGATTTCCGAGGCGAATGTCGGCCTGATGCAGGCCGTGAAGCGCTTCGACCCCGAAAAGGGCTTTCGCCTTGCCACCTACGCGATGTGGTGGATCCGCGCTGCGATCCAGGAATACATCCTGCGGTCCTGGTCGCTGGTGAAGCTCGGCACGACCAGCGCGCAGAAGAAGCTGTTCTTCAACCTGCGCAAGGCCAAGGCCCGTATCGGCGCGCTGGAAGACGGCGACCTGCGGCCCGAGAACGTCGCGCGTATCGCCCATGACCTCGGCGTGACCGAGGACGAGGTGATCTCGATGAACCGGCGGCTGTCGGGCGGCGACGCTTCGCTCAACGCCACGATCGGGACCGAGGATGACAGCTCGACCCAGTGGCAGGACTGGCTGGAAGACGAAGACGCCGACCAGGCCACCGACTATGCCGAGCGCGAGGAATACCAGAGCCGGATGGCCCTCATGGCCGAGGCGATGGAGGTGCTCAACGAGCGCGAGCGCGATATCCTCACCCAGCGCCGCCTGCAGGACAGCCCGGTCACGCTTGAGGATCTGAGCGGCGTCTACAACGTCAGCCGCGAACGCATCCGCCAGATCGAGGTGCGCGCTTTCGAAAAGTTGCAGAAGCGCATGCGCGACCTTGCGAAAGAGCAGGGGATGCTGGCCTCGGCCTGACCCTTCGACAGATCGACCAGACGCCGCCCCGGTCCGCCGTGGGCGGCGTTTGCATGTCCGCTCGACGCTCCGGCCTTCCCCAGCGCCGCCTGCCGCGGTAAGCCGAGGTCATGACACAGGATCACATCCGTTGGGGCATCCTTGGCGCAGCCGGCTTTGCCCGCAAGACCATGGCCCCCGCCATCAACGAGGCGCGCCGCACCCGGTTGGTGGCCCTCGCCACCCGCGACCCGGCCAAGGCGGCCCCCTTCGCCGAGATCGCGCCGGGGCTGACCGTACATGACAGCTACGAGGCGCTGCTGGCCGATCCTGGCATCGACGCGGTCTACATCCCGCTGCCCAACGCGTTGCACGTCGACTGGTCGATCCGCGCGGCCGAGGCGGGCAAGACCGTCCTGTGCGAGAAGCCCATCGCGCTGCACGCCTCGGACTTCGACCGCCTGATCGCCGCGCGGCAGGCAACCGGCCAGCTGATCGCCGAGGCATGGATGCCCGCCCATCACCCGCAATGGGCCAAGGCCCGCGACCTCATCGCCTCGGGCGTGCTCGGGCGGCTTCACACCGTCACGGGCCTCTTCACCTATGGTCTGACCGATCCAACGAACATCCGCTTCTCGCCCGACCTTGCGGGCGGCGCGCTGCGCGATGTGGGGGTCTACCCGATCGGCGCGTTCCGCTTTGCCACCGGGCTCGAGCCGCAGGTGGTCTGGGCCGACGCGATCCTCGAGACCGGCGTCGACACATCCGCCTGGGTCCAGGCGCAGGCGGGCGATGTCCGGTTTTCCTTCCACGTCTCCATGCGCACCCGGCGGCGGCAGGAGATGGTCTTTGAGGGGGAGGCCGGAACCCTGACCGCCACCGCCCCCTTCAATGCGGGCCAATATGGCGAGGCGCAGCTGATCCTCGCCCGTGACGGCCGCCCGACCGAGACGTACGCCTTCCCCGAGGCGCGCCAATACGCGCTCCAGGTCGAGGCGGTGGCGGCCCATCTTCTCGACGGCACCGATTTCCCCTATCCTCTGGAAGAGGCGCGCGGCACGCAGACGGTGATCGACGCGGTGTTCGACCGGCTTCGGGGAGAGTGATCATGGACCGCAACGACGACGACCGGATCGAAGGGCGCCTGAACGGTGATCAGCCCGAGGCCACGCGCGACGGCATGGGGATGCGCCTTCTTTACGTGGTGATCATCTGGGTGATGCTGAGCGTCAGCCAGACGGTTCTGACCGTCATCACCCTTGTTCAGTTCGTCATCATGCTGGTCAACAACGGCGAGCGGAACCAGCGCCTTGCCGATTTCGGCACCGATCTGGGCATCTGGATGGCCAAGGCCGCGCGCTACCAGTCCGCCGCCTCCGAGGTGAAGCCCTGGCCTTGGACCGATCTGGATTGACCCCGGCGGGTGATGGGCCATCTTGGCGGGAACACCCATCCAGCCAAGGAGCCGCCAGATGTCCGACGACGCCCCCATCATTGCCCAGAAGGGCCCATTTCCCGTCGAAGTCACGGAAGGGAAAACCTATTTCTGGTGCGCCTGCGGGCGGTCGCAGAACCAGCCCTTCTGCGACGGCTCGCACAAGGGGACCGACTTCCAGCCGCAGAAATGGACGGCGGAAAAGGACGGCCGCGCTTTCTTCTGCGGCTGCAAGGCGAGCGCGAACCAGCCGCTTTGTGACGGCTCGCACAATCGGCTCTGACGAACGTCGCGCGCGGTCAGTTCAGCCGCGCGCGCAGCACCCGCATCATGTTGCCGCCCATCACGGCGCGGACCTGATCCTCGGTCGCGCCCTGATCCAGCAGCGCCTGGGTCAACGCGGCCAGTTGCGAGGTGTCGAACCCGACAGTGACCGACCCGTCATAGTCCGAGCCGAGCGAGACGTGGTCGACCCCCACGGCCTCGATCGCGGCCATGATGACGCGGGCGACACCCGCTGGGCTGTCGTCGCAGGTGACATCGGCCCAGTAGCCGATCCCGATCACGCCGCCGCCCTGTTCCGCGCCATTGGCCACGATCTCGCGCATCAGGTCGTCGGGGAAATTCCGGTGCACGTCGCAGACCGAGCGCAGGCCAGTATGGCTGACGATCAGAGGGATATCCGTCATCGCGATCACGTCGCGCGCCACGGCCTCGGAGGAATGCGCAAGGTCCAGCACCATGCCGCGCGCGACCACTTCCTCGACCACCTGCCGGCCAAAGTCGGTCAGCCCCTCTTCGCCGGTGCCATGCAGCGACGTGCCCAGCTCGTTGTCGAAGAAATGGTGCAGCCCGATCAGGCGATAGCCCGCCCCCTCGAGCAGATCGAGATTGGCAATGTCGCCCTCCAGCGCATGCGCGCCCTCGATCCCCAGAAGGCCACCCACCACGACCTCGCCCGCCACGCGGTCGGCCAATAGTGCGTCAAGCTGCGCCTCGCTTTCGATCACGCGCAACCGCCCCTCGGATGCGGCCGAGAAATCATGCAGCTTCTGCGCCTGGTGCAACGCGCGCTCGATCAGGCTGCCCCAGGTCCGCACCGGCCAAAGCTGGGCCGCGGCCAGCAGCGTTATGTTGTCCCGCGCGTCGGCGTCGTTCTCGTGGTAGTTCTGCCCAGCCGGGCTTTTCGTGACCGCGGTGAAGACCTGAAGCGCCACGTTCCCCTCGATCAGCCGGGGCACGTCGACATGCCCTCGGTCGCCCCGCTCGGTCAGGTCGCGCTGCCACAGCAGGCTGTCGGCATGCCAGTCGCCGATCACCAGCGTCTCGTGCAGCGCCGCGGCCGCCTCCGACACGGGGTAGGGGCCTTGGTCGTTCACCGCGTTCCGCTGCCCCTCGACGTAACCGGGGGCGAAGGCCACGAAGCCCACCACGCCGATCGCCACGACCATCACAAGACGCCCCAGCCATTTGCCCAACACACGCATCGCTTGATCCCTCCGCTTCTCGGGCGCAGGCTAGGGGTCAGTCGGGCGCAAGGGAAGCCCGACGCGACGGCGGAGAGCGCGATGGCAGGAGGTTGGTCCAAGGACGGCGCGGTCGAGGAACAGATCGAGGCCTCGATCCAGGATGAGCTTGCGCGCCTCAAGGCCCGCGGCGGGCCGCAGGGCGAAAGCCTGACCCATTGCGCCGAATGCGACGAACCCATCCCCGAGGCGCGGCGGCAGGCGATCCCGGGCGTGAAGCTTTGCATCGACTGTCAGCAGGAGCGCGACCGCGCCTACAAGCCCCGCGGCGGCATCAACCGGCGCGGCTCCAAGGACAGCCAGTTGAAATAGGGCATCCCCGCGACGAAAAGTCAGAGCGATTTACTCGGGATTGACTTATCCGACCAAACCGCTCAGGTTTATCTCGACTCGCAGCATCGGGATAACACCATGTCCACCCCATCCCCCAGCGACCGTGACCGCGCGACGGTCCTCCCCGCCAGCGACCTGATCGCCGAACTGGGCGGTGCGTTCTGCCCTTCGCTCTCGGGGATGCTGGAGCGACTGATCGACCGGCAAGCCGCCAACACGGGCCACGGGGTGCGGTCATGATCGTCTGCTCCTGCACCGGCATCAGCGACGCCGACATCCACAGCGCCATCGACTGGATGCGCGCCGCCGATCCCGACACGATCATCACGCCGGGCAAGGTCTACCGCGCGCTGGGCAAGAAATCCGACTGCGGCGGGTGCCTGCCGCTCTTCATGTCCACGATGCAGGCCTCGCCCGCCCTTGGCGTCCCGGCCGAGCTGCGCGGCCTGCGCCGCCGGGGCGCCACCGGCTGAGGGCCGATGCCGCGGGACGACTCGGGGCAGCCACCGATATACTCATGACAGCAAGCTTGGGGCGCATCCTCACCCGGGCCAGACGGACGAAAGGAAGATCCATGAAAGGCGACGACAAGGTCATCGAATACCTCAACGCGGCACTCCGCAGCGAATTGACGGCGGTCAGCCAGTACTGGCTGCACTACCGCCTGCAGGAGGATTGGGGGTTTGGCCGCATCGCCGAGAAGTCGCGCGAGGAAAGCATCGAAGAGATGCACCACGCCGACAAGCTGATCGCGCGGATCATCTTCCTCGGCGGGCACCCCAACCTGCAAAAGCTCGACCCGCTGCGGATCGGTGAAAACCTCAAGGAAACGCTCGAATCCGACCTTGCCGCTGAACACGACGCCCGCACGCTCTACATAGAGGCGCGCGATTACTGCGACAGCGTCAAGGATTACGTGTCGAAGAACCTCTTCGAAGAGCTGATCGCGGACGAGGAGGGTCACATCGACTTCCTCGAGACCCAGCTCGACCTCTACGGCACGCTGGGCGATGCCAATTACGGTATGCTTCAGGCGAAACCGGCGAACGAGGCCGAGTGACGCGACCGGGGCGGGCACAGGCCCGCCCCTATCGCCGCCCCCGCAGCCAGCGCAGGATCGGCACGACGTCGAGCGCCGCGATGGCGAAGCCCAGCGGCAGCATCCACAGCCCCAGCACCGGCAGGAAGGCGAAGACGCCGCCCACCATCAGCAAAAGCCCGAGGATCAGCCGCAGCCCCGGCGGCACGCGCTGACGCACGCGCACAAGCACGCGCTTCGCCTTCATCCGCCATGCACGCCAGCGCGACGTGGCCTCGCCGGGCAGCGCCATCCTGAGCAGGTCCTGCGGCCCCGCGCGCCCCTCAAGCCAGTCCTGCCCAGTGTCACTGAACCCGCCGTTCAGGTAGCACGCGCGCGCGGCCCCGTTCACATGGTTCACGGTCAGGTCCACGGCCCGCGCCCCCGGATACTGCCGCGAAAGATAACCGGGCAGGGCACGCACCGCCGCCGTGGCGATCCCTTCGCCCTGCCGCTCGCGGTCGATCATGAAGGCGCGCAGCCCCAGCGCCCCCGGCGCCGAGATGGGGATGCTCCGCTGATACTGCCGGTCTATCTTGAACAGGCCGACGGCCTGCTCGTCGGCCTCGATCACATGCAGGTCGAACCGGGCGCGGTCTTCGCCAAACGCCTCCTCCAACGTCCCGGCGAACACCTCC
>CAZVQL010000109.1:0-5878 GCA_964629305.1 uncultured Roseicyclus sp.
GCAATGTTTGCGATCAACAAGCCCCGCATGGACGCGGTCGCCTTGATCATGTTGACCGTGCTGCCATTCACGGGAGTGATCAGCATGGGAGAGGCCCTTGCCGGCTTCAGCGATCCGAACATCGTCCTCATTGCAGCACTCTTCGTGATTGGCGAGGGTCTGGTGCGGACCGGCGTGGCGCAACGGCTCGGCGACTGGCTCACGGCCAAGGCCGGAAGCAGCGAAACCCTGTTGCTCCCCCTGCTGATGCTCAGTGTGGGGCTGATGGGCGCCGTGATGAGCTCCACGGGTGCGGTCGCCATCTTCATTCCGGTGGCGCTGCGGATCGCCCAGAGCAGCGGCACTTCCCCGAGCCGGTTGATGATGCCGATGAGCGTCGCCGCACTGATCAGCGGCATGATGACCCTGGTGGGCACAGCGCCCAACCTGGTCGTCAACAGCGAACTCACCCGCAGCGGCGAGGTCGGCTTCCACTTTTTCAGCTTTACGCCGTTTGGTGTGCCCATTCTCATTCTGGGCATGGTTTACATGCTCTGGACGCGCCGCTGGCTCGCCGCGAATTCGAAGCCGGGGGCCGCGACGGCCAGCCGCCCCAGCTTGCGCGACTGGATCGAACGGTATCGGCTCGCCGACCGAGAATACCGGCTGCGGGTACCGGCTGAATCGCCGGTGGTGGGCAAGACCGTCGGCGAACTCGGTCTGCACAGCACATCTGGCGTGAGCATTGTCGCCATCGAGCGCATCCGCAAATTCGCCCGCGACTTGATCGCGCCGACCGAGAGTACCGAACTGCACGCGGGGGATGTCCTCCTGGTCGATCTGTTCAGGCCGGAGGTGTCGGTCGGGACGCTCCGCGAGCGTTTGGCTCTCCAAGTGTTGCCGCTGCGTGGCGAGTATTTCGCCGACCGTTCGCAGGAGATCGGCATGGCGGAAGTCATGTTGACGGCGACTTCGGACCTGGCGGGCAAAACCGTGGTGGAGTCGAAATTTCGCACCCGATTCGGGCTGACGATGATCGGTCTCCGTCATGGAGACACGGCGCAGGACCGCAACCTGAGGGACGAAAAACTCGGGATCGGCGACACGCTGCTGGTGATCGGCCTCTGGAAGGACATCCAGCGGCTTCGAATCGATACCACCAACCTGATCGTTCTCAATCTGCCGGCCGAGTTGGATGATGTCCTTCCGGCGCCCGGCAAGGCGCCGCAGGCAGTATTCTGCCTGCTGCTCATGGTCGGTCTGATGATCAGCGGCGTGGTGCCCAACGTGCAGGCGGCGTTGATCGCCTGTCTGCTGATGGGCGCCTTGGGTTGCATCGATTTTGAAAGCGCCTACCGCTCGGTTCACTGGAAAAGCCTGGTGTTGATTGTCGGCATGTTGCCGTTCTCCCTGGCGTTGCAGCGCACCGGCGGGGTCGATATCGCCGCCGACCTGCTGATGTCCGTGACCGGGGGCGCGGGAACCCACGTGGTGCTTGGGAGCTTGTTCATCATCACCGCACTGCTGGGGCTTTTCATCTCGAACACGGCCACCGCGGTGTTGATGGCGCCGATCGCGCTGGCGGTGGCCAAAGATCTCCACGCCTCGCCTTACCCCTTCGCCATGATCGTCGCCCTGGCCGCCTCCGCCGCGTTCATGACCCCGATTTCCTCTCCGGTAAACACGCTCGTGGTCGGACCGGGGGGCTACACGTTCGGCGACTTTGTCAAGGTGGGCGCGCCGTTTACGCTGGTGGTGATGGTGGTCTGCGTGATTCTGGTTCCGATTCTCTTTCCACTTTACCGGTAGGGCGTTGAGGCACGGCGACCCGTTAAGCCGCCGGTTCAGCGTTTCTTCGCGCGCCGTGCATAGGACTCCACACGCCCGATCTGCAACTGCCACCAGCCGAACGTTTCGGTGAGCCACTTGTAAACGGCGGCGCCGACCAGCGTGCCGAGAGCGACCGAGGTGATCACAAACACCACCGTGATCAGGCCATCGAGGCCGGCGGCGCGGTCGCTCAACATGCGCGTGACGCTCAGCAGGCCCAAGGCGCCCGGTACCAGCAGCCAGAAGGTGGGCAGGAAGGTCACGGTTGCCGGCGGGCCGCGGAAGCGGAGCTGAATCAAGTACCCCAGCGGTGTGGCCACCAGCGTTCCAAAGAAACCGCTGATCTCGCACCCAAAAAACTCGCCCGCGAGCTGCTGCGCCGCAAATGCGATCAGCAGCACCAGGAGAATCCAGTGCAGGGAATTTCGCGGCGCCGAGAAGTGAAGATAAATTCCCACGCCGAACACCAGGACACCGGCCCATGCGGCCTCCACTATTTTCACATAATGCGCGGCGGAGTATGTCAGGTCGTCGGGGCTGTAACCGACCAGTGCGGCGCCCACCGCGAGACCGAACGCCAGCAGCACCAGTTTCACGAAGCCGGTGATCAGGCGGCTTGCGCCACTCACCATGTCGCCGTAGGCGAGCTCCACCATGCCGAGTGCGAGCATGCCGCCCGGCAGGAAGGTGATCAGCGGCGGCACCAGCGCGTGCAGGGGATCCACCGGCAGCCCATACTTGACTGCGAGGAAAACGAGCGCGGAGACAAGCGCCGCGGCGATCACCGGCAGCGGTAACGCCTGCATGGCGCGCCCGCGGTTGGACAGTTTCACCGCGCCCACGATGAAACCAAGCCCTGCCGCCGCTGCCAGGTTGGCGGCCGTCGGCATCAGCACCATCGCCAGGCCGACGGTTAGAATCGAGTGGCCCACGACGATCCCGGCGGCACCGAAGCGCGCCTTCTGCTTCACGATCGCCGAGAGCCGCTGCAGGCCCTCGCCCGGCGCCACCTCCGCTTTCTGGGCCGCCCCGCCCAACGCGTAAATGCCGTCGATCTGGTCCAGTCGCAGCGTCTGCGGCTCGCATTGGGCCAGGGTCACGCGCTCGCCCGCCTCGTCGTGAATCGAAATGAACAGGGCGGTGGGAAACGCCACGACGCGCGATTTACGCATCCCGTAGGCCGACGCGGTGCGGCGCAGGGTCAGCTCAACCTTCGCGGTCTGCTCGCCGCACGCAATGTAGGCCTGCCCCAGCCGCAACAGGAACTCGAGCAGGGTCGCCGTGTCGGGCGCTGTGGATTCTTTCTTCATGATTACCGGCAGGCCGGGGCTTTCCCTGCCGCGAAGCCGCCTATTCCTGGGTCGCCAGCACCACCGCCATGCGGCAGCCCTTGAGGTACTCCGGCACGTCCACATACTCCTTGACGGTGTGGATCTCGGCCTGCCCCGAACCGAAGGTCACCGTCGGCACGCCGTGCTTGACCAACCAGTTGGCATCGAGGCCTCCGTTGGAGCTGATGACCTCGGGCGTCATCCCGAGCGACTCGACCGCGCGCCGGGCATACTGCAGCGCCGGCGAATTCTCCTTAAGCTTGAAGGGCGGATAGGACGGTTTAACATCGAACCTGACCTCGGCCATCTCGCCGTCCGAGCTTTTCACGGCTTCCCGCGCCTTCATGAAGGCTTCGCGGTAGCCCGCCGCGATTCTACTTGCGAACGCGGCATCGTGGCTGCGCGCTTCGCCGACGATGTGGACGTAATCGGTGACGACGTTGGTGGCGTCCCCGGCTGCCTTGCCGTCCTTGCCGCCGAACACGCCCACGTTACTGGTCCCCGCGCCCTCGGGCTTCGCGACCTTGCCGAACCAGCCGGCGCGATGCGCTTCGGCGAGTGCGATCGATCCGACGAGCGTGGCGGAGATCCCCTGTTCGGGTGCCACTCCGGCGTGCGACGCTTTGCCTTTGATCTCCGCCTCCCAGTTTTCCTGACCGACGGCGGCGATGATGAGCTTGTTCGCATGGGTGGTGTCCACGTTGAAGCACATCTTGGCTCCGCCGAGGTCCTTGGGGTCGAGCTCGCGCGCGCCGTGCAAGCCGCTCTCCTCGCGGACGGTGAACAGCAGCGTGAGCGGCGGATGCGGCAGCCGGTGCTTCAGCAGCGTCTCGACCATGGCGACGATCGCCGCGCACCCCGTGCGCGCATCGCCGCCGAGCGCGGTGCTGCCGTCGGTCACGATCCGGTCGCCCTGGCGGATGGGTTTGACGCCGGCACAGAGCGGGACCGTATCCAGGTGGCTCGAGAAGAGCAGGCGGTCCCCCTGCCGCGTCCCCGGAAGCTCCACGATCAGATTCCCCGTCTGGGTCGGCACCGGTATCTTCGAGTGGGCGTTGTCGAACCGGATGGCCGCTGCCGGCACCCCGACCTTCTGCAGCGCGGCCGCAACGGCCTCTGCGATCGCCTTTTCCTCGCCGGTGATGCCTTCCACCGCCAGAAAGTTCATCAAGTGGGCTTCAGCGGCACTCTCATCAAGCGGTACGTTTTTCATCCCATTCTCCTTTCACATTCTTATGCCGGCCGGCGCTAAAGGCCCCACGGCAGACCGAGCAGGTACCAGACGGCAAACAGAACCGTCCACGCAAGTGTTATCCACACCGCGTAAGGCAGCAGAAGCGCCACCACCGTGCCCATACCGGTGTTTTTGTCGTACTTCCGTGCAAACCCGACGACCAGCGCAAAATAGGCATTGAGCGGGGTCAGCGTGTTGGTCGGCGAGTCGCCGACGCGGTATGCCGACAACACGGCGGCGGGGTCTACATCCAGCGTTACGAAGAGCGGCACGAAGACCGGCGCGAAGATCGCCCATTTGGCGATCGCGGGTGTGAACACGATGTTCAACGCGGTGACCACGACGATGAACCCCAGGAGCATCCAGATCGAGCCGATATTCGCGGCTTTGAGGGCGTCGGCCATCGTCACCGCCATCAGCGTCGGCAGGTTGCTGTAGTTGAAATAGGCGATGAACTGGCTGATGACCAAAAACAGCAGGATCGTTCCGCCGAGCCCGCTGATCGCCTTGGTCATGGCGCCGATGACGTCGGCGTTGCTCTTCATCGTGCCGGCCCCGATGCCGTAAGCGAAGCCGGTGGCGAGGAAAACGAACATGATCGCGACGATCAGCCCGTTCATGAACGGTGAGTCGCCGATCAGCGCGCCGGTTTCCGGGTTTCGCAGCGGTGCGCCGGAGGGCAGGGTCAGGAGCGCGAAGATTCCCAGGACCAGTACCAGAGCGACCCCGGCGAAGGCCAGACCGCGCCACTCGGCGGGCGCCAGGCCGGAGCCCTGCGCGGCGGGCTCGGTGCCCTCGGCCTGACCCGGATCGAACTTGCCCAGCCGTGGCGAGATGACGCGATCGGTGATCAGCGCGATCACGATCACGAGGAAGGGGACCGAAACGATCGAGAACCACAGGCCTGCGGTCAGGTCGATCGTTCGCGACGGGTCCACCATGCGAATCGCGTCGTTGGTCAGCTCGGTCAGCACCGCGTCCAGGGGCTTGATGAGCATGTTGAGGTTGAAGGCGCCGGCCACAGCGGCGAACCCCAGCGCGATGCCCGCCAGCGGGTGCCGGCCGATGCTGAGGAACGCGGCGCCGGCCAACGGGATCAGGACCACATAGCCGGCGTCCGCGGCGATGCTGGAGAGCACCCCGACGAAGGCCAGCAGGTAGGTGATCGACCAGGCCGGCGCGACTGCCACGATCATGCGGATCAGGGCCTTGATGAGTCCGGCTTCCTCCGCCACGCCGACGCCCACCATCGCCACGACGAGGAGCCCGATCGCGGCGAACCCCATGAAGTTGGGCACCAACCGGACGTACATGTCGCGGATCCCGCTCGCCGAGGCGAGGCTGCGGGCATGCGTCGTAACGGTTTCGATTTCATGGGTCTCCGGGTTGATCACCTGGTAGGTGACGCCCGCGCCGATCGCCTCCAGGATGGCTGAGAGGACGATGACAAACCCAATCAGGATCAGGAAGATGATCACCGGGTGCGGGACCCGGTTGCCGACCT
>CAZVQL010000109.1:5978-10067 GCA_964629305.1 uncultured Roseicyclus sp.
GCCGTTCGATGAGGGTGCCGATCGGCCCGACCAGCGGCGAGAGAAACGCCGAGGGCAGGGCGGTGTGCGACTTCTGGACGAAACGCGCCGCGTGAATGTCGTAGTTGAGAACCGCGAGCGTTCCAAGGCCGCGCGACTCCGGGCATGCGGCGACGATGGCCGCCGACAACAGATTGGCCGGCCCGTCCGCGCCCGGTGCATCCGCGCCGCGCATGGCGCCCGTTATGACCACCGGATTGTCGGAGTCGACGAGGAGGTCCAGCAGGAAGGCCGATTCCTCGATGGTGTCGGTGCCCTGGATCACCACCGCACCATCGAAGCCGGAAGCGAACGCCTCACGGATCGTGGCGGCGACCGCGACCAGGTTCGCCGGGGTGAGCGACGGGCTGGGCAGGCGGAAGGGCGATCGTGCGTCGATCTCGCCGACTTCGGCAAGGGCGGGCACCGAGGCCACCAGCTCGGCGGCGCCCAGTTTGGGGGTGATGCCGCCCGAATCGCTCGGGACCATGGTGATCGTTCCACCGAGCGACAGAACGAGAAGACGGGGTTTTTTCATGGCCGCATCCTCCTTTTCACTAATCTTCCCGCTTTGGTTCGGGAGGCGGCGGATTCGCCGGGATCTCGCCCGGCTTGTAGTCGGGCAGCCGGCCGGCCGGGAAGATCGCCAGCAGCGAAAGCGCAGCCATGATCAACAGGCCGATCTTGAGCGCCCGGAGCCGCGCCTCCTCGTTGATGCGAATCGCCTCCGCAGCTTTTTCGGGGGGGATGTTGGTGTGCTCCAGGGCCGCCTTCAGTCGTTCGTTGCTGACGAAGGTGATTTGATTGTCCAGGTCCATCTGGGTCCGGAGCTCCGTTTTCAGATCCGGGTGTTGTGCCAGCGACGCGAGGATGAAGGCGCTCAACAGGCCGACGAGCAGCGCGCCCGAGACCGCCGTGCCCACGGCGGCGGCGAGGTTTTGGGTCGTCCCGCGCAGCGAGCCCACGTCACCGGCCAGCTCCTTGGGCGAGGCGGTGACCAGCACGTTGAACAGCAGCGTTACGAGCGACCCCTGGCCGATGCCGAACACGATCAGCCCGATCATGACGACCGGTGCACCCCAGTCGTTGCGCACGACCCACGCGAGCCACAGAAGGGCCACCGTGCAGAGGATGAAGCCATAGCGTCCGATCTGCCGCGGCGTGAACGTTTTGTATAGCTTGATGATCAGCGTTGCCGTGAAGAACACGGTGAGGTTGAACGGCATCATCGCGATGGCCGTCTCGATCGGCGAGCGCCCCTGGATGATCTGGATGTACAGCGGTACGGAGAAGTTGAGCATACCTTCCAGGGCGACGACGGCGAACATGGCATAGACCGCGGCCCGCTCGGAGGCGGAGCCGATCACCTCCAGGGCGAGCAGCGGCGTCTTTCCGGTCGCCGTGCGTCGGCGCGTCCATACGATGAAGGACTGCAGCAGCACGGCGCCGATCACGATCATGAACGGTGCGGGCGACATGCCCAACAGGTCGAACGGCGCGGCGGGCCGCGCGAGACCGAGCCCCCAGCGGTTCAGGTTGTTGAAGCCGAAGCTGATGAGGGTGATCGCCGCCGCCGTCAGCAGCACGCCGAACAGGTCGATCTTGACCTCAGGCCGCCCCTGGGCCGGCTTGAGTTTGAAACTCAGGATGATCACCAGCGCTGACACCCCGATGAGGATTCCAAAGGCGGGCCGCCAGCCGATAAAGGTGCCCAGCACGCCGCCGATCACGAAGGCCAGCACGCCGGCGCCCGCACGCGCCGAGCCGAGGGCGCCGACGGCGGCGGCCTGCTGCTCGCCGTGGTATTCGTTTGCGATCAGCGCCACGAGCGCGGGCACGATCACCGAGGCCGCCAGACCGCACAACAGCTGGGCGGTCAGCATGAGGTTGGCGGTCGGGCTGAAGGTCATCAGCACCTGCGCTCCCCCAAAGAGGATCACCACCGCGCGGAAGACGATCACGGCCCCGAAGCGTTGGGTCAACTTGGCGCCCAGCATGACGAAACCCGCCACGGCCAGCGAGTACATCACGATTCCGGTGGCGACCGTGGTTGGCGGCACGTTGAAGCTGTTCACCATGCCGCTCAGGGCCACCGGCAGCGAGGCCACGTTGAATGACATGATCGCCTGGCCGAGTGCGATGGCGATCATCGGCACCCATGATTCCCGTTGTCCGGTCTCAGAGCCGGGCAGAGCATCGGTCTTGGTGGTCATGGCATTTATTCTCCTCTCTTACGTTCGGTTCTTAACTTTGTCGGGCGCCATGCCGGCGGCGCGCCAAGAGGTTCGGGTTCCGGCCGGACGGATCAAACGGCCGGTTTCGAGGCGAAGAGATTGAGTCCCAGCCGTTCCGACAGGTACTTGGTGACACGTTGGCCCTTGATGCTGTTGCCGGCCTCGTCCAAAAGTGGTGAAAACGTGCCCAGGCCGCCCTTGCCAGGCGACACCGTGACGATGCCGCCGCTCACCCCGCTCTTTCCGGGCAGCCCGATCTCATAGAGCCACTCGCCGGAGCGCTCGTAGAGCCCGGCGGTCGCCAGCATCGCAAGCACCCGCTTGGCGACGGCACCGTCGACCACGCGCTCCTTGGTCAGCGGATTGACCCCGCCGTCAGCCAGGGTGGCGCCCATCACCGCCAGGTCCTTGACCGTCACGTTCAGGGAGCACTGCTTGGTGTAGACATCGGTGGACTCCAGCGCGTCGAAATAGAGTCGGCCGTACCCCTCCAGTAGCTTGGCGATGCCGCGGTTCCGCTGGTTGGTGGCGGCCTCCGACGCGTACACCTCTTGGTCGATGGCGAGCGTGCGGCCGGCAAAACGGGACAACCCCTCCTGGATGAACCGCCATTTGGCTTCGGCCGTCTCCCCCGGTGCGAGGCTGGTGGTGGCGATCGCCCCGGCGTTCACCATCGGGTTCATCGTGCGGTCCGCATTCAACTCGATGGCCATCACCGAGTTGAAGGGCAGCCCGGTGGCGTTTACGCCGATCTTGCGGCGTGCCTCCTCGCAGCCGATCGCCTGGGAGACGAGGGCGAATACAAAAGGTTTCGACACGCTCTGGATCGAAAATTCGTGCGCCGTATCCCCTACGGCGAAGACACGGCCGCCGATGCCGACCACGCACACGCCGAAAAGCCCCCGCGGCGTGCGGCCCAGGGCGGGTATGTAGTCCGCGACCTTGCCTTCATCCAGGGATTTGTAGCGCTGGTAGGCTTCTTCAATCAGGGTTCCCACTTCCTGTTCCGGCGGCAAATGGCCGGTTGAAACAGCTGATTCCGCCGCCAATTCATCGATATCGATTTTTGTCAGCATTTCAAGCTCCTTTGGTTAGGGGAATCCCTGAGAAAAATAGCCCTCCGAGGGCCAGGGGACCCACCAGAATCATGAGGATGCCCTTTGCCAGGAACCAACCCCAATGCTTTCCGACCGCCTTCATATCCAATGGAAGGGTGATCTTCGGGGGCAACCCTGCATCGGAGTACCAATTTTGAACTTCATCCAGAACCACCCTCATGGATTTCACGCCCGTTGCCCAAGGAGAGGGCCCCCGGCTGCCCAGAGCCGGTTGTTATTTCAGAGGACACGCACAACAGGCTGATGGCACCTGATAAAATTTTGTACTGGTCGGAATTTTGGAATGCGGTCAGCTTCTCCTGGGTCTGCCATTCTAAAATCAGGATGATGCTGTTTTCATTTTCGCCGTCCTGGAAAAAGCGGTATCCTATGCATCCCGAGTCAGCCTGACATGTGCTGTATCTGAGAGTTTCCAGTGTTTGCAAAAACTCCGTGCGTTTCTTGGGGGAAGTCATTATTTTCACTAGGGCAAATGCGGACAAGGCTTTTTCCCCTTCCAGTAAACGGATGCCACTTGATCCGACAATTGGATAACCATCTTCCATGCCAGATCGAGAAGAGAATTCAACCTGATGATATTATTTGATTAATATGTGATAGGTGAGGGGGAGGCGATCTTAAAGAGGTCGTGATATTTCACGGATCCGTGAAATATCACGATGAGGGGGCGTTTACTGATTCCGAACAATATTGAGTTTGCGCATGCGGGAACGGAGGGT
>CAZVQL010000110.1:0-10007 GCA_964629305.1 uncultured Roseicyclus sp.
GGATGCGCCCGCCCGATTCCGTCTCAGGCACGCGCTGCACCCGGTGCACGCCGCTCTCGTATTTCAGCCGCGCAAAGACGCCGTCGCCCTCGATCCGGGCGGTCACTTCCTTCACGCCACCCAGCTCCGTCTCCTGCAGGTCCACGACCTCCAGCCGCCAGCCCCGCGCCTCGGCGTAGCGGGTGTACATGCGCAGAAGATCGCCCGCGAAAAGCGCCGCCTCCTCGCCGCCCGTGCCGGGGCGGATCTCGATCATCGCGGGGCGCGCGTCGGCCTCGTCCTTGGGCAGAAGCGCCAGTTGCAGCGCGGCCTCGGCCTCCGGCAGGGCGGCGCGCAGGCGGGGCAGCTCTTCCTCGGCAAGGGTCCGCATCTCGGGGTCTGAAAGCATCGCTTCGGCCTCGGCGATGTCGCCCGACAGCTGCCGCCAGGCGGCGATTTGGGTCACCACCGGCTTCAGCTCGGCATATTCGCGGCTGATGCGCGCGATGTCGCCAGACGCGGCGCCCGCGTTCAGCTGCGCCTCGAGAAACTCGAAACGGTCGGTGATCTGGCGCAGGCGGTCCTCGGGCAGCATGGGCGTCACGTGACCCGGCGCGCGCGCGCCGTCAAGGGTCGTCAAGGGCCGGTCATGGCCCGGGCGCGTTCGATCCAGCGCTCGACACGGGCCGCGTTCACGCCCATGTCCGAATACCCGAAGCGCGAGCGCGAGTAGATCTCGACCCGCGTGCCTTGCGTCACCGGCGTGAGCCGCACCGAGATCGCATCGGGGTAGCCCATGAGCCGCGAACGCGCGACATAGGTCATGTGGCCTTCGCCCAACGAGCCGCCGATCAGGTCCGCCCCTTCCGAGGTCGCGATGGCATCGATGCGCGCGGCCATGACATCGGCGGGCACGTCGAAGACCGGCGCCCGGTCGCCCGCGCGCAGCTCGTAGTTCGGGCTGTCGGGGGGTGTGGCGGCGGCTGGGTCCACGTGCCAGGTCTCGGGCGGCATCGAGACGGTGCGGAAATAGATCCCGGCCGCGATCGCGGCGAGGACAAGGAGGACGACAAGACCGGTGAGGATGCGCATGATCATCTAGGTCGCCCCTTCTCTGACGGTCGTCAAGAGTGCAGCTGCCGCAGCCCGCGCGATGATGCGCTCCTCGTCGGTCGGCATCACCAGGATCGGCACCCGCCCGGCGTGGATCGTGGCCGCGTTGGCGGTATTCAGCGCGGCGTCCACCTCCAGCCCGAGGAAGCCCAGTTTCTCAAGCGCCATGGCCCGGATCGGCGCGGCGTTCTCGCCGATGCCCCCGGTGAAGACCAGCGCGTCGAGCCCGCCGAGTGCCGCGGCCAGCGCCCCGATCTCGCGGCCGAGGCGGAAGGTGTAGTACCCGATCGCCTCCGCCGCCTCGGGCGCGTCCGAGGCAAGCAGCGTGCGCATGTCGTGGCTGATCCCCGACAGCCCGAGAAGCCCGCTTTCCTTGTAGAGAAGCGCCGTGATCGCCTCGGCGCTCATCCCCTGACCCAAGAGGAAAAGCACCACGCCCGGGTCGAGCTGCCCCACCCGCGTGCCCATCGGCATCCCGTCGAGCGCCGAGAACCCCATGGTCGAGGCGACCGACCGCCCCTCCTGGATCGCGCAGAGCGAGGCACCGTTGCCCAGGTGCGCCACGATCACGCGGCCCGCGGCAAGATCGGGGTGCTGGCTGGCCAGCCGCCCGGCGATGTAGTCGTAGCTGAGGCCGTGGAAGCCGTAACGCCGCACGCCCGCATCGTAGAAGCGGCGCGGCAGGGCAAAGGTGTCGTTGACCCAAGGGTGCCCGCGGTGAAAGGCCGTGTCGAAGGCCGCGACCTGCACGGCCCCCGGAAAGGCCGAAAATGCGGCCCGCACCCCGGCCAGGTTGTGGGGCTGGTGCAAGGGCGCGAGCGGCGAGAGGGTGTCGAGATGGTCGACCAACTCGGGCGTCAGCACCCGCGGTGCGTCGATGTCGGGCCCGCCATGCACCACCCGGTGCCCCACCGCCGCGATCTGGCGCCCGGCCATGAGCGGGGCCAAGGTGCCGAGTAAGGCTGTCAGGCCCTTTGCGTGGTCGGCGGGTCCGATGGGCGTCACCGTCTCGGCCCCGCCCGCCTCGACGATCAGCCGCGCCTCAGCGCCCAGCGCATCGATCTGGCCGCGCGCCTCTTCCACCGGCTCTTCCGCCGCGGCATAGAGCCCGAACTTGATCGAGCTCGAGCCCGCGTTCAGCGTCAGGATCAGGCTCATCTCAGGCTTTCGGCATAAAGTGCGGCGACCGCGCAGGAGGCGAGGCGCGCCTTGTCGTCGTCGGCGCGGCTTGTCAGGATCACCGGCACCTGAGCGCCCATCACGATCCCCGCGGCCTCGGCATGGGCGAGGAATGTCAGCTCTTTCGCGATCATGTTGCCCGCTTCCAGGTTCGGCGCGACAAGGATATCCGCCCGCCCCGCCACCAGCCCCGTCAGCCCCTTGGTGCGCGCCGCACCGGGATCGACGGCGTTGTCCATCGCAAGCGGCCCGTCGACGAGGCCGCCGGTGATCTGGCCCCGGTCGGCCATCTTCGACAGGATCGCGGCATCCAGCGTCGAAGGGATCGAGGGCGTGACGGTCTCGACCGCCGAGAGGATACCGACCTTGGGCTGCTCGAGGCCCAGCGCGCGGGCCAGGTCGATGGCGTTCTGGACGATGGAGACCTTGCAATCGAGATCGGGCGCGATGTTGATCGCGGCATCCGTCACGAACAGCAGGTGGTCAAGGCCCGGCACATCCATCACGAAGACATGGGAGAGGCGGCGGTTCGTCCTGAGCCCTGTCTCCTTCTTCAGGATCGCGTGCAGAAGCTGGTCGGTGTGCAGATGCCCCTTCATCAGCGCCCGCGCGCGCCCCTCGTGGATCAGCGCGACCGCACGAAGGGCGGCGGCGCGGTGGTCGGGGATGTCGATGATCTCGATACCGGTAATGTCGGCGCCGGCTTCGACCGCGGCGGCGGCGATCTTGGCGGGCGAGCCCACGAAGATCGGGTCGATCAGCGTGTGGGCCCGGCCCAGCATCGCTCCCATAAGGGCGTCGGGACTTTCGGGGCAGACCACGACAGTGGGCAGCGGCGGCAGCGGCTCTGCGCGGGCCAGTAGCGCGTCGAAATGGCGGTGTGACTGCACCGTCAGGCCCGGCACCTCGGCCCCGTCGAAGCTGCGCGCGGCATCAGGGGCCTGCACCGTCGCCTGCCCTTCGGCGATGCGGCCCGCGGGGCCGTCGACCCATGTCTCGAGGCGCACGACACCATCCGGCAGCTTCTCGGCGACGCGCACACCCGCGATCAGCGTCTCGCCCGCATGGGCGCGGCCCACGAAGCGCAGGTCGAGCCCGAGATAAAGCGTCCCCGGCCCCGGAAGCTGGTTGCCCAGCACCCCCGAGATGAGGGCGGCGACCCAGGCGGAGGGGGCCACGGCCTCGGCCACGCCATCTCCGTCACCGTCGTATTCGGGCAGGTGCATGGGGTTCAGGTTGCCGCTGGCATGGGCGAAGACATAAAGGTCTTCGGCCCGGCAGAGGCGGGTGACGGTCGCCTCCTGTCCGACGCGGAGCGCGGCGTAGGGCGTGCTGGTCAGGATGGTCATGGCGGTCCTTCGGGCTGCGGGTCCGGTCGCGCGCACCCTAGCGGTCTGACGTGAAAGAAACTTGATCCATGTCAGCCCGTCAAACCCGCGTTGCGTCGCGGCCGTCACATGGATTTCACTTTACTTTCGGCCGCAATCAGCGCATACGGGGCGCGCTATCTCTACTCTATCGACCCCTGTCTTTCGCCCCGTGCCGGCAAAGCTTGTGCTCTCGATCTTGCATGGGTTACGCCGAAGCTGCCGCATGTCGCGGGCAGCGATACATGACAGGAGACACGGATATGGCCACTGGCACCGTGAAATGGTTCAACACCACCAAAGGCTACGGCTTCATTGCGCCCGACGGCGGCTCGAAGGACGTTTTCGTCCACATTTCGGGCGTCGAGCGTTCGGGCCTGACCGGCCTCGCCGACAACCAGAAGGTCAAGTTCGACCTCGAGAAGGGCCGTGACGGCCGCGAAAGCGCCGTGAACATCGAGCTCGTCTGAGCCGACAGTCTTCGGATTTCGATCTTGCGAAGGGCGCGCTGTGAAAGGCGCGCCCTTTCTGCATTTGTCCCGCTCGGCACGCGCGCAACAGTCTGGCGCCACGGGACCGCCCAAGGCGCGGAAGTCTTTTGAGATCCCGGGATTTTCGAGTAGACACGCCGGAAACAGGCAATGCGGGGCGCCCTAACGGCTTTCCGTAAAAAAAGAATAAAATCGAGTGGTACACATGGAGCGCGATGTCGACATCGTCGCTGAACTGCATGGCGTGCGCGTGCCGGCGGCACCGCATCTTTCGCCGCGCACGATCGAAGCGATCCGCAACGGCCTTTACGAAAGACCCGAGATCGAGGGGATCCTCGTCAACCTGCGCGAGGGCGACCGTGTCGTGGAGCTGGGGTCTGGCGCCGGGATCGTCAGCTCGATCATCGCGCGGAACTTCGACGACGTGCAGGTGCGCACCTTCGAGGGCAACCCGAACCTGATCGAGCACATCCGGCGGATGCATGCGGTCAACGACCTCCAAGAGTTCGTCGAGGTCCGCAATTCCATCGTGGTCGCAGAAGACGACCCCGAGCCCGTCACCCGGTTCTCGGTCAGCGTGAATTTCCTGGGCTCCCGTATCTCCGAGGCGGACGCAGGCGGTGATGCACGCACGGTCGAGGTCGTGAACACCCCCTACAGCGACCTGCGCCGGAGCTTTCCGCACAATGTCCTCGTGATGGACATCGAGGGGGCCGAGCTGGGCTTTCTCGCAGGTGCCGATCTGACCGGCATCGACTTTCTCATCGTCGAGTTGCATCCCACGGTCTACGGGCAGGATAAGGCCGACGCCTGCATCGCGATGATCGAGGCGGCGGGCCTCGTGCTCGATCCGGCCTCATCGACGCTTCAGGTCAAGGCATTCAAGACCCCCGACCGGATGCGTCGCGGCATCGACACCAGCCGCGTCGCGTGGCGTGATGTGCCCGAGACGCTCGCCTTCGATCCCGGCGCGGAGCGCGCGGCAGAGATCGAAATCCATCCCGGTGCCGTATTGGCCAAGGGGTCCGGCCTCGGCCCCGATACCATCGCCGCCAGCGTATTCGACGCCGACCAGCGCGAGGTGCCGACTGCCATCTCGTGGATCGACAGCGAAAGACGCGCGACGCACAGCCGCCACCATCCCCGGCTGAAGCGCGTGACAGACCTCGACGGCACATGGGTGTTCGGCGGGGTTCTGGACCCAGAGGCCCCCGACGCCGTGCGCCAGTTTCTGGCGCGGCTCTGGTGCCTGCCCCACCTCGAGGGCGAGGCCCTGCAAGGCGTGGTCTTTTTCCCTTCGGGCTCTGGGAACCAGGCGATCTACGACGCCTTTCTCGCCGAGGTCTCGCCCCTTTGGTCCCCCGAGGTCGCGCCCCTGATCCTGAAGGGTCCCAGCCGCTTTGAGCGGCTGATCGTGCCGCCGCAGGCCGTTGCAGGGGGCAGGTTGCGCCACGGCACTTCCGAATTCCGCGCCTTAGTGCGCGCCTGCGCGATAAACGATCCGCCCAAGGGGTCGGACGGACGCCTGTTGCTTGTGGACAGCCGGGCCGACGTGTCCGTCATAAGCCCTGCGTTGCAGGCCGTTCTCACCGATGCGGGCTACATGGTCTGCGACCTTGCAGAGGTGTCGTTGGGAGAAACGACAAGGCTGATCCGGTCATCCGCGATCGTGCTCGCCGCAGGCACATCGGCCGAGGACCTCATGCTGTACCTCGCCCCGCACATGGCGCGCATCGGAACACTCGATGCCGCCACGCCGGGGTCGGGCGAAGACTTCGAAACCCTCGCCAGCCTCTATGGATTTGCACACGCCCATCGCATCGCCGTGGCGCCGCCAAGTCCGGCCTTCGACCCGGTGGCGCTCGATCATGCCCGGCTGCACCTCTCGGTGCAGGGGTTCCTGTGACGCGAGCCCGATCCGCAATGCCAGTGGAGTAAGTGAATGTTCGATCTGCAAACAACCCTGAGGGACAGTATCACCGTCCATGAAGGCGCCCTGATCCAACCCGTCACCTACCACCCGAAGAACCGCAGCCCGCGGCCCGGCGGCGTGATCGGCGCGGATGGCCGTTTCCTCGAGATCTCGCATTGCCGCTACCACTCGGCCAAGACATGGACGCTGCCTTGCGCGCCCGACCCCGAAGAGCCCCCTGTCGATCTGGCGGGAACCTGGCTGTTCGGCGGCGTGCTCGACCCGGCCTTCGGCCATTGTATCGTCGAGTCGCTGTCGCGGCTCTGGGCGCTCGACCATCTCGACACCCAACCTGACGGCATCATCTTTCTTCCAGCCGTCCACCGGACCTTCTACGCGCGACCCAAGCGCTATGTGCAGGCGACCCAGACCGTGTTCGCGGCATTCGAGGGCCTGCCCGAGCGGCGCGCCTGCCCCGTCCGCCCCTGCCGACCCGAGCGTCTGATCCTCGCCCCGCAGGGCATGGGCGCGGGCGACATGAGCGGCGGCGCACCCGAGTTCCGGGCCTTCATGAAGCGGCGCTTTCTTCCGAGCGTGGCGCCTGAGGGAAGCGAAAACCTCTATGTCTCCCGCGCCCGCCTGCAAGTGATGGGCAACGTGATGTTCGAGGACCGGATCGAACGCCTGTTCGAAGCCAATGGCTACGAGATCTTCCACCCCGAGCAGCACAGCCTCGCCGAGCAGGTGGCCCGATACCGGGCCGCACGCCGGATCGTGACCGTCGAGGGATCGGCGCTGCATGTCATCGCCTACGCCCTCGGTGAGCATCAGCGGATCGACGTCGGCATCATCCAGCGCCGCACCACGGGGAACGTCGCCTCGTTCGTCGATCAGCTGCGCCTGCAAAGCACCGCAGATGTCCACGTGATCGACACGATCGAGCGGCTCTATCACCCCAAGCGCATTCACGGAGAACAGTCGAACGTGCGCGCGCTGCACGATTTCCGCCGGATGGCCGAACGGTTCGTCGAGGCGGGGCTGCTCGATCGCGCCGATCCTGTCGAGGCCCCGACCGAGGCGGAGATCGCCGAGGCCCTCGCCCAATTGCCGAAAGAGATGTTTCGGACGGATATCTGACGGGCCTTCCGCAGGGCACGGGCGTATCCGTGCCCGTCACCCCACCGGATGCCATAAACGGCGCACCTTCGGGCGCGCCCTTTTTTCGTTGGGCAAATCTGTTAAGGTCAACGGCACACCCAGCCTTGAGCCACGCCTGACCCGCGCCCGTCCCTGACGTTCGGCGGCGGGTATCGACAGTCACAAGATACGAAGGGGCCGACATGCCCGACAAGACGAACCTCATTCTCTGCCCGGTGAACCTGCGCCACGCGAAGGAAGACCAAAGCGCCTACGAAGAGGCCGTTGGCATGGCCCAGCGTCGGGGGGCGAAGCTTCTGGTGGCAACGGTCGCGCCCGAGATGGAGCGCAACCTGAACATCTACGACAGCCGGAAATACTGGGGCAACGAGCTGAAGAAATTCGTCGCCGCCCACCCCGCCAAGGGGGTCGAGGTCGAGACCGAGGTCCGCATCGGGGCCGTGCATCGCCAGATCGTCAAGCTGGCGCACGAGCGCGCCGTCGACGTCATCGTGATGGAGGCCGCGAACCCCAAGGTGCAGGACTACCTGTTGGGCACCACGGCCAGCCATGTCGTCACCCACGCCGAATGCTCGGTCTTCGTGGTGCGCAGCTAGGCTGGTCAAAACCGCTCAGTTCGGCGCGAACCGCGTCCATGCACCGCCAGGCCGTTCGCGCAGCCGATAAACGTAGGGTGCCTCGTCCCAACACAAGACTTCGTCGACGCCCTCGTCCAGCACCCAGGTTCCGGCCACCGTCTCGAGCAGCAGGACCGCGTGGAGGTAGAACCGTGTGCGGTGGGTGACGACCGCGCAGGTCATCGCGGCCGAGGGCAGCCCCTCGAGCACCAGCCGGCGCCGCTTCTCGAGCGCGAAATCCTCGCAGTCGCCGAAGCCCGACGTGGGGAGGTCCCAGCGTTCCTCTCGCCCGCTGTTGCCAATGTCCGGTGTGAAGCGGATCTCGGCGTTGACGGCCGCAAGCTGGTCATGGAGCGCCCGGCTCCATTCCAAGACGGGCTCGCCTTCCAGCGCGCAGCTCTCGGGGTTACGCGCGCAGAAGGCGGCGTAGGGGCTTGGCGGTGCCGTCAGTCGCTCGACGGGCAGGCTCATCTGCTGACAGCTCGGGCGTTCCTGCGCGACGGCTTCGACGCACCAACCCGCCATGGCAATGATGGTCACGGCAAGAGCCGTCTGCTTCGGGTCCATCCGCGAAGCCTAGCACAAACGGCCGCAGACGCGGACAAGCCAGCCTTTCCCGCCCTCAGTGGTTGTCGCGCGGCAGGTCCCGGGCGATGCGCTGGTAGGCGGTCGCCAGCTCCAGGCAGCCGCCCTGCGCCAACTGGCCGACGTGGGTTCGGTAGATCTCCTGCCAGGGGGTCTGGTGGGTGATCTCGGGCGGCGTCCACGCATCACGGCGGGCCTGCCACTCGGCTTCATCCACCAGCGCGTCGAGCGTGCCGGCGTTGAGATCCAGCCGCACCCGGTCGCCCGTCTGCAACAGCGCAAGGCCGCCGCCCACGACCGCCTCGGGCGAGGCGTTGAGGATCGACGGGCTTTCCGACGTGCCCGATTGCCGGCCGTCGCCAACCGTGGGCAGGTGCCGGATGCCCGCCCGGATCAGCGCGTCGGGCGGTTGCATGTTCACCACCTCGGCCGAGCCGGGATAGCCCACGCAGCCCACGTTGCGGATGAAGAGAATCGTATGTTCGTCAATACCTAGCGAGGCGTCGTTGATGCGCTCGTGATAATCTTCGGGGCCTTCGAAGACGACCGCGCGGGCCTCGTAGACGCCGCCCTTCAGGAACCGGGCGCGGAAATCCTCGGAGATGACGGAGGTCTTCATCAGCGCCGACGCGAACAGGTTGCCGTTCAGCACGACAAAGCCCGCGTTCTCGCGGAGCGGCTGGTCGAAGGGGCGGATCACGTCCTGATCCCGGCTGCGCGCGCCTGCAAGGGCGTCGCTCAGCGACAGACCCGAGGCCGTCATCACCGACCCGTCGAGCTGCCCCGCGGCCAGCAACTCGCCCATGACCGCCGGAACCCCGCCCGCGCGGAAGAACGACTCGCTCAGATACGCGCCGGCAGGCTGCATGTTCACCAGAAGCGGCAGGTTCAGCCCGTGCGCCTGCCAATCGGTCACGTCAAGCTCCACCCCCATGTGCCGCGCGATGGCCTGCAGATGCGGCGGCGCGTTGGTGGAGCCGCCGATGGCGGTGTTCACCTTGATCGCGTTGAGGAAGGCCGCGCGGGTCAGGATGTCGGAGGGCTTTAGATCAGCCTCGACCATCTCCACGATCCGGCGACCGGTCAGATAGGCCATTTCCATCCGCTCGCGGAAGGGCGCGGGGATAGCGGCCGCACCGGGAAGGGTCATGCCCAAGGCCTCCGCCAGCGCGTTCATGGTGCTGGCCGTGCCCATCGTGTTGCAATGGCCCAGCGACGGCGCCGAGGCGCAGGCGCGCTCCATGAACTCGTCGTAGTCGATCTTGCCCTCCGCCAGCAGGCGGCGGCTTTCCCAGATGATCGTGCCGGACCCGGCGCGCTTGCCCTTCCACCAGCCGTCCGTCATCGGCCCGCCGTTGAGCGCGATGGCCGGCAGATCCACGGTGGCAGCACCCATCAGCATGGCGGGCGTGGTCTTGTCGCAGCCGGTGGTCAGCACGACCCCGTCGATGGGGTAGCCGTGCAGCACCTCGACAAGGCTCAGGTATTGCAGGTTCCGGTCGAGCGCGGCGGTGGGCCGCTTACCCGTCTCCTGGATCGGATGCACCGGAAATTCCATCGGGATGCCGCCCGCGTCGCGGATGCCCGCCTTGATCCGGTCCATCAG
>CAZVQL010000111.1:0-5294 GCA_964629305.1 uncultured Roseicyclus sp.
CTGACCACCTTGGCCACCCTGACCACCTTGGCCGCCCTGACCACCGCCGCCGTCCTCGCCATCCTCGTGCGCCCAAGCCGCCGATGAAAAGCCCGGCAGCGGCGCTGTTGTTGCCGTCACGGCCAAGACGGTTCCGAGTGCGAGCGCCGATACCCTCATGGCAAACGTCGCGTACAACCCTCTGTTAAATCGCATGATTCCCTCCACTTCAGTTGTTCTGCGCTCAAATACGCAAATCTGAACGTATGAGATAGTTTCGATAAGAAATATGATCTAAGTCAAATAAAAGGGCTGCTGGTATTAAAGTTTCGTGTGGGCATCACGTGCGGAAACTCTGGCCCCTGGATACCAGTTGAGCCGGACAACGGATCGGGTTTGCCCATTGCGATCACGTCGCGCTGGATGCCCCTTGCCAAGGGCGACAGTGCGGCCATGATTTCCATCATGGGAGGAGCGCAGGACCGCCATGTTGGCGATGCACAGCGGTACCCTGCATGCCAGTCGCGTCGTGGGCGTTCGACGCGACCCGGGCCACCTTGAAATAGCCGGATCACGCGAGGGCCATGTTGGCAGAATGACGGGCTCCGGCGTACCTGCCGGCACGCCGGATTGCATCGGGGCGCGGCTGTCAGTCCGCGTCAGCGCGCAGGTCGGGCGGCGACGCCTCCGCGGCCAGCTCGGCCACGACCTCTGACAGCGGGCGCACCTGCGTCTGCTTCTCGCCCAGGCGGCGGACGGTCACGGTGCCGTCCTCGACCTCTTTGCGGCCCACGGCGAGGATCACGGGGACCTTGCCCACCGAATGCTCGCGGATCTTGTAGTTGATCTTTTCGTTGCGGATGTCGGCCTCGGCCCGGACGCCCGCGGCCTGAAGCTGGGCGACGGCGTCCTGCACGAAATCATCGGCCTCGGACACGATGGAGGCGACGACCACCTGACGCGGCGCGATCCAGAAGGGCAGCTTGCCCTCCCAGTTCTCGATCAGGATGCCGATGAACCGCTCGAACGACCCCAGGCAGGCGCGGTGCAGCATGAAGGGGCGATGCTTCTCGCCATCCGCCGCGATGTAGCTGGCGCCAAGGCGCTCGGGCAGGTTCGGGTCGACCTGGAAGGTGCCGCATTGCCAGACCCGGCCGATCGCATCGGTCAGGTAGAAGTCGAGCTTCGGCCCGTAAAACGCGCCATCGCCCGGCTCGAGCGTATAGTCGCGGCCGACGGCCTTGATCGCGTTCTCGAGCGCGCCCTCGACGTAATCCCACGACTCGTCGGTACCCACGCGCTTTTCCGGCCGCGTGGCGAAGCGGATCTCGAACTCGGGGAAGCCCAGCTCGGCATAGACATTGGCGAGGAAGTCGATGAAGCGCGCGCATTCCGCCTGGATCTGATCCTCGGTGCAGAAGATATGCGCGTCGTCCTGCGTGAAGCCGCGCACGCGCATGATGCCGTGCAGCGCGCCAGACGGCTCGAACCGCGCGCAAGAGCCGAACTCGGCCAGCCTGAGCGGCAGGTCGCGGTAGGATTTGAGGCCCTGGTTGAACACCTGCACGTGGCAGGGGCAGTTCATCGGCTTCAGCGCGTTGATGCGCGTCTGGGCCTTGTCCTTGACCGCCGCGTCATCGTTCTCGCCGTCGCGGCTTTCGTCCACTTCGACGATGAACATGTGGTGCTGGTACTTCTCCCAGTGGCCCGACGCCTCCCACAGCTTGCGGTCCACGACCTGGGGCGTGTTGATCTCGCGGTAGCCGCCGGCGCGCTGCTTGCGGCGCATGTAGTCCTGAAGCTGGGTGTAGATCGTCCAGCCGTTGGGGTGCCAGAAGACCTGGCCGGGGGCTTCTTCCTGCATGTGGAAGAGGTCCATCTCGCGGCCCAGCTTGCGGTGGTCGCGCTTCTCGGCCTCTTCGAGGAAGGTCAGGTATTTCTTCAGCTCGTCGCGGTTCTGGAAGGCGACACCGTAGATCCGCTGAAGCATCTGACGGTTCGAGTCGCCCCGCCAATAGGCCCCCGCGACGCTCATCAGCTTGAAGGCATCGGCGGGCAGTTGCCCGGTGTGCTGCAAATGCGGGCCGCGGCAGAGGTCCTGCCAGTGGCCGTGCCAATACATGCGGATCGGTTGCCCCTCGGGGATCATGCCGACCAGCTCGACCTTGTAGGGTTCGTTGTTGGCTTCGTAGTACTTCACCGCGCGGTCGCGGTCCCAAAGCTCGGTCGTGACCGGGTCGCGGCGGTTGATGATCTCGCGCATCTTCGCCTCGATCTGGCCGAGGTCCTCGGGCGTGAAGGGCTCGGCCCGGTCGAAGTCGTAATACCAGCCGTTCTCGATCACGGGGCCGATGGTGACCTTCACGTCCGGCCAGATCTCCTGCACGGCGCGGGCCATGACATGGGCGAGGTCGTGGCGGATGAGCTCCAGCGCGGGGGCCTCGTCCTTCATGGTGTGGATCGCGATGGAGGCATCGGCCTCGATCGGCCATTGCAGGTCCCAATGGGCACCGTTCACCGAGGCGGAAATCGCCTTTTTCGCCAGCGAATTGGAGATGTCTGCGGCGACCTGCGCAGGGGTGACGCCTGCATCGAAGCTGCGTGCATTGCCATCGGGGAAGGTGAGGGAGATCTGGGCCATGTCGGCCTCCTCGTCGGTTTGGCGCCCACGGAACGCCCGGTTGCGGGTATGTCGGTTCGCGCTATGTGGCCGCCCCATCTTGCGAAGTCAACACGTGGCCCAAGGGGGGCGTATGCCCGACACATTCGAGGAAACCCTTTTCGAAACCGTCTTCGACACCGAGGCCGAGGGCGACCTGCCCGAAGACCAGGCCGAGGTCGAGCCGAAGAACGCCGTGACCGCGGCGGGAAGCCTTGTGATGACCAAGCTGTCGGACGGGCTGATCGACCCCAAGCTGGTGCTCAGCTGGCTGCTGACTGCGCTGGGCGCGCCCGCGCTGTTCGTGGGTCTCCTCGTGCCGATCCGCGAGGCCGGCGCGCTTCTGCCGCAGCTTTGGACGGCGGACAGGGTCCACGCCATGGCGCGCCGCAAATGGGTCTGGGTCACGGGCAGCGCGGGGCAGGGGGCGGCGGCCGCTGTGATCGTCCTGGCTGCGCTGACACTGGGCGGCGTGGCGGCGGGGGCCGTGATCTGCGCGGCGTTGGCGATGCTGGCGGTGTCGCGCAGCCTGTGCTCGGTCAGCTTCAAGGATGTGCTGGGCAAGACGGTGGCCAAGTCGCGCCGGGGCACGGTGACGGGGCTAGCGGGCTCGGTCGCCTCGGCGGGCGTGATCGGCTTCGCGCTGCTGCTGACGACAGGCTGGGTCGACCGGTTCGCGTTGGTCGTGGGCGCGCTATCACTTGCAGCCCTTCTCTGGATTGTAGCGGCCGCGCTCTTCTCCACCCTAGCCGAGGGCGCATCGGAGGCCGAGGAGCCGGGCGGCTCGCCGCTGCGCCACCTCGCGCTCTTGCGCGAAGACCCGCAGCTGGTCCGCTTCATCGCGGTGCGCGGGCTCTTGACGGCAACGGCGCTGGCGCCGCCCTTCCTCGTCCTGATGGCGTCCGAGGCGGGCGAGGCGCGCTTCGACCAGCTGGGTGCGCTCTTGCTGGCCTCGGCCGCGGCATCCTTCCTGTCGTCCTATGTCTGGGGGCGGCTCTCGGACCGGTCCAGCCGGACCGTCCTGATCGCCGCGGGCGCGCTGGGCGCGCTGTCGCTAGGTGCCAGCGTGGTGCTGTTCGCGCTGGGCCTTTTCGGCGCGACACTGGCCGTCGCCGCCTGCCTTTTCTTGTTGATGATCGCCTATCACGGCGTCCGGTCGGGGCGGTCCACCTACCTTGTCGACATGGCGCCCGAGGACAACCGCGCGGGCTATACCGCCGTCTCCAATACCGTGATCGGGGTGATCCTGCTCGCCTCGGGCGTCTTCGGCGCGCTCGCGTCGCTCTCCGGCCCGGCGCTGCCCGTCGCGCTTTTCGCGGCCCTCTGCGTCGTGGCGAGCGTCATCGCCCTCGGCCTGAACGAGGTGGAAACCCCGGGGGACTGACCCACCGGCAGGACCCCGCCCATGCCGCCGCGGCGGGGATTGTGCGCCGTGGCGCGGCACGGCAGGGTGCCCGCAAAGACCGGAGGGCAAGAGGCATGGCAGAGCCGCAGTTTCTGGAGACACCGCAGGGCCGAAGGCTCGCCTGGCACCGGTTTTCCGGGCGCGAGCCGGGGGTCGTGTTCCTTGGCGGGCTGCGCTCGGACATGACGGGCACCAAGGCCGTGCATCTGGAAGATTGGGCGCGCCGCACCGGCCGCGCCTTCCTGCGCTTCGACTATTCCGGCCATGGCGCCAGCAGCGGCGCCTTCACGGAGGGCTGCATCGGCGACTGGGCCGAGGATGCCGAAGCCGCGATCGAGGCACTGACCGAGGGGCCGCAGATCCTGGTGGGGTCATCCATGGGTGGTTGGATCTCGCTTCTGATGACGCAGCGCCTGCCCGAGCGTGTCGCGGGCCTCGTGACCATCGCCGCCGCCCCCGATTTCACCGAGGACGGCATGTGGGCCGAGTGGTCGGAGGAGCAGCGCAGCACGCTGATGGAGGAGGGGCAGGTCGCTCTGCCCTCTGAGTATGGCGAGGACATGATCATCACCCGCCGCATGATCGAGGACGGGCGCGACCACCTCGTGCTGCGCGATCCCCTGCCGCTGCCGATCCCGGTGCGGATGCTGCAGGGCACGGCGGATGAAGACGTGCCGATGTCGGTCGCGCTGCGCCTTCTGGAACACGCCGAGGGCGACGATATCCGGCTGGAACTGGTCAAGGGCGCCGATCACCGGTTTTCCGATCCCGAATGCCTCGCCACCATCACCCGCGCGGTCGAAGAGGTGTTGAGCCATGCGTAGCTTCGGCAAGTTGCTCGGCCGGGTCCTGCTGACCTTCGCCATTCTGGCGGCGATCGTCTGGGTCCTGCCCCGCGAACGGGTCGAGGCCGCCACCACCGCGGCCAGTTTCACCGACCCCGCAGAGCATCTCGCCACCCGCGAGGGCGCGCTGGACGACATCCGCCCCGGCGCCGAGGCGCGGATCGTTTGGGCGGACGAGGCGGGGGCCGCGACCGACACGGTCGTGCTCTACCTGCACGGCTTCTCGGCCAGCGCCGAAGAGATCCGCCCGGTTCCCGATGCCGTGGCCGAGGGCCTCGGCGCGAACCTCGTCTTCGCGCGGCTCCGCGGCCACGGCCGCACCGGCCCCGCTATGGCCGAGGCGCGCGCGGGCGACTGGGTCGCCGACACCGCGCTCTTCCTCGACATCGCCCGCAGCATCGGCGAC
>CAZVQL010000111.1:5304-9922 GCA_964629305.1 uncultured Roseicyclus sp.
TCGGCCGGGACAAGGCGGACGCCGTGCTGGAAGCGGCCGCACTACGGCTGCGGCCTATCCTGATGACGACCGGCGCGATGGTGCTGGGCGCGGTCGTGGCCAACCTCGCGCGCCACCACAATCGCCCGTTCCGCGCGATCGAGGGACTCGACTGGCGCTACATCCGGAACGCGCTCGCCCCCATCTGGCGCAAGAAGGCCGACACCGCGCTTTTCCTCGACATCGCCCGCAGCATCGGCGACCGCGTTCTGGTGATCGGCACCTCCACCGGTGGCACGCTCGCGGCCTGGGCGATGACCGACCCGGCGATGGCCGAGGACGTCGCGGGCGTCGTCTTCGTCTCGCCCAACTTCGCCGTGGCCGACCCGATGGCGCGGCTGCTGGAGCTGCCCTTCGCGCGCCAGTGGGTGCCGTTGGTCGCAGGCACCGAGCGCAGCTTCGCGCCCCTGAACGAGGGGCAGGCCGCGCATTGGACCACCGCCTATCCGACCGTCGCCACGGTCAGCCTCGGCACGCTCCTGCGCGAGTTGCGCAGCCGCGACCTCTCCACCGCCACCCAACCCGCGCTCTTCCTCTTCTCCGACACGGACCGCGTCGTCTCGGCCGAGGCCACCCGCGCCGCGGCCGAAACCTGGGGCGGCCCCGTCACCCTCGCGCCCCAGACCCTGCCCGAGGCGGGCGCCGACCCGTTCCACCATGTCATCGCGGGCGACATCCTCAGCCCCGCCATGACGGCGCCGGTCACGCAAACGATCCTCGACTGGGCCGCCACGCTGCCCAACTGATCCCTTCACCTTTCCCCAAATATGCCGGGGGAGTCGCGAAGCGACGGGGGCAGAGCCCCCTCTTTCGGCGCCCCCCCATCTTCCCCGCACCACGCCAAAAACCTTGGCGCAGCCGCACCCCGGAACGGGGTGCCACCGCCGCCGCTGACGCAGGCGCCCATGGCGCCGAGATGCGCGGCAGGACCCGGCCCGTTCGGACCGCTTCCGCGAACCCCTTGCCGAAACCGGTTTCGGGGGAAATGATCCGAGTCGGGGAGAGAGACATGCCAGCCGACACGCGCCAGTTTCCGAAACCGGTTTCCAGACCCGTCGCCCCGCGGCGCGTCAGGATCAGTGACGTGGCGGACGCGCTGGGGCTGGCCAAGGGCACGGTCAGCCGCGCGCTCAACGGCTACCCCGATATCTCCGAGGCGACCCGGCTGCGCGTGACCAAACAGGCCGAGCGCATGGGCTACCGCCCGCTGGCGCAGGCCCAGGCGATCCGCACGGGGCGCGCCCGCGCGCTGGGGCTTGTCCTGAACGCGGGCCGCGCGGATGCGCACAAGCCCTTCCTCACCGATTTCCTCGACGGGATCAGCCGCGCGGCCTCGGAAGAAAGCTGGACGCTGACGGTCGCCACCGCGATGGACGAGGCCGGTGAGGTCGCGACGCTTGCGCGCCTTGTCGACGAGCGCAAGGTCGACGGCTTCATCCTGCCGCGCACCAAGCTGCACGACCCGCGCATCGACCTTCTGCGCGAGCGCGATGTGCCCTTCATCCTTTATGGGCGCACCGCCGATCCGACCGGCTGCGCATGGTTCGATATTGCGGGCGAGGTGGCGATGGCCGCCGCCGTCGACCGTCTGTACGCGGCGGGCCACCGCAGGATCGGCTTCATCAACGGCGGGACCGAGTACACTTACGCCCACCTGCGCCGCGACGGGTTCCTGGCCGCCATGGCGCGCCACGGGCTGCCCGCGCCGCCCGAGCTGATCGTGGAGGATGTGCTGACCATCCCGCAGGGCGAGGCCGCGGGGCACAGGCTGCTCGATCTGCCCGAGCCGCCCACGGCTGTCCTTTGTGCGCTCGATCTCGCCGCCCTCGGCCTTTACCGCGCGGCCGCGCGTGCGGGGCGGCGCGTTGGCCGTGACCTCGCCGTCATCTCCTATGACGGCATCCCCGAGGCCGCGACCGCCGAGCCGCCGCTCACGACCTACGCGGTCGACACCCGTGCGGCGGGTGAGAACCTGGCCCGAATGCTCATCGCCCGCATCCGCGGTGCGGACCCCGAAACCCTGCGCGCGCTGGCGCCCGCGGTGCTGATCGCCCGCGGCTCCGACCGTGCGCCCGACGCGATACCGGACCCTGCGGGCCCGGCCCGCGAGATTGCCTGACGACAAGAAACCAATGGGAGGAAAGACATGACCATCACGAGAACCCCGGGCCGCGTGGCCCTGATGACGGCGGCCTCGGTGCTGGCGCTGACCAGTGCCGCGGCGGCGCAGGACAGCATCCGCTTCTGGACGACCGAGGAACAGCCCGAGCGCCTCGAGCGGCAGGTCGCCATGGCTGCCGATTTCACCGCTGAAACCGGCATCGCGGTCGAGGTGATCCCGGTGACGGAGAGCGACCTCGGCACCCGCGCCACCGCGGCCTTTGCCGCGGGCGACCTGCCCGACGTCATCTATCACACGCTGCAATACGCGCTGCCCTGGTACGAGGCGGGCATCCTCGATGCCGACGCCGCGACCGAGGTGATCGAGAGCCTGGGCGCTGATACCTTCGCCTCGGGCGCGCTGGAAATGGCCGCGGTCGAGGAAGGCTACGCCAGCGTTCCCGTGGACGGCTGGACGCAGATGATCGTCTACCGCGCCGACCTGTTCGAGGCCAACGGGCTGGAGCCGCCGACCACCTATGCCAACGTGCTGGCCGCCATCGAGGCGCTGCACAACCCGCCCGAGATGTTCGGCTTCGTCGCCGCCACCAAGGTGGATGAAAACTTCATGTCCCAGGTGCTGGAACATGTCTTCCTCGCCAATGGCGTCTCGCCCGTCGGCCCCGACGGCTTCCAGCCGCTTGACGAGGTGGCGACGACCGAGGTGCTGGAGTTTTACCGCGCCATCGTCGAAGCCTCGCCCGAGGGCGAGCTGTTCTGGCAGCAGTCCCGCGAGCTCTATTTCGCGGGGCGGGCGGCGATGATCATCTGGTCGCCCTTCATCCTCGATGAACTTGCGGGCCTGCGCGACAGCGCGCCGCCGACGATCAACGACGATCCGACCTCCTCGGAGCTCGCCAGCCTGACCGGTATCGTGACCAACTTCGCCGGCCCCTCGAACCCCGAGGGCGCGGCCTGGGCCGATATCCGGTATTTCGGCGTGACGGCGGATGCCGACACCGAGGCCGCGCAGGCCTTCATCGAATACTCGATGTCGGACGGCTACACCGCGACGCTGGCCATCGCGCCCGAGGGCAAGTTCCCCGTGCGCCAGGGCGACGGCGAGAACCCCACGGCCTTCACCGAGGCGTGGTCGCAGCTCGACGTTGGCGTCGACCGGCGCGCGCCGCTGGGCGATCTCTATGCGCAGGAGATGATCGACGAGATCGTCGGCGGCCTGGACGTGGCGCAGCGTTGGGGCGTGGCCGAGGGGCAGCTGGCTCTGGCCTCGAACATGATCAACAGCCAGGTCATCAACCGGCTGGTGCGCGAATACATGGACGGCGTCCGCGACGCCTCCGCGACCGTCGCGCTGATGAACGAGGAGCTGTCGCAGATCGACTGATTTGCGGCCTGCACCACGCGCCGGGGCGGCCCTCCCTCCGCCCCGGCGCACCCCGCCCGGAGCCCGAGCCATGACCCAGACAGCGACACCCCCCAAGGGCCGCGGCCCGCTGGCCCGCCGCGAGGCGCGGTTGGCCTGGGGCCTGCTTCTGCCGACGCTTGTCAGCGTGATGCTGGTCGTGGTGCTGCCGCTTCTGGCGATCTTCTGGATTTCCTTCAAACCGGTGGAGCTGGGCGACTTGCGCCCGCCAACGCCCGTGTTGCGCGAGGATCTGCGCGGGGCGGATGACCCCGTGGCGACCCTGCGCTACCGCATCCGCAACTCGAGCCAGGACCAGGCGATCCGCGACGTGGTTCTGACCGACACGATCCCCGCGGGTGTGACCCCCGGCGCGTTGCCCGAGGTCTGTTCGCTGGAGGGCGACCTGTTGCGCTGTGTCCTCGGTGATCTCGCGGGCGGCGACCGGGTAACGCTGGAAATCCCCGCGACGCTGTCGGGCGACATCGCGGCGCTGGAGGATGCGATCGAGGACGGGACGGTTCCGACCATCACGGGCGAGGCCGAGAACATCCTGACGAATTTCGAGTTCACCGTCGAGAATTTCCGCGACGTCTTCGACGCGCGGGAGTTCTGGACGGTGATCTGGGCGACGCTCTTCTACACGGTCTTCGGCACCATCGGTGCGCTGGTCGTGGGGCTGATGGCGGCGCTTTTGCTCAACAAGTCCTTCCGGGGGCAGGGGATTTTGCGGGGGCTTTACCTGTTCCCCTATGTAGCCCCCGTCATCGCGGTGGCCTTCACCTGGGTGATCCTGTTCGATCCCTTCTCGGGTTCGGTCAACGCGCTGCTGGTGCAGATGGGCGTCACCGAGAGCTCGATCAATTTCTTCGGCGAGCGGCCCTTGGCGCTGATCATGGTGACGGTCTTCGAGATCTGGCGCTATTTCCCGCTGTCCTTCCTCTTCATCCTTGCGCGGATGCAGGCGATCGACACCGACATGTACGAGGCCGCCGACATGGACGGCGCCTCGCCCTTCCAGCAGTTCTGGTACCTCAGCCTGCCGCAGCTCCTCGG
>CAZVQL010000112.1:0-9832 GCA_964629305.1 uncultured Roseicyclus sp.
CTGGTCGGGCTCTGCTGTGCGAATTGCAGGAAGACCTGACGTCCCCTTTCGCCAGCCAAACCCATACGGGAGGCTCCGACAGGCACGCCAGGCGCGGTATGGCAATTCAGTCCGGCGATACGGACCTGCCGTTCGGAGACCTGTGCCGCGAGCGCGGAATCGGCTCGGCGACGGTCCACAAAATGAAGGCGAAGTCCGGCTGGCACGACGATCCGGGGCGCGCAAGTGACGCGCGGCACGTGCCTACCCACGACCATCCCGGCCTGGTCACACCGGCAGAGCGTTTTTCTCGTTGACGATCTTGAGCATGCTGTTCGCCTGCTGCGCGTCCTTGACCACGATCAGAAAGAACACGGCTGCGCCGAGCACGTGTTGACGGTCCTCCCGGTTGATCTTGATCGTATGAAAGCTCTGGCCGGACGGGGCGCCGGCGGATGGTTTTCCCATACCGCCCCCGGAGACAATCGTGTCGCCGACGGCCGCCATCGCGCCCGCTACGCCATCCAAGAGCCATGCCTGCGCAAGGCTTGGAGGGGGTGTGTGCGATGTAAAGACCTGTTTGCCGCGCGCATAGGATGACACGTTCCATGTCCGGAAGGTGAGCTTGGAGTACTGCGCCGCCTGGAAATCCGGGATGCCCGCATGTGAAAGAGAGTCCGCACGGATGGTCTGCCCCCCCTTTTGGTATCGCCGCAGGGTCAGGCTTGTCTCCAGGTCGTAGGATCCATCGCGCATGCTGTAGAGAGAATCCGCGATCACATCGCGCTGCGATCGAATGGAGTAGCCCCAGCCCGCGGCCCCCCAGCATGACATGTTGAATTGCAGCAGCGTGCCCTCCTGACAGATCACCGCCTTGTCCAGGCCCAGATCGGCGCCCTCGTTCGCCATGGTTATGTCGTCAAGCATTATGGGATCGAAATCGACCGGTTTCGGGGCCGGGTCAGCGGTGTTGCGAACGACACTGATCTTGGCGTGGCGGTCGCTGAAATGCTGGACGCGGCTGCCCAGAAAGTCCGAGTTTCGATCCGTGACATTCGCCATCAACACCGTGTCAGGCGCAAACACGAAACCGTCGTTCAGGGTTCGTGTCGGCTCGACCCGCTGCTGATCCA
Source organism: uncultured Roseicyclus sp. (assembly GCA_964629305.1). Taxonomy (GTDB): domain Bacteria; phylum Pseudomonadota; class Alphaproteobacteria; order Rhodobacterales; family Rhodobacteraceae; genus Roseicyclus. Next base: position 1,113 of record CAZVQL010000112.1, read on the forward strand.
GAACCTGCTTGGTTCCGATCACGGTGTTGTAATAGACAAACCGATGGGTGGTGAAAGACACGCCGATCCGGGCGCGCGTCGTGTTCAACGGTTCGGCCGGGTCGAGCTTGATGTTTCGAACCGCACCATCGATGAGCACCTTGTAGTTTTGCAAAGCTGTCACTTTCCCCTCTTTCGGCCCCCATCCAGCAACTTTCCGCGGCAGATCATCACCCTTTTTACCGTCGGCGTGAGACCAGGTTGAAAAACGCGCTGGTATCCACTCCACGCGGCGGGACCGTCGCCCCTGGCGGGCTTGTCGCTCGCGTGTCAGCCGCCTCGCCGTCGACCAGGTGAAGCAGATTGGCGGTGCGCCGCACGCGCATGACATCCCCGGCGCGAGCAACGGAAATGAGATCGGCGGCCTGCGCGGGCCCGACGGGCACGAGGCCACGCGCAACGAGCTCTTCGAGCATATCGGAGCGCTGCTCGGCCTGTTTCGCATTCGCCTTCCCATTGGCCGCCCCATCGGAGACCAGCAAGGCACGGACCTGCTTCGTGTACCAATCGATCACGAGCGTCGTTCCGACCGTCAGGCTCCTGCCTTGCGGAAAGGTCAGGCCCAGTTTGCGCAACCGATTATCCTCCCTCACCTCCCAGGACACCTTGAAAAGGCATTCCCGAACCGATTGCGGACCATCGGATGTATAGCTGTGCTTGATGACGTCCAGCCGCTGCCTGACTTGAAAGTTGGCACCGGACGGGATGCCCAGAAGCGCACGGTGCGTGTCGGCAAAGGCATAGGCAGCCCAGTCGCTTTTGACCAGCTGATCCAGGTCCACCCCGCTCAGCGCGTCATCCGCAACGGGCTGCTCCAGGGTGAGGATCTCGGGCCTGTCGATTACACAGCGCCTCACCAGTTCGGCGGCGAACAAATCCCTGCCCTCCCGGTCATTCGGATGCGAGGCACGGTCCGCAGCCATGAGCGCGCGGCCGAAATCGGCAAATGTCACGTCCCCTGGCGGCAGGTAATCCAGAGCGCGCAGCAGCATCCGCTTGAACTGGCCCGCGGCGACCCAAAGCGCCTTGCCGGACATGGAGTATTCCGATTTGCCCTCGGCCTCGGCGAACTCCGCTTTCCGACGGTCGAACAGCATGATCATGACAGCGTAGAGCGATCCCGTTAGCACCAGGCTCAGATCGTGCGGCTTCTTCGGGTCGACCTGGTTAGGTTCGCCATTCTCGTCCGTCGTGTTGTCGAACATGTCGAGGGTCTTGTCATTCTTGAGCGCGCGCAGATATCGCCGCCGTGAATCCGGCGAGCGTGCCTGTGCGAATTGCTCCGCCAGCCAGCTGAAGGAGTTGGCATTGTCGATGGACCCGTTGGTCTTTTCGAGCACATCCAGACGCAGGGCCCGACAGCGGAACGCCATCAGCACTGCGACCAGATCCGCCACGCTTTCGTGGAGGGCCAGCGATTGCGGCGTCAGGGCGTTCAGAAGGTCGGGGGCGATCCCGTCGAGAATTGCGTGCCCAGTCTCATGGGCGACGATGTCGGCGGAAAGGCCGGTGAAGACCGTTTGACCGGGGTCGATCCCCGAGGGGAAGTGGAAGAACTGGATGCTGTGCGAGTCCCGCTCATAAAAGGCGTTGGCGCCCTCGCCGGCCAGCGGCACGATCAGAAGCTGGGGCGCGTTGAAAGCCCAGAAGACCTGACGCCCGAGCGCGTCCGGCTCTTCGAACATGTAGATCGTTTTCAGTACCGTTGAGAATACGCTGACCTGGATCATGTCACGCGCCGTCAGATCGGTTTCGTCCACGACGACGTATTGGCCTGTCTTCCGGCCGCCCCCAGGCGGGCGAAACGGCGCTCCGGGCACCACAGTCCCGTCCGCATCGAAATCGACCACGGCGACCCGGCGACTTACGGGACCATCGAGGAAGTGCTCCTTCTGAGACGTATAAAATCCCTCGACCCCACGCCCGTTTTGGGCGTTGGGGTCTTGGATCACGGACCTCAGCTTGACCTTCATCGGCGTGCCGGATCAGTCGCGGAAGTATTGATCGTAAACCGACTGGGCCCGGGTCGAATAATCGAGAAGGTCGAGATAGGGCTGCTCGGTCATCAGCTGTGGGTAGGTGCCGTATTTGTCCAGAAGCCTGAAGCAGTAGTTCCGCATGCGATTGTCTTTGATCAGGGACAGCGTCGGACAAAGATCTTCGTGCAGGATGACGTCCCAGTTGGCTGCGGGCATAAGCGAGGCGATGAAATCCGGCAAGGATTCAGGATCGACGGCCTCGCCGCTCACTTGCGTGAATTTCAGTGAATTGTACTTGTTCGTTTCGCCATGCTCGTTGGAGGTTTCCGACTCGTGGCCGCCCTTGGCGCCGCCGCTGATCCCGCCATAGGACGCATTGACGCCGGCCTCGAATTTGGTGCGCTCCGTGTCGACTTCATGGAACTCGGTGATCTCGGTCGTCTCGCTGGTGAGCAGCGCGCCGCCCAGTGTAAAGACACGCGGCACGTAATAACCACGCTCGTTGAGAGCCCGAACCAGTTGGTAGGCGCGTGCCTCTTGGGAATCGTCGCGCTGCATGTAGGTCTTCAGCGCCTGTTCGAAATCGGGCATCAGGGCAAGTTTATTGTGGTCGAAGGTTATCTTCACTTTCTGGAAGAGCTTCTTGCCCACAAGGTATTCCTTGACCGTCTTGCTGTCTTCCGAGTGGCTCTTGGCATATTCGAAACTGGCATCACCGCCACCGTAAGGCGTGCTCAACTCGACCGAGGCCGTGGTGGTGCTGCTCTCCATCAGCTTGCTGGTGACTTCGTTGAACGAATGGTCCGTGACCGTCGAGGTCGCCACGACCCGCGTGCCCGCGGGCACATCCTCTTCATGGAGCGGCACCAAAGCGCGCTCCGCAGTCCGTTTCATGCCGTCCTTGGTAATCGTCAGACCACGGTAGATTTCCACACGGGCAAGCAACGCCGTCTTCTGGCTGGGCAACATGGTCTGATAGCGTTGCAGCGCGGACTCCGGGTCGTCACCCAGCCCGTCATCCGCCTGCCCGATATTCAGGGTCGTGCCGTCCTCGCTCAGCACGTCGGACAGGGTCACGTCCGGCTCTTGATCGCGGCTGAGGGGCGCGCCTTGCCACATGAAATTGTCCGTGGCGGCCATGAATTGTTTGCCGACCAGGATGCTTCTGATCTCCGCGAGAGCATTTCCCGGATCAAGCTTCAGCACCGTCGAGGAGCTGACGTTGCTGTTCCCGAGGGTCTTGACGACCTTGATGAGTTTATTGTTTGTCATGTCTTTGTGTCCTTGTCGGCGGCTTCCGCAAGCGCAGCCCGAGAGGGCGCAACGGTCAGGTCATCAGGGAAAGGGAACTGGGTCTTTCGAATTGATGACGTTCAGAATCTTGTTGGCTTCGTCCTTGTCCTTGAAGACGAAAACCAGGAACGTTACCGCGCCCAGAACATGCCCGCTCGCCGCGGCGTTGGGCTTGACGTCATAGATCGTGCCGATTTTCTGCGACGACGGCTTGCCGGATGTCGGCATCCCCGGCTCGACGCTGTCCGCCGGGACATAGGTGTCGCCGGCTGGAGGCCCCCCGAAAAAGTCGTCATCTCCCCCCTCCAGCATGGCGCGCGCCGAGGGCGGCTGGGCGTCGGACGTAAGCGGAGCCCCGCCAGCTGTTTTCTTGTATTCCGTCACGCTCCACGTTTTGACCGTGATTTTTGAATATTCGACCTTGAGATCCTTGCTGATGCCGTTGGACTGAAGACCTTCGATCTTGATCGTGTTTCCCACCGCGCCCTGTTTGCCCTGGTATCGCCGGAGCGTAGTCCAGTTGACAGTGCCGAAGCGCGGCTCGTCCTGACAGACGAACAGGGCGTGCGCAATCTTGTCCCGCTGGGTCTCGATGCTGTAACCGAAACCCGCCGCGCCCCAAGAGCCGATCTCGAACTGGACGGCCGATCCTTTTTCGCAAATCACGACGTAATCTCCGAAAAAGTCCGACGTGTCAGGGTTCGCAGGCTGAACATCCATGAGCATCAAGGGCTCGAAAGCGCCCTCGTGGGCATCGTTGTCAGCCTTATTGAGCCGCAGGCGAACCGCCATATTCCTGTCTCGGAACTCTTTGGTCCGGCTTCCGAAAAAATCCGGATCTCGATCACTGACCTTCGCAATCAGAAGAGAATTATTGTCGATCGCAAATTTACCGACGGTCAGCTTTCCCTCCTGACCCTGGGAGTTCAGAACCATTTTTTGTTCGGTCATCTCGTTATAGTACACGAACTGATACTGGTCGAACCTCAAATTGAGCTGGCTTCTCATCGCAGCCAGCGTCATGTCCGGCTTCAGATCCATGGTCTGCTTCTGACCACCAATATACACATCATAGTTCGCCATTTCGGATTCGCACACCTTTTGGGGAATTTGGTATGGCGAAAACGAAGCATGGGAGAATCTCGCAGTCAAGCAGTAAATCGCCCACCGATGCCTTGGTGAAAAGAACGCCGAATGACATGCAGTGCAGCGCGGACGGGCCCGCACTGTTTTTTCTCTGCCGAACGTTAGGCGTGAGGCATTTATGCCCCCACGGCCCAGGCGGCGCGCTTGACCGGGAGAGGCGCGCAGCATCGCGATCACGACCTGCGCCCGGCTGGATGCATCCGTTTGGGCCCGCGTGCAAAAACCGAGCCGCCAATGGTCGGCATGAAGCGATCGGTGGTCCGACATCCGTGGGCGGGAGCGCGCTTCGGCCATCCCGACGAGCCCATCTGACGATAGCGTGGCCGCGCCGCCCGTGTAAATGCGGTGATCCGGGCGGCGAATTATCACGCGTCAGAGTTCTGCAAAAGGCGCACGATCAAGCGCGCGCCCGCAACGCGACCCCAAACTCCGCCGGGGTGGAAAACCACGTTCACTTGTCATGGCAAACAAAATCAGTGGCCTCGCCTGAGCCGTGATCTTGAGCCTAGCGCCAACCGAGCCCAAGACCTTTAGCATTAGCACTTGCAGCGCGGAAAAAGATGGTTGATCTGACGACCTATTCAAGTTACCGTCGTCTCGGTCATAAATCCAGATTAAGGATTTAGGCCGATTATCAATCGGATCCCACAAAATGCAGATGAAAAGGACATGCGGACATGTCGATCAGCGACAACGACTACAACACTGCGCGGGATATCCTTGCCAAAGCCGGCAGCAATACGGCCGCCGCATCGCACGTGAAGCACACCCAAGGCCAAGGATCGCCCGAGCATCACGGAAAGCAACTGCTGAGAGAAGCGCGCGATGAATTCCGGGGCAAAGATCATGGACAGCCCAATTTGCAGTCCGGCATGACCGCCGCCCATTACCAGGCGATTCACCGGGCCGCCAAGCAGATGGGTATCACGAATTGGTGAGCTGATACGGTTACCTGGGGTAACGGTTGTTTTGGATAAGCGATCCCGTGCTTCGCGGTCCGGTCTGCGGCAAAGCTGCGTTCTCCGAAAGAGTCGGCAGTGCACAGTTATTCAAGTTTTTCATATCAAACGAAGGTTGCCATGCCGACGGCGAAATAACGGGCCGCCAAGAGGTTGATGATATATGTCAAATCCCCCGTGATTGTGCGGTCGCTTCTTGAAAAGCTTCGGCCTCTGGTGCTGGCAGTCCTTGAAGGCGCCTATCGGCGTCCTTCTCTTCGGGAAGGGTTGCGGGAACTGGCCGTTTTAGAGCCGGACGTATCGGAGGATCGTCTGCTCGCGCTCCTCGCCGGAGCGGAAGTGGTGGCCCTGCAGGACATCCCCAACGCGTACGTTGAACCGCTCGACCATACCATTCGTCCGGGGCGCATCGCGGGGCCAAGCGGTGCCCGATGGAGCTCTGCGAAGAGGCGATCGATGGCGTGCGTGCAAGTGGCCGGGCGGCGGCGCAGGCCGAATAGCCGATCGGTGCACTCCTTGCCGTCGTCAATTAGCACTCAGGAGATCTTCATCGGGGCCACACGCTCGAGCGCGCGCACGATCTCGGCGATGCCGCTTACAGACTTGCCGGCGTCCAGATCGAGAACGATTTCGCCAACGGCGATCCGGATCTCGCCTTCAACCACCCCATCGTCGACCTCGAGCACCGCTGGCTCCACGTGGCAGACCAAGACCACGCCTACGCTTTCACTGGGTCGGCGGTACGATGATCCATCTTTGGCGCGCCGTCGAAGACGAGCATGAGGTCCTCGACATCTCGACGCAATCGAAACGGGATCGCTCAGCGGCAATGCAAGTGTCGCGGAACGTGCAGACGCGGCAGCGCTACGTGCCCAATGCGATCGTAGCGGTATACTTCGGTCCTATGGCGCCGCTCTGTGCGAGTTGGGCCTGCCCGATTGCAACTGCCGCAGCCTCAAGTCCAATAACCGGGCAGAGGTTGCGCGTCAGCCGACCAGGCGCCGGCAACCGCAGCACATGCATTTCAAGCCGGCCGGCCCAAGGTGCCATTTTTCGTCTGTCAATGCCGATATCGCCCAAAACACCAACGTCCACCGTTCTCTGATCTTCCACTGCACGCTGAGGGGGCTCCAGGCTCGGGCCTTGGCTGGCTGACATGAAATCGTTGCCGCGTTGAGCGGTCTTCGGAAGGCGCTCATGACCGAAGGAGTTTACCGTGACAATGCCGTTGCACGAAATTGCAAAACGTGCAGGATCAAAACTGAAATATCGAAAACCGGTCGCCCGGCTTTAAATACGCGCACGAGGAGATCAGGATCGGCTGATCCTGTCGTCAACGAAGGGACATGCGCAAGCACCGCTTCTAATTCGGCTGCGCAGCCCTGCGCAAAAAATTTGGTTTCCAAGCACAAACTCGAAGCTTAAGAGCACGAAAAGAGAGTTCGCATGAGCAAAAGCATCGCCATCTTTTCCGACGGGACCGCGATGGTCGCAGGACGCCGACCGGACGAGTTGCGCAGCAATGTCTACAAACTCTATTCGGCCAGCCGGATCGGCCCCGAAAGCCCGATCGACCCGGCCGAACAGCTTGCGTTCTACGAGGCGGGGCTCGGCACGGAGGAAATCTCCGGCCCGCTCTGGTTGCGGCCCGTCAGCTATGTCAAGAAGCTGCTCAAGCTGGCGCTCGGGGCCGGGCTGATGTCGAACGTGACCGACATCTACGAGACCATCCTGAAATATTACGAGCCCGGGGACCGGGTCTATCTCTTCGGCTTCAGCCGCGGAGCCTACACCGTACGCTGCGTCTGTGGCGTGATGAACCTTTGCGGCATCCCCACCCAAGCAGCTGACGGCAGCGACATGCCGCGTTCGGGCAAGGCGCTCCGGCGGATCGCGGAGGACGCCGTCTACAACGTCTACGGGCATGGCGCCGGTCGTGATCGCCGCGCGTTCGAACCGGAGCGCGAGGAACTCGCGCGGCGGTTCCGCGAACGCCATGGATCGCAGGACGACCCGGAGAAGAACGCGCGCGGCAATGTCGTGCCCTATTTCGTCGGCGTGTTCGACACCGTAGCCTCGCTCGGCGCCTCCGGGGCGAAGCGCGCCGGCATCCTGACCATAGCCTTCGTGGCGCTCGCCATCCTCTCACTGCTGGCGGCCGACTTTCTCGACTGGCTCCTGCCAACCGACTTCTGGGCGTCGTTCCTCATCATCCTGGCATTTCTGAGCGCGCTTTTCGGCATCCTGAGTTTTTTGAACCAGTACCGGTCCATCCGAGATTATCCGCGTCCCGGCGCGCGACGCTGGCACCTGGCGCATTGGCGGTTCAGGGATTACGACAGGTCCCTCGATCCCAGGATCGGCTTCGCGCGCCATGCCATCGCGCTCGACGAGGACCGCTACGATTTCCAGCGCGTGGGCTGGGCACGAGCCAGCGACGTCGCCGCGGCCGATGACGGCTGGCTGATCCAGAAGTGGTTTCCGGGCAATCACTCCGACATCGGCGGCGGCGCCCATCCGGAGGCCGAGGCGCGGCTCTCGGACATTCCGCTCCAGTGGATGATGGAAGAGGCAACCTCGATCCCGCATCCCCTCCTTGTCGACCGGTCGCGCCTGAATGTCTTTCCCGATCCCACCGGTATTCAGCATTGCAACCGCCGCGAGATCCTGGACATGTTCCCAGACTGGGTGCCTGAACGTTGGCGTTTCACATGGCGCCGGGAAATCCGGTCGGGGGCGAACATCGAGAGCTGCCACCCGTCGGTCGTCGCGCGCATAAAGGCTGACTCCGTCTATCGAAACGGGGAGCGGATCGTATACCGGCCGGAACAATTGGCCGAGGATCCGAGCCTCGCACGATTCTACAACAATTGAAGCGCACGAAGCTGCCTTTCACGGGCTATTGATCAGCGGGGCAATGATCGGCAGGGAAAATGTCAGTGTTGCATCACAGGTGATAGTGACCTGTTTCCCTGAACCGTCTTCGTTTTGATATTGGCCTGTTGTCCGAAGCAGGAGACGGACGATGAGGAGTCCACGGTCCGGTCACGCGCCGATCAATGCCACCCGGCAGGCGCACCAAGTGTCAAATCCCGTGTGATTGGATGACCGCTTCTTGAAAAGCTCGGGCTTTTCACGGCGCCAGTCCTGGAGCGCGCCGAGCGGCGTTCTGCCTTTCAGCACAGATTGCGGCGGCTGACCGTAGTGGAGACGGACATCGCGTAGGATCGCCTGCTCCAGGCCTTCGCCTGAACGAAGCGATGGCTCTGCAGCACATCCTAGATCCGATGGTTGGAGCGCTCGA
>CAZVQL010000113.1:0-7176 GCA_964629305.1 uncultured Roseicyclus sp.
GCAGGCCGAAGAAAGCGGCCGCAACCGCCAGGCCGGTGCCGACGAATTGCCTGCGGGTCTGGGTCATGAGAACAGTCTCCTTGGTCTCGGGTTTCGGGGTCGACCGGATCAGTAGTCGGTCAGCGTCATCAGGTAGGCGATCACGTCCTCGATCTCCTGCGCCGACAGGATCGGCTGAAGATCTTCGGGCGCGGGCCGCGTGGTGAAGGCGTCGCCGGGGCGAATGAAGCCCGACACCTTGTAGAAGGGGGGCATGATCGAGTCCGGGAACGTCACGTCGGCGTTGACCAGCAGGCCGCGAAGAGCGGGCTCTTCCCAACGGGTCGCGACACCGTCGAGCGACGGACCGACCTCACCATGCCAGGGCTCGTCCTCAAGGGCGGTCACGGCATGGCATGCAAGACAATTGCCCTGCGCACGGCTCACGAGGATATCTCGACCGGCTTCGGGGTTGCCCGGAACACCGGTGAGCGATTCCATCACTTCACCGTATTCGGTCATTACAACGTCACCCGGTGCGATAACGTCGGCTTGAAGACTGGTTGCGGCGAGCACGAGCCCTGCCGCCAGCAGCATCTGGCGCTTCACTTGGTTGTCCTCCCTTTCGGCCGAGTCATTGTGGCCTGTGGTATACCGTAGCCGCGCTCGCCCCATGATTGCAACAACACATTTGATTTTTTGCATGTGAGCCCTAGCAACTGCTCACTCTGTGGCCCCCGCCGCGGTCTGCTCGGCGAACATACGGGCATGATATCGCTGAAAGTCTTCCTCGCCCTCGTAGCCTTCTGCCAGAACCCAGTTCAGCATGTTGAACGTGGTCCAGCCGCCGAAGGCGCCGGGCATCGTGACGGCCGCGGCCTGCGGCCCGGTGACGCCCTCGGGGACCTCTTCGGGGAAAAAGTAGATCGTCGGCGTGAAGAGCATGCCCCAGCGCCGCGCCAGCTCGCGCTCCTCCATCATCTCGCCGTCGAAGTCGGTCACTTCGGTCGAGCCGTGCATGTTGATGCGCACGAAGAAGAAGTCTTCTTCCAGCATCTCGAGGATGTCGGGGCGCACCCAGACCTCTTCATGCATGCGCGAGCAGTAGATGCAGCCGCGCTGCTCGATGATGACGGCAAAGCGCTTGCCCTCGGCGGTGGCGTCGCCCAGATCCTCGCGCAGGTCGCGGAAGGTGTCGTGGAGCCAGGGCGCGATGTGCAGCCCGTCGTCGCCCACCTCGGCCTGGGCCGCGCCCGACAGCGCCAGCGTGGCGCCGATGATCAGTCCCGTCAGTCTTGCGAACATGGCGTGGGGCCTCCTCTCCCCTTTGCGGTGCGCGCGATCCTAGCCGATCGTCCGGAACACCTCGAAATTGTCGATCATGAACTGCCCGACATAGAGCAGCGCGTTGGTGGCGATCAGAACGCCGAAGACGACCAGCGCCGCGCCCATCACCTTTTCGACCTTGCCGAGATGCCGCCGGAAGCGGCCCATCAGCTTCATGAACGGCCCGACAAAGCCCGCCGCCAGCACGAAGGGCAGCGTCATGCCAACGCCATAGGCGGTCAGCAGCGCCATCCCCTGCCCCGCCGAGTCGGTCGAGCCCGCCATGAACAGGATCGCCGCCAGCACCGGACCCACGCAGGGCGTCCAGCCAAAGGCGAAGGCCAGCCCGATCAGGTAGGCGCCCCCAAGCCCGAGGTTCGAGGTGTCGCCGGGCTCCGCGCGGAGCGAGCGGTTCAACAGTCCGATCCGGATCACGCCGAGAAAGTGCAGGCCCATCACGATAATCAGCGCCGCCGCCACGTAGCGCAGCACGTCCATCCATTCCCGCAGCACCTGTCCAAAGGCCGAGGCCGAGGCGCCCAGCGCCACGAAGACCGTCAGCACGCCTGCCGCGAAGAACGAGGCGCCCAGCACCGCGCGCATCCGCGTGGCCCGCGTCACCGCCCCGCCCTGCGCGACCTCGGCCGCGCTCATGCCCCCGAGATAACTCAGGTAGAACGGGACCATGGGCAGGATGCAGGGAGACAGGAACGACAGGAGGCCCGCGAGAAAGGCGCCCGTCAGCGAGATATCGAACATTTCAGGAGCCGCCCGTGGACTTCACATTCAAAAATTCATATTAATGAGCAGACAGGAGTTTCGTCAATGTTGCAATTGCAATGGCCCACTCGCGGAACGGTTGCCCTGATAGGGCTCGTCGTTCTATGGCTCATGGCCGCCCTGCCCCGCCCCGCCGCCGCGGCGGATGGCTGGACGCTGGTGATGGTCGAACAGACCGGCTGCAGCTACTGCGCCCGCTGGCATGCCGAGGTCGCGCCGGAATACCCGGTCACGCCCGAGGGCCGTTTCGCCCCGCTGCGCACGGTCGATCTGCGCGACCTGCCGGACGACATAACCTTTGCCACGCGCCCCGTCTTCACGCCCACCTTCGTGCTGGTGCGCGGCGGAGAAGAGGTGGGCCGGATCGAGGGCTACCCCGGCGAAGACTTCTTCTGGGGCCTGCTTGGCCGCCTTCTCAACGAGGGCGATGCGACCTGGGCGACACAGGAGACGGGCGGATGACGACCCGTCGCTTGATTTGCTGCAGCGCAGCGCGGATGGTGCCGGCATGAGCCTGCGCGACGACAGCCTGCCCATCGAACCTGATGACGGCGTCATGGTGTCGACGATCCTGCCCCGGATCGACGAGCCGATGGATGACGCCACATGGAAGCGCATCCGCGAGAATGCACAGACCGCCTCGGATTTTCTCAAGGCGATCAGCCACGAGGGGCGGCTGATGATCCTGTGCTCGCTGGCCAATGGCGAGAAGTCCGTGACCGAGATCGAGGCGATGCTGGCCACCCGTCAGGCCGCCGTGTCGCAGCAGCTCTCGCGCCTGCGGCTCGAAGGGCTGGTGACAGCCCGCCGCGACGGCAAGCAGATCTATTACCGTTTGACAGACGACAGGGCGCGCGTGATCATCGAACGCGTTTACGAGTTGTTCTGTACCTGAGCCTTCGCCACCGGACCGGCGCGGTTCGGGTCGAAGGGAGGGAACATGCTCGACACCATGCTCGCCACGCTGGGAGAGGCGTGGACGATCACACTTATCGGGCTGACGGGCGGCCTCGTGCTTGGCCTTGCGGCCCGGCTCGGGCGGTTCTGCACGCTCGGCATGATCGAGGATGTGCACTACGGACAGGACCGCGCGCGGCTCTGGATGTGGGGCGTGGCCCTTGGCACGGCGATGGCCGTGAATTTCATGGCCGAGGCCGCGGGGCTGATGCGCCTGCACCAGGCGATTTACCTCATGAACGGCTTCACGCTGGCCGGGGCCGCGATCGGCGGTCTGATGTTCGGCTACGGCATGGCACAGGCGGGCAATTGCGGCTACGGCATGCTGGCCCGCCTTGGCGGCGGCGACCTGCGCGCGATGGTCGTCGCGGTGGTCATGGGCATCGCGGCCTATGTCGCGCTTTCGGGCCCGCTGGCCGCCCTGCGCGCGCGCCTCTTCCCGTTCGAGCCGCACCCCGAGGCGCCACAAGGCTGGGCCCATTGGCTGGGCGAGGCGACGGGCCTTGCGCCCTGGGCCATCGGCGGGGCGCTCGGTCTTGTCCTGATCCTGGCCGCGGGCGGCGCGCTCGCGCGGAGCGGTCACTGGAAAGAGCTGTTCTGGGCGGCGGCCGCGGGCATCGCGATCTCGGGCGGGTTCCTCGGCACCGCATGGGTCGCCAACACCGGCTTCGAGCCATGGCTGGTGCAATCGCACACCTTCACGGCACCGGTGGGCGACTCGATCCGATACGCGATGTTCTCGTCCGGGCTGCAGCCCGATTTCGCCATCGGCTCGGTGGCGGGCGTGCTGATCGGGGCCTTCGTGGGCTCGCTCATCCGCGACGGCTTCCGGTGGGAGGCCTGCGACGACCCGCGCGAGCTGAAGCGCCAGATGGGCGGCGCCGTCCTGATGGGCTTCGGCGCGGTCATCGCGGCGGGATGCTCGGTGGGCCAGGGACTGTCGGCACTGTCCCTCCTGTCGTTCCACGCCCCTGTCGTGGCGCTGACCATCTGGCTCGGCGCATGGCTGGGCCTGCGCCACCTGATCGAGGGCCACGGGCTGGCGCGGGAAGTCTGACCGGTCCGCGCGTTGCGCCGTCGCTCTCCCAGCCGCCCGGGCAATCGGGTTGCTGACGGCCCTACCCCTTCTCGGCCTCGGCCACGTTGCGCTTCACATCCAGGAAGCTGTCCGGCGTCACCGAAATCGTGTCGATCCCCGCCTCCACCAGCAGCCGTGCAAAGGCCGGGTCGTTCGACGGCGCCTGCCCGCAGAGCCCGATCTTGCGCCCGGCCTTTTTCGCCCGCGCGATGGCCTCGCGGATCATCCACAGCACCGCGGGGTCGCGTTCCTTGAAGACATGGGCCAACTCCCCGCTGTCACGGTCCACGCCGAGGGTCAGTTGCGTCAGGTCGTTGGACCCGATCGAGAAGCCATCGAAGCGTTCGGCAAACTCCTCGGCCCGGATCACGTTCGAGGGGATCTCGGTCATCACGTAAAGCTGGAGGCCGTCCTTACCACGCTCCAGACCGTAGCGCGCCATGACCTCGGCCACGCGGTCCGCCTCCTCCGGCGAGCGGCAGAAGGGGACCATGACGACGGCATTGTCGAAGCCCATCTCGCCCCGAAGCCGCTTGATCGCATGGCATTCCAGCGCAAAGGCGCGCTCGTAGAACTCGGAATAATACCGCGCGGCGCCGCGCAGGCCGATCATCGGGTTCTCTTCGTCGGGTTCGTAGAGCGTGCCGCCCAGAAGCTCGGCGTATTCGTTCGACTTGAAGTCCGACAGGCGGATGATGACCGGGTTCGGGTACCAGATGGCGGCGATGCGGCCCAAGCCGCGGGCCAGCGTTTCGATGAAATAGTCGGTGGGTGTGTCGTAGCCGCGGATCAGCGCGGTCAGGTCATCCTTCACCTTCTCGTCCGTCAGCGTCTCGTAATCGAGCAGCGCCAGCGGGTGCGCCTTGATCACGTTGGAGATCAGGAACTCCATCCGCGCAAGGCCCACGCCCGCCGCAGGCAGGCGCCACCAACGCGTCGCGGCCGAGGGGTCGGCCACGTTCAGCATCACCCGCGTCTGCGTCTCGGGGATGTCGTCGAGGCTGATATCCTCGGTCGTGATCTCGCCGATCCCGTCGTAGATCGTGCCCTTGTCCCCCTCCGCACAGGACACGGTCAGGTCCTGTCCGTCATGCAGCACATGCGTCGCGTCGCCCGTGCCGACGATCGCGGGCAGGCCAAGCTCGCGGCTGACGATGGCGGCATGGCTGGTGCGCCCGCCGTGGTCGGTCACGATCGCCGCGGCGCGCTTCATGATCGGGACCCAGTCGGGGTCGGTGATCGAGGTGACCAGGACCGAGCCGTCGACGAACTTGTCGATATCGGCCGCCGTCTGGATCAGGCAGGCACGGCCCGCGGCTGCCGCGTTGCCGACGCTGAGCCCCTCCAGCACCTTGGGGCCCGCTGGCTTCACGCTGTAGGATTGCAGCACGTGGGAGGACTTGCGCGACTGCACCGTCTCGGGGCGCGCCTGCACGATGTAGAGCTCTCCCGTGATCCCGTCCTTGGCCCATTCCATGTCCATCGGCAGGCCGTAGTGATCCTCGATCGTGATCGCCATACGGGCCAGTTCCAGCACCTCCGGGTCACTCAGCGTGAACCGCGCGCGTTCGGCTTTGGAGGTCGGCACGTTGCGCGTCTGCGGCTCGCCCTCGCGGCCGTAGATCATCTTGACCTCTTTCGCGCCAAGGTCCTTGGCGACGATGGGGCTCAGGTTCATGTCGCCCGCGAAGGGCTTGAAAACCATGAATTCGTCAGGGTCGACGGCCCCCTGCACCACGTTCTCGCCCAGCCCCCAGGCGCCGGTGATCAGCACGAAGCGGTCGCAGCCCGTTTCGGTGTCGATCGAGAACATCACGCCCGAGGACGAAATGTCCGAGCGCACCATCATCTGCACGCCGACCGACAGCGCGACCTCGGAATGGTCGAACCCCTGCACGCGACGGTAGCTGATCGCCCGGTCGGTGAAGAGCGAGGCATAACAGCGACGGCAGGCGGTGATCAGCGCCTCTTCACCCACGATGTTCAGGAACGTCTCCTGCTGGCCCGCGAAGCTGGCATCCGGCAGATCCTCGGCGGTCGCCGAGGAGCGGACGGCGACGGATGGCGCCTCCTGCCCCAACCTGTCGCCCAGCGCGCGGTAGGCTTTGCGGATGTCAGCCTCGACCGCCGCGGGCCAGTGCCCCCGCTCGAAGGCGGTGCGAAGCGCGCGACCCACCTCGGCCAGTGTCATCCGCCCGGCTTCAAGGGCGGCGACGTGATCGGCGATCACGGACCCCAGGTCGTTCTCGGCCACGAAGGCGCGGTAGGCGTCCGAGGTCGTGGCGAACCCCGTCGGCACGCGGATGCCCTTGGGCCCCAGCGTCGAGATCATCTCGCCCAGCGACGAGTTCTTGCCGCCGACAAGCGCCACGTCCTCGCGCTTCAACTCCTCGAACCAGATCAGGTTGGCCGACATGCCGCGTTCCTCCGCTGTGTGTCCCACGTCCCGAGGCCACCCTAGGGCCCGAACCGCCCGCTTCACCTTGACCCGTGTCAAACAGTTTGCAGCCGCAAGCACCTAGGATCACCCCGACAGGAGTGGCGCGGTGCAGGCAGATCCATCCCCCCGAACAACCCAGCCCCGTGGGCTGAGTGCCGCCGAAGTGACGGCGGCGCGGGCGCAGCATGGCTGGAACGAGCTGCCCGAGGGCAAGCCGGTTTCGCCTTTCACGGTGCTCGTGCGGCAGTTCACGGGCCTTCTGGTGCTCATGCTGATCGGGGCCGCGGTCATCGCGCTGGCGCTTGGCGAGGTGGTGGATGCCATCGCCATCAGCGCGGTCGTGATCCTGAACGCGGCCCTCGGTTTCGTGCAGGAATGGCGGGCAGAACGCGCGATCCGATCCCTCAAGGCGATGATGTCGCCCCAGGCCGTCGCGATCCGCGAGGGCCGCGAGCAGGTGATCCCCGCCCGCGAGCTGGTGCCGGGCGATATCATTCTGCTGGCCGAGGGCGACAGGGTGCCCGCCGATGCCGAGATCACGGCCGAGGCGGGCCTGGGCCTCGACGAGGCGGTGCTGACGGGCGAGTCCGTGCCGGTCTCCAAGCCCCCCGGCGAG
>CAZVQL010000113.1:7207-9596 GCA_964629305.1 uncultured Roseicyclus sp.
ATCTTCAGCGGCACGACCGTCACTCGCGGCCATGCCGAGGCACGGGTGACGCGGATCGGGGCCGCGACCGAGTTCGGCCAGGTGGCCGAGCTGACCGGTACGATCAAGAGCACCGAGACCTCGCTCCAGCGCGAGTTGGGCCACCTTGCCCGGCAACTGGGCCTGATCGCGCTGGCCGTCGCCGCGCTGGTCGCGGGCATGGGGGCCTGGCGCGGGCTCGAGACGCTGCAGGTCTTCATGCTGGGCCTGTCCATGGCCGTCGCCATGGTGCCCGAGGGGCTGCCCGCCGTCGTCACCGTGACCCTCGCCCTTGGGGCGGGCGCGATGGCGCGGCGGCAAGCGCTCGTGCGCCACCTTCAGGCGGTCGAGACGCTGGGCGCAGCGAGCGTCATCTGCACCGACAAGACCGGCACGCTGACCGAGAACGCGATGACGGTGCGGCGGCTCTGGACCGCGGCGGGTGACTACGCCGTCACCGGGCGGGGCTACGACCCGACGGGGCATGTGGAGCGCGACGGCACCAAGAAGCGCGCGGGGGATGACCCGCTGCTGGCCCACGCGTCCGAGGTCGCGCTCGCCTGCACCCATGCGCGGCTCCGGCGTGAGGGTGACGGGTGGCGGGCGCTCGGCGATCCGACCGAGGCGGCGCTGATCGTCATGGCCCACAAGGCCTGGGCCGAGGTCCCCGACCCGAACGCGGTGATCGCGGAACTGCCCTTCACCTCGGACCGCAAGCGGATGAGCGTGCTGATCCGTGGGGAGGACGGCAACCGCATCCTGACCAAGGGCGCGCCCGAGCTGATCCTCGACCTCTGTACCCGGATCGAAGGGGCCGACGGCCCCCTGCCCCTTACGTCAGAGCGTGCCGAGGCGGCGCATGCGGCCGCCCATGCCATGGCCGAGGACGGGATGCGCGTCATCGCGCTGGCGCAGCGGGAAACCCGCGAGGACCGCATCGCCGAGGACGACCTGACGCTCCTCGGCCTTGCCGGCCTGATCGACCCGCCGCGCGCCGAGGTGGCCGAGGCGATCCGCGCTGCGCAATCGGCGGGCATCCGCACGCTGATGATCACCGGCGACCACCCCGAGACTGCGCGCGCCATCGCGGGTGCCCTCGGCCTGCCCGCGGGCCGCGTCGTGACCGGCCCCGAGATCGAGGCGATGGACGAGGCCGCGCTTGCGGAAACCGTCGCCGCCCCGGTCGCCTTCGCCCGCGTCTCGCCCGCCCACAAGCTGCGCATCATCGCGGCGCTGCAGGCGCAGGGCGAAACCGTCGGCATGACGGGCGACGGTGTGAACGACGCCCCTGCCCTCCGCAAGGCGGATATCGGGATCGCCATGGGCATCCGCGGAACCGAAGTGGCCAAGGATGCCGCCGACCTCGTTCTGCTCGACGACAACTATGCCACCATCGTCGGCGCCATCGCCGAGGGGCGGCGGCAGTTCGACAACACCCGCAAGTTCGTGCGCTACCTGCTCAGTTCCAACGCGGGCGAGGTCGTGGCCCTTCTGATCAACACCGCGATGCTGGCGCCGCTGATCTTCCTGCCCACGCAAATCCTGTGGATGAACCTGATCACCGATGGCGTCACCGCCGTGGCGCTGGGGCTGGAGCCGGGCGACAAGGCCCAGATGAAGGACCCGCCCCGCCCGCGGACCGAGCGCATCCTGTCGCTGAAATCGGCGCCGCTGATCCTGGGCCTTGGGCTTTACACCGGGCTGGCCAGCCTCTGGATCTTCGAGACGCTGCTGCCGCTCGGCACCGACCTTGCGCGGACGGCGGCCTTCACGGCGATGGTGGTCTTCGAGAAGACCAGCGTCTTCGCCTTCCGCTCGCTCCGCACGCCGGGGTGGAAGCTGGGCTACCTGTCGAACCCCGCTCTACTGATCGCCTTCGCGGCGATGATGGCGCTGCAGGTGGCCGCAGTTTATTGGCCGCCCTTGCAGCTCATGTTGCAGACGGTGCCGCTTGGCTGGTCGGAGTGGGGCATGATCGCGGCCTTCGCGGTGCCGCTGGTCGTGGTGCCGGAGGTGTGGAAGTCCCTGCGCGCGGCCTCGTGAAGGATCCTCGCGGCCCGATGGCGGTTCGTCTGTGAGTTGCGCCTACAATGGTGAAGGAGCTCGCGGGCGTCGGCGGGGTTCAGTTGGACCTCTTCGCACAGCTGCCGATCAGAGCGGACACCGGAGCAGGAGCCCACGTACACCTTCCGGATTAGGGATCGCCTAGCCATCTGTGAGTGCCGCAGGCCTTCATGAGCCTATGAGAAGATAGATTAAGCTGCACTCATGATCGCGGCGTCCGAGAAGTATCTCTTGAGTCCACTGCCCAAAATGGATGCCATTTGCAGCAATTCCCACCCAATATGAAAATAAGGGTGTGACAAGTCTT
>CAZVQL010000114.1:0-9573 GCA_964629305.1 uncultured Roseicyclus sp.
CACGAGGTGAAGCTGATCGTGGACCTGATCTACGAAGGCGGCATCGCGAACATGAACTACTCGATCTCGAACACGGCCGAGTACGGCGAATATGTCTCGGGCCCGCGGGTTCTGCCCTATGACGAGACCAAGGCGCGGATGAAGGCGATCCTGACCGACATCCAGACCGGCAAGTTCGTGCGTGATTTCATGCAGGAAAACCAGGTCGGCCAGCCCTTCTTCAAGGGCACGCGCCGGATCAACGATGCGCACCAGATCGAGCAGGTCGGCGAGACGCTGCGCGGCATGATGCCGTGGATCTCGGCCGGCAAGATGGTCGACAAGTCGAAGAACTGAGGGCTTTCACCGTGATGACAGGCACCCGGCGCCGGACCTCCGGCGCCGGGTGTTTTCATGTCAGGCGCGCGTACCCTGCGGCGTGACGCCCCCGCCGCGCGGGTCCACGTCATCGTTGCGCGGTGCCACGGCCGGGTTAGGGCCCGGCCCGTCGGCAGCCAGCGAAGAGCGTGGCGCAGCGGGGTCCTGTAGCCGGTCCTCGGTGCGGCGCTTGCTGATCCAGGCCGCGACCAGCACGCAGGCAAGCGTGCCGAGTGATAGAAGGGCGATGAAAGTCGTCGTCGTCATTGCCAGGTCCTTTCGCGTTTGCGTTTCGGTTTTGGCGTTAAACGACGTGGCCCGATGCCCGGCGACGTAAACCGCGCCGGCAATCACGATCCCTCACGCGGGTGTGAGGTGTCAGCAGGGGCGAGCGAGCACCAGCACCCAGGTCTGCCCCGTGCCGGCAAAGCCGAACTGCGTCACGCTGGGATCGAGGATGTTGGCGCGGTGATCGGCGCTGTCCATCCAGGTGGCGATGGTCGTCCGGATGTCGGGCGTTCCGCGTGCGACATTCTCGGCCGAGGTACAGGCAGTATATCCCGCGCGCTGCAGCCTGTCCTGCAGGCTCGAGCCATCGGTGCCGACGTGACCCAGCCGCTCGGCTGTGGCAAGGTCGTCGGCTTGCGACTGGGCCGCGGCCTGAAGGGCGGGGGAATGGATCAGCGGCCGTATGATGCCCTGCCCCGCGCGGCGTGCGGAAAGCTGGGTGGCAGCGGACGCGATATCGACGGTCGCGCCTGCCGACAGGCGCTCGGCGCCCGGACCGGGTGCACAGGCGGCCAGCCCGGCTGCCAAGCACAGGATAAGGATGCGGGGGATCATTGAATCTGCCTCGGTGTTTTGGGGTGTTTTCCACGAGCATGAGCCGCCGACGAGAGTCGCACAAGGGGCAGCGGTGGGCACGATGGGCGATCGGATCTCTGTCTGTGGGTCAATCGGTGGATAGATTGCACTACTGCAATATTTCAGGCCATTTTCGTCCAGAAAGAAGCCTCACACTTCGTATAAGTCCTAATTCCCGCGCGCCAAATCCTCGGCAAGTCGCCGCTGATCGCGTAGGATCGCGGGCAGGTCGATGGTGGCAAGCTGCCCCTCTGCCACCACGCGCCGCCCTTCGACGAAAAGATCACGCACCCGCGTGGGTCCGGCCAGCAGAAGCGCCGCCGGGTCCCAGTTCCCGGCCGCCTCAACCCCCGTGACATCCCAGACCGCGATATCGGCGCGGTAGCCGGGAGCAAGCTGGCCGACCTCGGCCCCGCGGCCCAGCACCTCGGCCCCGCCGCGGGTGGCGATGCGCAGCGCCTCACGCGGGGACATCGCCTGCGGCCCCGAGGCCACGCGTTGCAAGAGCATCGCCATCCGCGCCTCGGCCACGAGGTTGCACGCGTCGTTCGAGGCCGATCCGTCGACGCCAAGCCCCACCGGCACGCCCGCGTCGCGCATTGCGCGCACCGGCGCGATGCCCGAGGCGAGGCGGCAGTTCGAGCAGGGGCAATGGGCGACCCCGGTGCGGGTTCGGGCAAACAGGTCGATCTCGGCCGCATCCAGCTTCACGCAATGGGCGTGCCACACGTCATCGCCGGTCCAGCCCAGCTCTTCGGCGTATTGGCCTGGGCGGCAGCCGAATTTTTCCAACGAATAGGCGATATCCTCGTCGTTCTCGGCGAGGTGCGTGTGCATCATCACGCCCTTGTCGCGCGCCAGCAGCGCGGCGTCGCGCATCAACTCGCGGCTGACCGAGAAGGGCGAACAGGGCGCGACGCCCACGCGGATCATCGCGGCAGGCCGCGGGTCGTGGAACGCGTCAATGACGCGCAGGCAGTCTTCCAGGATCGCGGCCTCATCCTCGACAAGGGCGTCGGGCGGCAGGCCGCCGTCGCTTTCGCCGATCGACATGGCCCCGCGGGTGGCGTGGAAGCGCAGACCGATCGCGGCCGCCGCCTCGATCGTGTCATCGAGTCGCGATCCATTGGGGTAAAGGTAGAGATGGTCCGACGACATCGTGCAGCCCGACAGCGCCAGTTCGGCCAGCCCCGTCATGGCAGAGACGCGCATGTGCTCGGGCGTGAAGCGCGCCCAGATCGGGTAGAGCGTCTGCAACCAGCCGAAGAGCGCGGCGTTCTGTGCGCCGGGCACCGCGCGGGTCAGCGATTGGTAGAGGTGGTGATGGGTGTTCACGAGGCCGGGCGTGACGACGCAGCCCGCCATATCGTGGATCTCGCCCTCGGTGGTCAGCCCGTGGCCGACCGCGGCGATCACGCCGTCTCGGATCAGCAGGTCTGCGCCCGCAAGCTCGCTTCCCGCATCGTCCATCGTCACGAGGAAGGAGGCGTTCCTGAGCAGCGTCTCAGGCATCGGGCACGTCGCGCAGCAGGTCCAGCGCGGCCGCGTGAAGCGCAGGGTTGGCCGCGGCCAACGCGCGCCCGCCTTCATGCACCGGGCCGCCGCGCCAGTCGGTGACGACGCCGCCCGCGGCCTCGATCACCGCGATGGGGGCCGAGATGTCATAGGCGGCAAGGCCCGCCTCGATCACGAGGTCCACCTGCCCCGCCGCGAGAAGCGCGTAAGCGTAGCAGTCCATCCCGTAGCGCGTCAGCTTCACGCGGTCGCGCACCGCCTCGAACCCCGCGCGTTCGGGTGGGGTCCCGACCTCGGGGAAGGTGGTGAAGAGCGTCGCCTGCGACAGGTCCGCCGTCGCACGCGTGGCAAGCGGCGTCTCGCCCTGCGGGCCGACAAGCCGCGCGCGGCCAAAGCCGCCCTCGAACCGTTCGCCGATATAGGGCTGGTCGATGATCCCGTAGCGCGGACCATTCGCATCGGAGAGCGCGATCAGCACGCCCCAGGTCGGCGTGCCCGAGATGAAGCCGCGCGTGCCGTCGATCGGGTCGATGACCCAGGTCAGGCCCGTGGTGCCGGGGGTTGCGGCCTCCTCCTCGCCCAGAATGGCGTCGTCGGGACGGCGCGTCGCCAAAACGGCGCGCATCGCGGCCTCGGCGGCGCGGTCGGCCTCGGTCACAGGGTCGAAACGGCCCACGCCCTTGTCGTCGGTGGCCAGGTCGGCACGGCGGAAATGCGGAAGGGTCGCGGCCCGGGCCGCATCTGCCATGGCATGGGCCGTGGCGATCAGGGCGGCGGTCTCGGGGTGGGACGCACCGGGCAAGGGATCGGTCATCTTGGGCTTCCGGCAACTGCGGGTCTGGTCGCAGAGCGGAAGGGACACGATCCCCTGCCCGGGGTCAAGCGGACGCTGCCCCTAGGCGGCGGCGTCCGACAGAACGCGGGCCAGTTCGAACAGGCGCCGGCGTTGGTTCTCGGGTATCGCGTAGTAGGAGCGGACAAGCTCCAACGCTTCCTTGTCGGCGAGGATGTCACCGGGAAGCGACGATTGCCCTGCATCGGCCGTTTGCGCGGCCTCTGCCCCATCCATCCCCTCGAAGAAATAGGCGACGGGCACGGAAAGAGCCTCGGAAATGTCCCAGAGCCGCGAGGCGCTGACCCGGTTCATGCCCGTTTCGTACTTCTGGATCTGCTGAAACTTGATCCCGACCTTCTCGGCCAGCTGCTGCTGGGTCATTCCGACCATCCAGCGGCGATGTCGGACGCGCTTTCCGACATGTACGTCTACAGGGTGCTTCACGACCCCCTCCTGTTCTTGCCAAACCAAACCCTGCCCCATCCCCGAAACAATGGACCGCGAGGTATCGCGGACCCCCGCGACGAAGAGCAGGTAGCGCATCGGATGATCAGATCAATCCATTGGCGACTTTGAACAGGGTCATTCACCCCAAAGGGGCACGCCCACACCGATACCCAACCACCATGACGCGCACGAGGGGCACCATACTCGCCCATGACGTGTCCCGCAACCGTGCTGTTCGGCGCAGTCTGGCGCGGCCCGGCCGGGGCCGATAGTCTTGGCCCAAAGATGTCAGCGAAGGAGGGGGTCCATGCGCGCCGTTCAAGTGACCGAGATCGGCAAGCCGCCTGTCCTGGCCGATCTGCCCGACCCCGAGCCGGGGCAAGGCGAGATCCTCGTGCGGATCGCGGCCTGCGGCCTGAATTTCGCCGACCTCCTGATGATCCGGGGACAGTACCAGGATACGCCGCCTGCGCCCTTCACGCTCGGGATGGAGGTCTCGGGCGTGGTCGATGCCGTGGGCGAGGGCGTGACCACGCCCGCCGTCGGCACCCGCGTGGCCGTGTTCGCGGGGCATGGCGGGCTTGCCGAACGCGGTGTCTTTCCCGCAGCCCGCGCGGTGCCGATCCCCGACACGATGTCCTTCACCCAAGCGGCCGCGTTCCTCGTGGCCTACGGCACCTCGCATCTCGCCCTGACCGAGCGCGCAGGCCTGCAGGCCGGCGAGCGGCTTCTGGTGCTGGGTGCGGCCGGCGGCGTCGGACTGACCGCGGTCGAACTTGGCGCGCTCATGGGCGCCGAGGTGATCGCGGTCGCGCGCGGGCCCGAGAAGCTGGCCGTGGCGGCGCGGGCGGGGGCGACCCACCTGATCGACAGCCAGTCCGCCGATATCCGTGCCGAGGTGAAGGCGCTTGGCGGTGCCGACGTGGTCTACGATGCAGTCGGCGGCGCCGGCTTCGACGCGGCCCTGCGCGCCACGCGGCCAGAGGGGCGCATCCTCTCGATCGGATTCGCCAGCGGCGAGGTTCCGCAGGTTCCCGCCAACATCCTGTTGGTGAAAAACCTGTCGGTCATGGGGTTCTACTGGGGCGGGTATCTCGCCTTCGCCCCTGAGAAGCTGACGGCGAGCCTGTCCGAGTTGATGGCGCTGTTCGAGGCGGGCCGCATCACGCCACACGTGAGCGCGACCTTTCCGCTGGACCGGGCATCGGACGCGCTGGACTTGTTGCGCAGCCGCAAGAGCACCGGAAAGGTCGTCGTGACGGTCTGAGGGCCGCACGCGGCCCTTTTCGACCGCTTCCGCACATCTCCGCCACAATCCCCACGAATTCAGGCGATTTTGCCTAAAATTTTCCGCGTCCGCGCCCAGCGACCGGCGCAGGGCCGCCCTGTTCCGGCCCCAGAAACAGTGTGTTGAGGCAGCTGGCTGCGCCGACCGTCCATCCGACACAAGAACGGGCGGCGGCGCGCCTGGCATGGAAAGAAAGGGCCATCCGCGTCGCCGGGTGGTGGAATAGGATGCCGGACGGGTATCTCGTAGACCTAGGTGCGAACGGCGAACTCGATGACGGCGACGTCATCTCGGGTGGGCTTGTCACATTCACCACGGCGACAAACCTCGGCGCCGGGTCCTGGTCGTGGACGGGCACCTGGTCCGGCACCAACTTCACCAACACGCAGGAACCGGGGGTCTATTACCTCGCCACGGACGGGAACGTGTATTTCGTGCCCGACTTCGGGCCGGTCGACACGCTGACCACGGCCGGAACGATCACGACACCGACCTACGTGCCCGGCGACGGCAACGTGACGGGCACCGACGACGACGACCTGATCGACGGCACCTATTCTGACGCGAGCGGCGAGTCCGTCAGCACCGGCGCGGACACGGTCAACGGGTTCGACGGCGACGACACGATCAATGCCGGAAGCGGCAATGACGTCATCTACGGCGATGGCGGTGCGGACTCGATCCTCGGCGGGAACGGGGCCGACACGATCTATGGCGACAGCGGCACCACGGCGCCGGGCGTCACGGGCCTGTTGTCCTGGGAAGACGCCCAGAACGACAACCAGGACATTTCTGGCGGGATCACCCTGACCGACGGTCCGATCGACGCGACCGTCACCTTCACCGACACCGGCCCCGGCACGCCGGGTTTCGTGACCAGCAACGCGCCCATGTTTGTCGGCGCGGGCGAGCCCTTTGGCACGTCCTCCTCGGTGGCCCTGTCCGGTGGGGCCGGCCCGACATCGCAGATGGTCGTCGACTTCACCGCCAACGACCCAGCCTACTCAGGCGCGGTCGAGAACGTGAGTTTCCGGATCACCGAGTTCGACACCACGGCGAGCCATATCGATATCGTCACGATCAGCGCCTTCGACGCCGACGGCAACCCGGTCAGCCTGACCGTGACCTACGGCGCGGCCTCGCCCACCACGGGCCCGAACCAGACCATCACGGCTACCGGGCCGAACGTGGGATCGGACGTGCTCAGCGGCTCGTTGCTGATCGAGGTTGCGGGGCCGGTATCGCAGATCGTGATCGATTACGGCAACGGCGCCACCGGCACCCAGGTCGTCAACATCGGCGATATCGCCTTCGACGCCGTCCCGGCCGAGCAGGGTGACGACACGATCCTCGGCGGCAGCGGCAACGACGACATCTTCGGCGAAGGCGGCGACGACTCGATCAGCGGCGAAGCCGGGCTCGACGAGATCGACGGCGGCGCAGGCAACGACACGATCACCGGGGACGGCGGGAACGATACGATCACCGGGGGCGCAGGCAACGACCAGATCGACGGCGGCACCGGCAACGATCTGCTGTCGGGCGGCCTTGGCGCCGACACGGTTCTGGGCGGTGCGGGCAACGACACGGTGAACGCGGGCCAAGGCGATGTCATCGGCGGCGGTGACGGGGACGACCTGTTCGTTCTCACCGACACCGGTGACGGTCCGGGCGACATGACGATCACCGGTGGCGAAGGTGCCGAGACCGCGGGCGACGTGCTCGACCTTGGCGGGCTCAACAGCGGGGCGGTGACCTACACCAGCACCGTGCCGGGCGACCTTGCCGGTTCGGTCGAGCTGATCGACGGCTCGATCCTGACCTTCTCCGAGATCGAGGACGTGATCTGCTTCACGCCCGGCACGCTGATCCTCACGCCGACGGGCGAGCGCCCGATCGAAGACCTGCGCATCGGCGACCTGGTCGTCACCCGCGACGATGGCCCGCAACCGATCCGCTGGATCGGCGCGCGCATGGGGCGCGGCGACGGAAAGAACGCGCCCATTCGCATCGATGCGGGCGGAAACTACAGTGCCCAGCGTCCGCTACTGCTGTCGCCACAGCACCGCGTTCTCGTCGATGGATGGCGCGCGCAGATGATTTGGGGCGAGGAAGAGGTGCTGGTCGCCGCCAAGTACCTGATCGACGACCGCTTCGTGCGTCCTGCACCGCAGGCGGCCGTGACTTACATCCACATGCTCTTCGACCACCACCAGGTGGTCTATGCCGAGGGCGCACCGGTCGAAAGCCTGCACCTCGGTGACGAGGGTCTCAAGGCGTTGAGCAGCGCGGGACGCGCCGACCTGTTCGCCACCTGCCCCGAGTTCGCCGCCGACCCCTCGAGCTTCGGCGCCTCCGCGCGGCTCTGCGCCAGGGGCTACGAGGCGCGGCTGCTCGCGGCCTAGATGCTGCGGAAGCCCGCGCGCGTCAGCTCCACCAACGCGTCAAGCGGCGCGCCCTGGTTCAGGTCGGACCGGTAGAGGTTGATCCGGATTTCCGGCAGGGCCGGCAAGGCGCCACCGTGAGCCACGCGCTCGACATAAGGTGGCTCGGTCCCCTCGATGCAGGCGTGAACGGCCAGATCGGCACTGATCGAGGCTTCGACCGTGCGTGTCGATTCCGACTCGACGGCCATTTCCCAGGGGATGCCCGCCCGGTCCAGCGCCGCCTGCACCGAGTTGCGGAAGATACAGGCATGCTCGAAGGCCAGCCTGAGCGGGCGCTGCTTCCACATCTGCCCGCTCTCGGCGCCGACCCAGACAAGCGGCAGGGTGATCAGCGTCTCGCCACCCGCGTCGCAGGTGGCCTCGGTGGTCAGGATCGCATCAAGCTCGCCGCGGGCGAACATGCGCTTCAACCGTTCTGTGTAGGACGAGACCAGCTGCACCTTCACGCGCGGAAAATCCATTGCCAGCCGGTGTAGGACCCGCGGGATCGCCGGGTAGACGATGTCATGCGGCACGCCGAGCGTCAGTTCGCCCTCGTATTCCGAGGCGGTCAGCCGTGTCAGCACCTCGTCGTTCAGCTCCAGCATGCGGCGGGCGTAGCCGAGCATCTGCTCGCCGGCCCCCGTCAGGATCAGCCGTCGCGTCGAACGGTCGAACAGGCCCACGCCCAGCATCTCCTCGAGGCGCTTCAACTGCATCGAAACGGCGGATTGGGTGAGGTTCAGATAGCCGCTGGCCTTCGTGACGCCGCCGGCATCTGCGACAGCGACGAAAGCCCGGAGCGCGGTCAGGTCGAGGTTACGCGGCATGGCGAGATCCTACATCAGCAAATGTGATTTCAAAGATTAGAAACATTCACTTTCAAGATGCACAAGGCTGCCCATATATCAAGCCTCGAAATACTGACACCCCATGAGTTCACAAATCAAGAAAGGAAACGGCATGGCCGATCTCTCCGTTTCGCGCCCCTTCGCCTTGCCGACCGGGGCCTTTTCCCTCCGCGCACTGCTGGCGAACCCCCTCGCCCATCTCCTCGCCTGGGAGGCGGGTTGGGTGCAACGACAGCGTCTGCAGACCCTCGACGACCACCTGGCCCGCGACATCGGGCTGCAGGTCGACGCACCGACGCGCGCATCCGTCACGGTCGGTTGGGACCGCCCGCTGGCCGGCCTCTACTGAAAAGCCTCGCCGGGCGAAGGCCGGACAAGTGTGCTTTGCGCCAGCCAATTGGAAAAAACTATCGCGCCATGCTCCTTCGGCATGGCGCGCTTTGCTTGAAAAAGCGGGCATCCTCGCCAATATTCACCTCAAGGATGGGCTCGCGCGCGCTGATGGCGTGTGGCGGCCCGGCCCAACGTGTTCTTAGGAGGGATACATGGCTGACTACCAGACGATCCGGGCCGGCATCTCGGGTGCCCGCGCCGCAGAGATCGATCAGGGCCTCAAGGCCCACATGAACAAGGTCTACGGGACCATGTCGATCGGTATGCTGATCACGGCAGCCGCAGCATGGGCCATCGCCAACCTCGCCGTGACGGCGGACCCGACCGGCGCGACCGTCGCGCTGCGCGAAGGTCAGTACCTGACCGGCCTGGGGGAGGCACTCTACACCACGCCCCTGCGTTGGGTCGTGATGTTCGCCCCGCTCGCCTTCATCCTGTTCGGCTGGGGCGCACTGATGCGTCGTGGCTCGGCACAGGCGGTGAGCCTTGGCTTCTTTGTCTTCGCCGCCGTCATGGGCGTGTCGATGAGCTCGATCTTCCTTGTCTTCACGTCCTACTCGATCGTGCAGACCTTCCTCGTGACCGCGATCGCCTTCG
>CAZVQL010000115.1:0-9505 GCA_964629305.1 uncultured Roseicyclus sp.
TGGCATCGGGGCGGGGTTCCTGATCTGGGCCTGGCTTCTGCTGATCCCCAACGTCGCCGAGACCGGCGGCCTGATCGCCCCCGTGCTGGAGGCCGGGCCGCTTGGCCTCAGCTGGCTCAGCCCCGCGACGCCGCTGGGCTTGCAGGCGACCGATCCGCTGCTGACGGCGATGGTGCTGTCGCTGGGAGTGAACACGTTCCTCTTCATTTTCGGTTCGCTCGTGTCCTTCCCCAGCCCGCTGGAGCGCTTGCAGGGCGCGCAGTTCGTCAATGTCTACGAGCATTCCCGCCCGCTTTACGGCTGGCAGGGGGCGGCGGGGGCGGCCGATGACCTGCTGATCATGGCGCAGCGTATCCTGGGCGCGGGGCGCGCCGGGCGGCTGTTCCAGATGGCGGCCGAGGGGCAGGGGCGCACGGGCGACCTGCCCGAGCCGACGCCGGATTTCCTTGAGGGGCTGGAGCGGGAGCTGTCGGGCTCGGTCGGGGCCGCGACGGCGCATGCGATGGTCGCCCAGATCATCGGGGGGGCCAGCGTTTCGGTGCGCGACCTCTTGGCGGTGGCCGACGAGACGGCGCAGATCATGGAGTATTCCAGCCAGCTCGAGGCGAAATCGACCGAGCTGGCGCAGACCGCTGCCCGCCTGCGCGAGGCGAATGCCAAGCTGACCCAGCTGTCGCGGCAGAAGGATGCGTTCCTGAGCCAGATCAGCCATGAACTGCGGACGCCGATGACCTCGATCCGGGCGTTTTCCGAGATCTTGATGCAGGCGGACCCTTTGGACGATGCCGCGCGCGCGCGGTTCTCGCGGATCATCCATGACGAAAGCCAGCGCCTGACGCGGCTTCTGGATGATCTGCTGGACCTGTCGGTTCTGGAAAACGGCCGTGTGACGTTGAACGAGACCGAGGCGCGGCTGGGCGATGTGCTGGACCGCGCGATCTATGCCGCGGGCGCGCAGGCGGGTGACGGGCGGATGGCCGTGGACCGCGAGCCCGAGGCCGAGGACGTACTGCTGGTGACCGATGCCGACCGGCTGGCGCAGGTCTTCATCAACCTGATCTCGAACGCTCAGAAATATTGCGATGCCGAGGCGCCGAGCCTCAGCATCCGGGTGCGGCAGTTGCCGGGCCGGGTCGAGGTGGATTTCACCGACAACGGCAGCGGGATACCGCCGCGCCAGCAGGCGCTGATCTTCGAGAAATTCGCCCGGGCCGATAGCGCCAAGGGGGCGCCGGGGGCGGGGCTTGGCCTGGCGATCAGCCGCGAGATCATGGCGCGGCTGGGCGGTGGGCTGGTGCACGTCCCCTCGGACAAGGGCGCGCGGTTCCGGGTGCGGCTGCCCGCCCGTGCGCTGCGCGCGGCTTGACGGGATCTTAACCTTTCGCGGGGAGGGTTGCCGCGACGCGCCGTCCCTTCCGGAAGCCTGCCTGCCCGATGACCGCCCCCGCCGCAAACCCGGCCCTGCGCCGCAAGATCGCCGCCCATGCGCGCCCGCCGCCCGACCGCCCCGACCCGGGTGCCACGGCGGGCACCGGGTTCACTCGCGCGTTGCGCCATGCCGGCGCCCCGTTCGAGGGGCTGGGCCTGCGGCCCGATCCGGCGGCACCCCGGTCGGGCGGCACGCTGGAGGATGCGCTTGCCGCCCTGCCCGAGGGCGGGCTTGTCGCCGTGCTGGAGGGGGACGGGGGCACACGGGGGCTGATCGCGCTGTCGCCCGGCATGGTCGACGCGCTGGTCGAGGTGCAGACCACCGGCCGGGTCGAGCAGGCGGCGCTTGCGCCGCGCGCGGTGACGCGCATCGACGAGGCGCTGGTGCGCGACTTCGTCGACTTCACCCTCGCCGCCTTCGCGCGGGAGACCGCGGCGCTGCCCGGGCGCGACTGGCCCGAGCGGATGGGCTACGCCAGCCGCGTCCGCGACCGGTCGCAGATCACGCTTCTGCTGGCCGAGGGGGCCTATCTTTGCCTGGCGGCTGATGTCGGGTTCGAGGATGCGCCGCGCCGGGCGCAGGTCTGCCTTGTGCTGCCGCGCGGCCTGACCATGACCGCCGCGGGGCCTGCGGGCCCCGATCCCGCGACGCCTGAGGCGGATGCCGCCTGGTGCCGCGCGCGCGAGGCGATGTTGCAACGGCTTCCCCTGCCGCTCGAGGCTGTGCTGATGCGCCTCAGCCGCCCATTGGGCGAGGTCGGGCGGCTTGCCGTCGGCGACCTTGTGCCCTTCGGACCGGGCGATCTGTCGGCCGTGACGTTGGAAACCGGGGCCGGGGGGCAGGTGGCGGTTGGGCGTCTGGGCAAGCTGGGCGGGCAGCGCGCCATTCGCCTGCCTGCTGCGCCTGCCCCAACCGCCGCCCCATCGCCGTCGCCGTCCGCCGCCCTTGCAGCCGGGGCCGGAACCGACGGGGCCGGGGCGTAGGGCCCGCCGCTTGCATTCGCCGCGCGCCGCGGTCAGTGTCGGCCCGCCAGACAGGGGATGAGCCATGCAGAGCGCGACGTTTCGAGAGCAGGTGATCGCGGGCACCCCGTTGGTCGGCACCTTCATGAAGACGCCGTCGGTCGACATCCTCGAGGTGTTGATCCTCGGCGGGCTCGATTTCGTTTGCCTCGATGCTGAGCACGCGCCCTTTGACCGCGCGGCGATGAACGCCTGCGGGGCGGTGGCGCGGGCCGCCGGTTTTCCGCTCCTGGTGCGGGTGCCCTCGGCCACCCCCGCCGAGATCGGCGCGGCGCTGGATATCGGTGCGACCGGCGTCGTCGTGCCCCACGTCACCGACGCCGCGACAGCCGCGCGTGTCGCCCGCGCCGCACGCTTCGGGCACGGGGGGCGGGGCTATGCGGGCTCGACCCGCTGGGCGGGGTTCGCCACGTCGGACATGGCGACGCTTCTGGAACGCAGCCGGGCCGAGACCGTCGTCTTCGCCCAGATCGAGGACCCCGAGGCCGTCGAGGCCTGCGAGGAGATCGCCGCGACCGAGGGCATCGACGCGTTGTTTCTGGGGCCTGCCGACCTGTCGGTGGCCTATGGCAAGACCGACCAGTCGAGCGCCGAGTTGCACGCCGCGATGGCCCGTGTGGGCAAGGCGGCCGCGAAGGCGGGCAAGGGATACGCCACCTTTGTCCCCCATGCCGAGGCTGGCAAGGCCTTGGAAAAATATGGCTTCTCGGCCTGGTTCGTGGCCTCGGAACATGCCTGGATCATGGCCGGCGCGCGCGTTGCCGTGCAGGGCCTGAAGGGCGGCTGACCACCCGCCCTGCCCATTTTCCGCCGCAATTGTCGAAAATTCGACGCAAGGCGGGCCGGAAAACACCCCCTTAAAACCCTGCCGTCGCTGCAAGCCGAACGCGGTTTCGCCGCTGCTGGACGCGATAAACAAGGCGTCCCCTCGTGCTGCGAGTGGCACGGACCCTGTGTGTATCGCCTGAAAAAGCCCGCAGAAAGCGGCAAGGAGGCAAGGCAATGAAACGTATCTTCACCACCCCCGCACTGATCGTGGCGGCCGCCCTCGGCCTGTCGGCCTGTGGCACCACGCCCTTCGACGTGTCGCGGGATGCACCTTTCGACAACATCACGCCCGTGATCGAGGCCCCGACCCAGGACTGGTCGATCACCAGCTACGAGATCATCGTGCCGCGCACGCTGACCGTGTCCGAGGCGAACTCGATCAAGCCGGCCTCTGACATCGTCTGGCGCGAGGACCCGATGGGCGATCGCTACGAGCAGATCGAGGCTATCGTCGATCAGGCGCTCGCCGGTGTGATGGTGCCGCGTGAGGGTGCCTCGACACCGGTGACGGTGTCGATCGAGCTGACGCGCTTTCATGCGCTGACCGAGCGCGCGCGCTACACCATCGGCGGCGAGCACGAGATCGAGTTCATCGTGACCGTGCGCCATGCCGCGACCGGCGCCCTGCTGTCCGGGCCGCGCCCCGTTGATCTGACCTTCCGCGCCTATGGCGGGCAGGCCGCGATCGAGGCCGAGGCCGCAGGCATCACGCAGCGCAGCCGCATCATGAGCCGCGTGCAGGAATGGGCGCGCACCGAGTTTCCGACACCCTATTCCGATTTCGTGACCGTCGCGGAACTGGCGAACTGATCTTTCCCCGAACCGCGGGCCAAGCTAGAGGGGGCGCATGACAGCGCCCCCTTTCTCTTTGCCGGTCCTGCGCCTGAAGCCCAAGGCCGATGCCCGCCGCATCCGCCACGGCCATCCCTGGGCCTGGGCCGATGACCTTGTCCTTGATCGTCGGTCGCGCGGGATTCCCGCCGGCGCGCTGGCCGTGCTGGAGGATGCCGAGCGGCAGCCCCTTGGCCTTGGCGTGGCCACGGTGGAGGCGAAGATCGGGCTGCGGCTGCTTGACCGCGATCCCGGCGCGGTGGTCGATCGGGCGTGGTTCGACGCGAAGATCGGGGCGGCGCTGGCGCTGCGGGCGCAGCTCTTCGAGGCGCCCTTCTACCGGTTGATCCATGCCGAGGGCGACGCGCTGCCCGGCCTGATCGTGGACCGGTTCGGCGATGTGCTGGTGATGCAGCCGAACGCCATCTGGCTGGAAGAACGCGAGGCGGACGTTGCGGCCGCTCTGCTGGCCGCGACCGGCTGCACCACGCTGATCAAGAACGGCACCGGCCGCGCGCGCGCCGCCGAAGGGTTGCCGGAGGTGACCGAGGTTCTGTCGGGGGCCGCGCCCGATGCGCCGATCCCGGTGCCCATGAACGGGGCCATCTACATGGCCGACGTGATGGGCGGTCAGAAGACGGGTCTGTTCTACGACCAGCGCGACAACCACGCCTTTGCCGCTCGGCTGGCGCGCGGGGCGCGGGTGCTGGACGTGTTTTCCCACGTGGGTGGCTTCGCGCTGGCTTGTCTGGCCGCCGGGGCCGAGCGGGCGCTGGCCGTCGATGCGTCGGAGCCTGCCCTGGCCTTGGCACGGGACGGGGCCGCGGAGGGCGGCATGGCCGACCGGCTGGAGACGCGGGCCGGCGATGCCTTTGCCACGCTGGAGGCACTGGCGTCGGAGGGCGCGCAGTTCGACCTTGTCATCTGCGACCCGCCCGCCTTTGCGCCCTCGAAACAGGCGTTGGAGAAGGGCTTGCGCGCCTATGAGCGCGTCGCGCGGCTGGCCGCCCCCCTGGTGGCACCGGGGGGCACGCTGATCCTGTGTTCCTGTTCCCATGCCGCGGACCTGGGCAAGTTCCGCGCGTCCTGCCTGCGCGGGATTGGCCGGGCGGGGCGCGAGGCGCGGATCATCCACACCGGCTTTGCCGGGCCGGATCATCCGCAGCACCCGGCGCTGACCGAGACGGGGTATCTCAAGGCGCTGGCCTTTCGCCTGATGCCATGAGGGCGGTGATCGACGCCTGCGTGCTCTACCCCACGGTCCTGCGCGAGATCGTGCTGGGCGTGGCGCGGGCAGGGTTGATCGTGCCGCTCTGGTCCGAACGGTTGCTGGAGGAATGGGCGCGCACGGCGGCCCGCCAGGGCGGCGCGGGCGACGAGGCGCTGGCGCGTGGCGAGATCGCGGTGCTGGGGGCGGCCTTTCCGGATGCGCCCGTGGCCCATGACCCGGCAGTGGAGGCAGCGCTGTGGTTGCCCGATGCGGGCGATATCCATGTGTTTGCCACCGCGCTGGCTGGCGGGGCGGATACGATCATCACCCTGAATTTACGGGATTTTCCACGGTCCGAGCTTGCCGCGCACGGGATCGAGGCGATTCACCCCGATGCGGTGCTCTACACGTTGTGGCTGGACCGGCCCGACGCTGTCGCGGGCGTGGTGGCCGAGGTGCATGGCACGGCGCGGCGGATGTCAGGCGAAGACCTGCCCCTTCGCCCGCTGCTGAAGCGCGCGCGGCTGCCGCGGCTGGCCAAGGCGCTGGGGTAGGGGCGTTACTCTGACGGCAGTTCGGCCGACCAGCGCGCTTCGAGCGCCTCGATGGCGCGGACGCGGTCGGCGGTCTTGGGGTGGCTCATGAGCCAGGCGGGCATGCCGCGCCCGCCCATGCCGGTCAGCCCTTCGAGCTTGAGGAACAGGGATTTCTGCGGCCCCGTGCCAATGCCCGCCTTGGTCAGAAGGGCCGCGGCATAGGCGTCGGCCTCGTATTCGTCCTGCCGGCTGAGCCGCGCGGCCAGAAGCCCGGCCAGCATGTTGGCGATCCAGACACCGACGCCGGGGATGAAGCGGCCGAGCACGGTGGCCAAGGCCACGCGCACGGCGTTCTGCCCGGAAAAGTCGATCATCCGGCGGCGGGAATGGCCGAGGGCGACATGCCCCAGCTCATGGGCGATGACGCTGGCCAGTTCTTCGCCCGTGACCTCACCCGCCCGATACTTGTCGTAAAAGCCCCGCGTCAGGAAGATCCGGCCATCGGGGGCGGCAAGGCCGTTCACCGGCTCGACCTCGTAGAGGTTCACGCGGATACGCTCGATCCCGAGCGCCTTGGCCATGCGGTCGGTCAGCGCCTTGAGACGCGGATCGGCCAGCTCGGTCGAACGCGCGTCAAGTTCGCGGCCCGTGCGCCAGGCCGAGAACAGGTACATCACCAGCGCGTAGCCGATGGCCAGCAGGATCGGGGTCAGCTTCAACATGGCTTGGATATGGGGCCGGTGCAGGGCCGCGGCAACGGATCAATTGTCCCAGGCGACGGGGACCGCGCGCGGGCCGCGAAAGGCCCAGCCGGCGAAGGGCGCGGGGCCAATCAGGCGCAGGCCCGGCAGGCGCTCGAAAAGCATCGGAAGCGCGACCTCGGCGATCAGGGCTTTCGACGCGGCGGCGCCGGCGCAGAAATGCGGGCCCGCGCCGAAGGGGATGGCGTGGGACGTGTCGCGCCAGGGGTCGAACCGGTCGGGCGCATCGAAGACGGCCTCGTCGCGGTTGGCCGAGCCGAACATCAGGAAGACGCGCTCGCCTTGTGTCACATCATGGCCCGCGACGGTGTCTGTGCGCGCGACCTCGCGCGGGGACATGCCGATGGGGCTGATCCAGCGGGCGTATTCGGAGAAGACGGCGTCCCAGCCGAGGGAGCCCATGGCGGTCGCATCCTGTACCTCTGGGTGGGTCAAAACGGCCCAGGCCGCGCCCGCGATGGCGTCGCGCGGCTCGTTCTGGCCGCCGGAGATGATGAGCTTGACGTTGGCACTCAGCCGGTCGGCGCCAAGGCCCGCCTGGTGCATCACGCTGAGCGCGGACTGGTCGGGGTCCGCGATCAGCCGCGGCATGACCTCGGCGATGTGGCGGTCGATCGAGGCGGTGCAGTCGTGGCAGTGGGCTTCGACCTGTGGGTCGCCCGCGTAATTGGCGCAGCCGTCGATCATGCCCTGGCTCACGCGGTCCATCTCGGGCGCGGCCATGTTGGTCAGCCCTGTGATCAGCTTCAGCGCCTCGGCCGAGACGGGCATGGCGTAATCTTTTACAAGATCAGCCTGCCCCCTGGGGCCCAGCGCATCGAGGATCGCCGCCGCCCGCGCGCGGAAGAGCGGCAGCCAGACCTCGCGCACGGTGCGGGGGCTGAGTGCGGGGAAAAGCGCGCGCCGCTCCGACAGATGCGCCTCGCCGTCGCGGCGCATCAGGTTCTCGCCCATGAGCCGGGTCATCAGCCCGCCGGGCTGGCGGGAGGAGAGGACGTCGATCCGTTTCTCCTCGCGGTGGATGTCGTCGCGGCGGGTCAGAAGGATCGCGCCGCCCAGTTGCGGGACGCGGGCGACGGGTGCCTCGGCCCGCAGTCGCTCAAGCGCCGGGTAGGGGTCGGCGTGAAAGGCGGTGGGGTCGATGTCGACGACGGAGGGCTGCATGCGCCTATCTGGCGCGCGCGGGGGCGTGTCTGTCAACCGCGCCGCGCTGGCGCAAGGCGGCGCGCAGCCAGAGGGCGAGCGCGCCGGCGACGGCGAGCGCCGCCAAGAGGCCCGAGGCGCTGCCCAGCAGGTCCGCGAGCGCGAGGATGTCGTCGGCAAAGGCTGCGCCGAGGCCCACGTAGACCGCGACCCAGATCACCTCGCCGGCGATGCCCGCGCGGGTGAAGCGGGCCCAGGGCACGTGCGCTGCGCCGCCTGCGAAGTTCACGTAGGGCCCGAGCGGCGAGACCAGCCAGCGGCTGAGGAACACGGCCCAGGCCCCGCGGTCGCGCAGGTAGGCGGTGGCCTTGGCCATCAGCGCCGCGCGTTTCGGTGAGGGTGTGTGCCCCGCGACAAGCCGCCCGCCGAGGCGGCCGATCTGGTAGCCCGCCTGGTCGCCCAGAACAGCGCCCGCCAGCGCCGCAGCCCCCGCCTGCCACAGCACGAGGTCGCCCGCCGCGGCGAAGCCGCCCGCCGACAGCATGATGAGCGAGGACGGGATGGGCAGCGCGAGGCAGGAGAGGAAGGTGGCCGCCGCGATGAGCGCGAGGCCATAGACCGGCACGAGGGCCAGGATGGCCTCGGTCATTCGGACCGGGCCCCGGCGATGGCCGCCTCGATCCCGGCGATCACGTCGGGCAGCGGGATGCCCGCGCCCTCGGCGATCTGGTCGAGGGTGGGGCGGGTCCCCGCTTCGGGCAGGGCGGGCAGGGCCGCGCGGATCACCTCGGGCGGCAAGTCCCACGAGCGGGCGATATAGCCCGGTGTCATCCAGCCCGCGACGGGCTGCTGACGGTGGGCGGGGTCGGCCCAGTAGATCGTGAAGACGGTCAGGCGGACGGCGAAGACGAGCGCAACGGCAAGGGCGAGACCAAGGCCGATCAGCGCGATGCGGTGGTGCCGCCAGAGATAGGTGAGGGCCGGGGTCCGAGGGGCGGTCACCGCCCCAGCTCCCGCATGCCGCGGTCGAGACCCTCCAGCGTCATCGGCACCATGCGGTCCTCGAAGATCTGACGGATCATGCCGATCGACTGCGTGTAGCCCCAAAGGCCTTCGCGCACCGGGTTGATCCACAGGTGATCGGGCCATTGCGCCCGCGCGCGTTCCAGCCAGACCTGGCCCGCCTCTTCGTTCCAGTGTTCGTTCGCACCTCCGGCGAAGGCGATCTCGTAGGGCGACATGGAGGCGTCGCCGACGAAGATGCATTTGTAGTCGGAGCCGTAGGTGTTCATCACCTCGTGGGTCGGGATCTGTTCGGTCCAGCGGCGGCGGTTGTCGCGCCAGACGGCCTCGTAAAGGCAGTTGTGGAAATAGTAGTATTCGAGATGCTTGAACTCGGCCTTGGCCGCCGAGAACAGCTCTTCCACCACCTTGATGTGGTCGTCCATCGAGCCGCCCACGTCGAGAAACAGGAGCACCTTGACCGCGTTGCGGCGTTCGGGCCGGGTTTTCACATCGAGGTAGCCGTGTTCTGCCGTCGCGCGGATCGTGCCGTCGAGGTCCAGCTCTTCCGCGGCCCCGTCGCGGGCCCATTGGCGCAGGCGCTTCAGCGCCACCTTGATGTTGCGGGTGCCCAGCTCGACGTCGTCGGCGAAGTCCTTGAAATCACGCTTGTCCCAGACCTTGACCGCGCGGCGGTGGCGGCTTTCGTGCTGGCCGATGCGCACGCCCTCGGGGTTGTAGCC
>CAZVQL010000116.1:0-4539 GCA_964629305.1 uncultured Roseicyclus sp.
CCTCGACCACCTCGGACCGCGCGCCGATGAAGCAGTTGTCCTCGATGATCGTGGGACCGGCCTGCATCGGCTCCAGCACGCCGCCGATGCCCACGCCGCCCGACAGGTGCACGTTCTTGCCGATCTGCGCGCAGGACCCAACCGTCGCCCAGGTGTCCACCATCGTGCCCGTGTCCACATAGGCCCCGAGATTCACGAAGGACGGCATCAGCACCACGCCGGGCGCAATATAGGCCGAGCGGCGCACGACACAGTTGGGCACCGCGCGAAAGCCCGCGGATTTCCACTCGCCTTCACCCCAGCCAGCCCACTTGCTGTCGACCTTGTCCCACCAGCTGCCGCCCTGGGGCGAGCCGGATTGCATCTCCATGTCCTTCAGGCGGAAGCCCAGCAACACCGCTTTCTTCGCCCACTGGTTCACGTGCCAGGTGCCGTCCTCGCCCCGCTCGGCTACGCGCAGCGTACCGCTGTCCAGCGCGGTCAGCGTGTCCTCGATCGCCTCGCGGGTCTCGCCCGTGGTGGCGGGGGTGATCGTGTCGCGGGCGTCCCACGCGGCTTCGATGGCGGCTTCCAGCTGGGCGTTGGACATTGTCGGGGCTCCCTCGGGGTTCAATGGCGTCGCGCGCGGTCATAGCGGGCGCGCCCCCGGCTGGCAATCCGGGCGCGGGCGGGCTAGGTCGGACAGGAAGCGCGAAAGGACACACCATGAAGGACGACCCCCGCGGACCGTTCCGCCACGCAGGCCAGGATCTCGAGTCCACTCGCCATGTCCCCGACACCCCTCAGGCGCGCTCGCCGGCCTACCGGCTGGCCTTCGACGACCCCGATTTCCTGCTGCGGGATGAGCTGCGCCCGGTGCGCCTGCAGCTGGAGCTGCTCAAGCCCGAGCTGGAGCTCGACGCGCGCAACATCCAGTCCACCGTGGTGCTCTTCGGCGGCGCGCGCATCCCCCGCCCCGAGGCGAAGGACGGCGCGAAAAGCGACACGCTCCGCGACATGAGCCGTTACTACGATCAGGCACAGCGCTTCGCCCGCATGATCACCGAGCGCAGCGTCGTGACTGACTGCACCGAGAACGTGATCGTCACCGGCGGCGGTCCCGGCGTGATGGAGGCGGGAAACCGCGGCGCGTCCGAGGCGGGCGGCTGTTCGATCGGCCTCAATATCGTGCTGCCGCACGAGCAGGTGCCGAACGAGTATGTCACGCCGGAGCTCTGCTTCAACTTCCACTACTTCGGCATCCGCAAGATGCACTTCCTGTTGCGGGCCAAGGCCATCGCCGTCTTCCCCGGCGGCTTCGGCACGCTGGACGAGCTGTTCGAGTCACTCACCCTGATCCAGACGGGGCGGATGGAGCAGGTGCCGGTCCTCCTCTTCGGCGAAGAGTTCTGGCGCGACATCGTCAACTGGGATGCGCTGGCCGCGGCCGGAACGATCTCGGCCGAGGACCTGGACCTGTTCCGCTTCGTGGAAACCGCCGAGGATGCGCTCGCCGTGATCGACGCCTGGGACAAGTCCGGCAAGCGCGGCACGATCCCGGGGCGTTAACTATCCGACAGGATCGCCGCGCATTGCCGCGGCAACTCGGCCAGCGTCAGCGGGCCGCGTGGCGGACCGGGCACGTAATCCGGGTCGGGCGGTGGCGGGTTCAGGATGTTCGCTGCGCGCTGCCGCGCCTCGTCGCAGCCATCGCCGGGCGGCGGCGGGTCCTGCGCCTCGCACTCGCGCGAGCCGGGCGGACAGTTCAGGCGAACATGGAAATGGTAATGATGACCGTTGGCGGGCCGGATATTGCGCAGCCAGGACCGGTCCCCGGTGGCGTTGTCGCACATCCAGACCTTGGCCCCCGTGAATACGAAGATGCGCGCCACGCGCGGGTCGCTGGCGGCAAGCCGCATGACCTCCATATGCTCGGCGGTCCAGTTCTCGCCCACGCGCGCACCGCGCGCCGAGCGGGTCGAGATCGACGACAGGCTCTCGCGCTCGGCCTCGGACAGGTTCAGGCGTCCGGGCGGCAACATCCAGATGTCGACGTCGAGGCCGGACTGGTGACTCACATGCCCCGTCAGCATCGGACCGCCGCGGGGCTGCTGCATGTCGCCCACGTAAAGGCCGTTCCACGAGGTCTCGTCGGCAACCCGGCGGCTCAGGTCCTGCACGTAATCGACCAGCACCGGATGGCCCCAGTTACGGTTGCGGCTCAGGCGCATCGCCTGCCAGGTCGGCCCGGTTTCGGGCAGTTCCTCGGCCCCGGCGAGACAGCCGCGCGAGTAGAAGCCGATGACCTCGGACTGGCCGCCCGCAGGCACGCGTTCCGCCCCGAACAACAGCCGCGCCTCCTGCCCCGAGCGCGTCGCATCGAGAGGCGGCAAGGCGGGGCCGCCCCCACCCGTCGGGCTACAGGCAACCAGCAGGCTCAGCGCAGCGGCGGTGGCAAGGCGTGTCAGCATCATGTCCCCTCCTTACGGCCTTCCGGATCGACCCAGATCAACAATACCAGACCGATCGCGAAAAGCACGACCAGTGGCGTCACGCCCATCTGCTGGCTGCCCGTCACCTGCGTGACCACCCCGATCGACAGCGGCGCGATGAAGGACGTGGCCTTGCCCGCCAGCGCGTAAAGGCCGAACCCCTCGGTCATGCGCGCGGGATGGGCCTGCCGCACCATCATCGTGCGCGACGAGGATTGCAGCGAGCCGCCACCGGCACCGATCAGCGCGCCCAGCACGTAGAAGGCGATGTCGGGCAGGGCCGAGTCCGGCCCCACGGGAATGCCG
Organism: uncultured Roseicyclus sp.; assembly: GCA_964629305.1. GTDB lineage: Bacteria > Pseudomonadota > Alphaproteobacteria > Rhodobacterales > Rhodobacteraceae > Roseicyclus. The sequence goes on from CAZVQL010000116.1 coordinate 2,778, forward strand.
AAGACGCTCTCGCGGCTGATGAAGACGACGCCCAGCGCCACCAGCGTCAGGAGCAGCACGTTGGCAACGATCACCGGTTTCGGCCCCATGCGGCTGTCGGCCTTGCCGCCGAGCCAGGCGAAAAGCGCGCCGGTCAGCACGGCGAGGATGCCGAAAATGCCGACATCGACGACCGACCAGCCCAGCACGCCCGCGGCATAGATGCCGCCGAAGACATACATCCCGTTCAGCGCGTCGCGGTAGAACATCGACGAGGCGAGATAGGCGAAGAGGCTCGGCTGCGACGGAAGCGTCCTGAGGGTCCGCTTCAGGTCCGGCCACGCCCCGCGCAGCGCGGCGCCCATCGGGATCGAACCGGGCATCCGCGCATCGCGCACCCAGAGGAAGAAGGGGATCATGAAGAGTACGTACCAGATCGCCGTCAGCGGCCCGACGGCGCGCGTGCCTTCGCGCATCTCTGGGTCGAGGCCGAGGATGGGTTCCATCCCGATGAGGGTGCGTCCCGTCTCGGCATTCTCGGCGAAGAGCAGGAGCATCGCGACCAGCGCCACGAACCCGCCGAGATAGCCAAAGGCCCAGCCCGAGCCCGAGATACGGCCAAGGTCATCGCGGCGGCCCAAGGTCGGCAGAAGCGAGTTGGTGAAGATCGTCGCGAACTCCATCCCGATCAGGCCGATCGCGAAGGAAAAGAGGATCAGGACCAAACTGAAATCGCCGGGCACCGCGTACCACAGGCCCCATGCCCCAACGACATACATCAGCGAAAAGAGCCATACGAAGGGCATCCGCCGCCCCGACAGGTCCGCCACTGCACCAAGGAAGGGCGCGAGCACCGCGATCATCAGCCCTGCCGCCCCCACGCCATAGCCCCAGGCCGTCTGCGCCGCGGTACCGTCGCCCAAAAGCTCGTTGATGTAAGGGCCGAAAATGAAGGTCAGCAGAAGCGTGTTGTAGGGCTGGCTCGCCCAGTCAAAGGCCCACCAGCCCCATATGCGGCGCTTGCCGGTCCGGTCCATCTCGGACAGGGGCGGGAACAGCTTGGGTTCGGTCAGCACGCTCATGCCCCGCACCATCCGACAAGGCGTAGGCCTTGTCTACGGGCTTGATGTGGCGTCCTGCATCGGCGGCCAGGGCCGCGTCGCGTCGGCCTCGGCCCAGGCCGCGACCCAACCGGGCAGCGCGGGCGACGCGCCTTCGTGGCCCATCGCCCCGGCCACCCGGTCGGTCGGCACCAACCGCCCTTTTTCGGTCACGCCGGTGCGCAGAAGCGCGTGGTTGCAACAGGTCTCGCCCCGCCACATCGCCTGTTCGATGTAGATGAACCGCGCGTCCCAACCGACCAGCCGCGTGCGCAGCTCGAAGCGCTGAAATCCAGTGATCCGCGCACGGTAGCGCACGGAAGAACCCGCCACGACCAGCCCCCACCCCTCGCGCCGCATCGCGGCCCACAGCCCCGTGCGGATCGCCACGGCGAAGCGCCCGAGATCGTAGAGCGTCAGGATGCGCCCATTGTTCATCTCGAGAAATCCGTCGAGGTCGTTCGGCATGCACCGCAGCGGCAGCACATGCGTGTCGAACACGCCGATCCGCGGCTTGCGGCGTTCGGACAGGACGACAGAGGCGAAGCGGAGATACGGGTACATACACCTGCAAAAGCGCAACCGCCCGCGACGATCAAGCCCGCCGTCGCGTCACCGCGCACTGCATCACCTCTGTTCCGGAAATATGGCGGGGGAGTCCGAAGGACGGGGGCAGAGCCCCC
>CAZVQL010000116.1:4549-9484 GCA_964629305.1 uncultured Roseicyclus sp.
TCTGGCAAGAACGCCAGCCAAAGGGACCCGTGCCGCCGATGACCTCGCTTTTCCAGATTCTCATGCTGCTGATCGACGTGGCCTTCTTCATCGTGCTGGCCCATATCATCATGAGTTGGCTGATCAATTTCGGCGTTCTGAACCTGCATCAGCCGATCGTCGCGCAGATCTGGGACGGCTTGAACCGCCTTCTGGAACCCGTCTACGGCCCGATCCGCCGCCGCCTGCCGGCGATGGGCGGCCTCGACCTTGCGCCGCTGATCTTCATCCTCGGGCTTTATGCGCTCGAGATCATCCTGCGCAACAACGTGGCGCTATTCCTCTGAGAGCGGTCTGACCGCATCGCACAGCGCGATCCGTCCGGGCGTCAGAACCTCGGCGCACCATCCGCCATGCCCGCGCATCGCGGAATAGCCGCCGGGGCCGAGAGCCGCCTCCATTCGGGAACAGGGCGCGCACATGCCCGTGACCCGCAGGACCGCGCCGCCTATGGCGATGCGCCGCCCCTTCAACGCCGACAGGTTCAGGCCCGATACCACGAGGTTCCGGCGCAGCACCTCAGGCGGGACGGGGCCGCGGCCAAGGTATGCGCCGATGACCGCCAGGTGCTCGGCCTGGATCAGCGTGACGGCCCGCTTGCCGGGGCGGGCGTGGTCGCCCTCCAACCCGCTCTCCAACACCTCTGCCACATCGACCGCCACCGGGTCGGCCAGCCGCGCGGGGCGCAGCCCGATCCGGTCGAGGCATCCGTCACGGGCATGGCGGGCTATGAGATCGGCCAGTCGTTCCATGCCCCGCATCTAGCGCGGCGTGGACTCGACTCCCAGCCCCGGGCGATCTAGAAATGAGAACATAAAGTGAACATGCTGCCGCCCATGTCCGACATTCCGCCCCGCCCCGCCCGGCCGATCAACCGGCGTATCCTGTCGCTGTGGTTCCCACGGCTGGCTGCCGAGCGGCTGCTGCGCGCCGAGCCGGCGCTGGCCGAGACCCCGCTCGCCGTGGTGGGCGAGACGGGCAACCTGCGCGAGATCGTCTCGCTGAATGCGGCGGCCAGTGCGCGGGGCCTGAAGCGCGGGCAGGCGCTGGCCGAGGCGGTGACGCTTTGCCCCGACCTTGTCACCCGGCCCCATGAGCCGCAGCGCGATGCGCAGGCGCTGGCAGCGCTGCGTCGCTGGGCGGGGCGGTTCAGCCCCTGGGTCGCCGAGGAGGGCGAGGAGGCGCTGTTGATCGACCTGACGGGCTGCGCCCATCTTTTCGGCGGGGAAGAGGCGCTCTTTGCACAGGTGCAGGAGGATTGCGCCGACCTGGGCCTGACGGTGCGCGCGGGCATCGCCGACACCGCGGGCGCGGCCTGGGCCTTGGCGCGCTACGCTGGCGGCGGCGGCTTGGCGCAGACCCACGGCGGCGACGCCATCGACCAGGAGGCGCGGGCGACCCGCTCGCGCGCCGAGAAGCGGCGGCACTGGACCCGCGGCGGCGCGGCCCCCGACGCGCAAGCCACGCCCGGCCGCGTCGCCCGCATCTCGCCGCCCGGCGGCGTGCGGCAGTCGCTGGCGCCCCTGCCCATTGCCGCGCTGCGCGTCGGCCCGGATACGGCGGCTGGCCTCGCGCGGCTTGGCCTGCGCCGCATCGGCGATCTCTGGGGGATGCCGCGCGCGGGGCTGGCGCGGCGCTTTGGGCGCGACCTTGTCCGGCGCCTCGACCAGGCGCTGGGGGTCGAGCCCGAACCGATCTCGCCCGCGGGCGCGCCCCTGCATTTCGCCGTGCGCCTGAGCCTGCCCGAGCCCATCGGGCTCGAGGCCGACATCCTGGCCGGTCTCGACCGGCTTCTTCCGCCGCTCTGCGAGAAGCTGCGCGCGCGGGGCCGCGGCGCACGGCGGCTCAGGCTCGAGATGGTCCGCGCCGAGGGCGGAACGCAAGCGATCGAGCTGGGCCTAGCCCGCCCCGCCGACCGCCCCGACAGCCTGCGCCCGCTCTTCGAGCTGAAGCTGGGTGAGATCGAGGCCGGGTTCGGCTTCGACGTGTTGCGGCTGGTGGCAACCGTGACGGAACCCCTGCACGCCACCGAGCACAAGGGCGGCTGGGCCGTCGCCGCCGAGGCGCGCGCCGACCGCAACGCGGCGCAGGCGCTGGATGACCTGATCGCGCGGATCGGGGCGCGCGTGGGCCTCGACCGGATCACCCGCGAGCATCCGACCGACAGCCACATCCCCGAGAAGACCTCGGCCACGCAGGCCGCGGCCTACAGCGCGCCCGCCGCCGACTGGCCCGAGCCGACGCGGCCCCGCCCCCTGACGCTGTTTCGGCCCGAGCCCGTCACCGCGCCCGACGATCCCACGCCCCCCGCGCAGTTCCGCTGGCGCGGCCGCAGCTTCGAGACGCGGGCCGCCCAGGGCCCCGAGCGCATCGCGCCGGAATGGTGGCTGGACGATCCCAACTGGCGCTCGGGCGTGCGCGATTACTGGCGCGTCGTGACGACCGAGGGGCACCGGCTGTGGCTGTTCTACGCCCATGGCAGCGCGGTCTCGGGCGGGTGGTTCGCGCAAGGCGATTTCGGCTGAGCCGGGGCAAGCCCCCGCACTGTCCGCGCAAGGGCTACAATCCCTCCGTGCGCTCATGATCGTTATTCAAGTATCGGATAATTCATAAAAAAACCATCTTCCCAACACGGTTAAGTCCCCGTTAACCTTCGCAGCAACGCCCATGACACGGGACATGCCGCGGGCCAGACAAACCGGCTGTCCGTGGTATCACAGGATACCGGCCCGAAGATGCCGGATCACGAGCAGCGATCACCCCAAGCACCCCTGGTGCCACGTCATCCGGCGCATATTGGTGATGGGAAGGAAACGTGATGATCTTCGGAATTCTGCCGCTTCTGCTTGTCGGACTCGGGCTGACCTTCCTGCTTGATGGCGGCGCCGAGGACGACCCGCCGCCCGAAAGCGATACCCTGAACCTGACGCCGGGCGACGACATTCTCGACATGGCCAACACCGCGGCGACCACGGTCAATGCGTTCGGCGGGAACGACACGATCACGTCGGACGAAACCGGGCCCCTCCTCCTGCGGTTGGGCGCGGGGGACGACGTGGCGGAACTGTCCAATGGCTCGGCCGAGGTCTATGGCCGTTCGGGCGACGACAGCATCACGATGACCGATGGCACTCTGCTGGCCTTCCTCGGGTTTGGAAATGACACGGTCAGCGGCATCGACGGGCAGATCGAAGCTTATGGCGAGGGCGGCGACGACCTGATGACCGCGACCCAGTTCGACGACACGCTCAGCGGCGGAAGCGGCGAAGACACGATAAACGGATTCGACGGAGACGACCGCTTGAACGGCGGCCCTGGCAACGACTTCCTGACGGGCGGTGCGGGCGATGATCTTCTGTTCGGCGGGCAAGGCAACGACAGGGGCTTCGGCGGCGATGGCAACGACACGATCAGTGGCGGGGCCGGCGATGATCGTCTCACCGGTCTCGCCGGTGACGACATGATCGCCGGCGGCTTCGGGGAGGACACGCTGTCAGGGAGTTCGGGCAATGACACGCTTGCGGGGGATATGGGCGCGGACCAGCTGAACGGAGGTGGTGGAAACGACCTTATCTCCGGTGGTGAGGGGGCCGACAGTCTGAGCGGCGACGGCGGGGCCGATACGCTCGCGGGCGACGACGGCAATGACATCATCCGGGCAGGCAGCGGCTTTGACGTCGTCGATGGCGGGGCCGGTGATGATGTCATCAGCGCCTCGGGAGGGAACAATACCCTTTCCGGCGGTGACGGCGATGACGACATCGTCGCGGGTGGCGGAAACGACCTCCTTTCCGGTGGCGAAGGCGACGACCGGCTGTTTGGCGGAGACGGCAACGACACGATCACCGATTTCAATTTGATCGACAACGACCTGCTGATCGGTGGGGCCGGCGACGACCTGATCGAGAGCGACGGGAGCGGCGACACACTGTTCGGCTTCAGCGGCGACGATACGCTGAACGGCTTTACACTGAACAGCCAGCAAAATGGTCTGCCGGGTGCCATCCTCGACGGCGGCACGGGCAACGATGACCTGATGGGCGACCTGAACGCGACCATGACCGGCGGCGGCGGGCAGGACGATTTCACCGTCGTCAGCGAATTCGGCACGGCGGACGACCCCGCGGTGATCACCGATTTCGATCCGACCGAGAACGACCGGATCTTCCTGACGATCACGCCCGAGGCCTTCGGCGACCCGCGCGACGGCGTCGACTACGAGGTCACCCGCCAGGTGGCCGCCGACGGCAGCGGGGTCGAGATCCTTGTCAACGGCGAGGTCTACGTGAAACTCGAGGGGATCACAGCGCTGGACGGATGGATCGTCAATGTCAGGGAGAACTTCATCTGATCGCGGCTTCCGCGTCCGCGGCCTGGGCGAAATCGCGATCCGCTGCGACGATCTCGGGCGGATGGCTGCATTCTACGAAGGCATGCTGGGGCTTGAGCGTCTGGAGGGGAACGCAAGCGACGGCATCGTCTTCTACCGGCTTGCCGAGGGGTTCCAGGGGCACACGCAGGTGCTGGCGCTGTTCGACAAGGGATATATCCCTCGCCCCGGCCTTCACCCGGGCGCAGCGGACAGGCCGGAAACCGGCGCGCGCTCGTCGCTGCATCACATCGCGCTGAACGTGCCCTGCGACGAACAGGAGGCCGCGATCCGCTGGTTCGAGGCGAACGGCCTGCCCTGCCGCGTCGAGCATTTCGGCTGGGTCGGGTGGCGCGGCGTCTTCACGCAAGACCCCGAGGGCAACACGGTCGAGCTGGTGGCCTACAGCCCCGACCTCTCGACCGACTGAGCCTTCATCTTTCCAAAAATACGCAAGATCGAAAAACGGGGGGCAACCCCCCGGGCCTCAGACCGCCGCCTTGCGCATCTCGTCGAGGTAGATCTCG
>CAZVQL010000117.1:0-9462 GCA_964629305.1 uncultured Roseicyclus sp.
CCCCCGACCCCATCATTACGAATGACGTGCTCTACCAGCTGAGCTACACCGGCATTCTTCTCTGCCCGGACGCCGTAGCCCGGGTGACGCGCAAGGGGGGATCCGGATGACTGCCCCGACGCACCGCGCGGCCTCTTAGCAAGCCGCGCAGGGGTTTCCTAGCCCTAATTTCGGGCCGCTGCCGGCTCTGCCGCCGCCTCTTCCGCTGCCGCTTCCGACGATCCCGCTTCGGGGGCGTCCTCGGCCTCCTCGGCATCGACCACGTCGGCCTCCTCGGCGGCGGGCTCGCGCTTGTCCTCCAGCGCGCCGACGATCAGGGGCAGCATCTGCGCGGGGCCCATCAGGGCCGCGTCGCTCTGCGTCACCTCCTGCCAGCTGAGGCTGTCGAAGCTGTCGCAATGCGAACAGACCGGGCGCCACTCGGCATGGACGTGGCCGCAGTTGTCGCAGACCCACTGCATGCCCCTTGGCGCCGTGACCGCCTTGGCGAGCCAGGCGCGCACGATGCGGTCCTCCGACCCCTCGCCACGCTCGATCGCCGCCATGATGGTCAGCGAGCGTGCGGTGGGCGCGGTCTCGGCCAGGTCGCCCAAGGCACGACGCGCGGCGGGGAAATCTTCGGCCGCGATTTGCAGCTCGGCCTCGAGCATCTTCGCCTCGGGGTGGCCCGGGTGCTTCGCGATCAGCGGGCGGAAGCGTTTCACCCGCGCGGCGGGCGTCTCGTTCGGCTCGATCTCGGCGAAGGCCGCCGCGATGTCGGGATGCGGGTCGGTGCTCCATGCAGCCTTCAGCGTCTTTGTCGCCACCTTCGGCTTGCCGTTGGCGATGGCCAGGCGCGCCGACATCACCGCCGCGGGCACAAGGCCCGGTGCCATACGCTGCGCGGCCTCCGCGTCGCGGGTCGCGTCGGCGATCTTGCCCTCGGCCATGGCGTCGCGGGCGTGCGCCAGCGCCAGCACGGCGTCGCGCCGCTTGTGGACGTCGCGGGGCAGGTTCCCGGCCTTCAGTGCGGCGGCCAGCGTGGCGCGCGCGCCCGACCAGTCCTCGTGCCGCGCCTGCAGCTGGAGGAGCGTCGTCTGCACCTCTTCGTTCTTCGGGCGGATCGCCAGCGCCTTCTCGGCCAGCTTCATCGCCGTTTCGGTGTCGCCCTCCGCCAGCTTCTGCTTCATCAGGCCGCGTACGCCGACGAACCGCGTGCGGTCATCGGTGACAAGCGCCTTGAAGGTCTCGGTCGCCAGCGCCCGGTCGCCCACCATCTCGGCGCCCTGGGCCACGACCAGCTTGGTCAGCTCCGGGCGGCCGAGGTATTTCTCGGCCCGCTCTGCCTTGCGAATGGCCAAGCGGCCTTCGCCGGCGGCCAGCGCCATCATGCCCTCGGCCAGCGCCTCGTAGCCCTTCCGCTCGGCGCGGCGGTTGAAATAGCGGCTGATCGCCGTCTCGTCGCCGTTCAGGAAGCGCAACGTCGCAACCAGCAGGCCCACGGCCTTGAACAGCAGCCACACGGCCAGAAGCAGCACGACCGCACCCAACACCGCCAGAAGCGGCGTCAGCACGAATTCGCGGCCCATGACGGTGAGCGTCGCAAGCTCGCCCATCTCGATCAACAGGCCGGTTCCCCAAGTGAGGCCCGCAACCAGCGCGACAAAGATCAGGACCTTCAGCAAAGACCAAAGCATCGGCGCGTCCCCCTCAGTTCCCGTTGCCCGTCAGCGCGGCAGTCAGGGCGGCAAGCCCCTCGTCCGCCGCGGCGCGGGCTTGCACATCGGCGACCCACGGGGCCAGCACGCCTTGCGCGCCCTCGGGCAGCGCGGTGATCTCGCTCAGTGCGGTCTGTAGCTCGCCGGACCGCACCGCGGCCTCGACCCGGCTCAGGACCGCGTCGGGGTCATCGCCCTCGCGCGGCTCGACCGAGCGGCCGCCGATCTGGCCCATGACGAAGGCGCCCAGCCGGTCGCCCATGCCTTCGCCCGCGGTTTCCTGCAGGGCGATCGGCAAAGCCTCGCGCGCCAGCGGCGGGAAGGCGGCCTGGAGCCCCTCCATCGTCGCCACGCCGCTGTCGGCCACGGCGCTCAGCGCCTCGGGCACTTCGGTGGCTTCGGCGACGGTGCCAAGCGCATCGACAAAGGGCGCGCCCGTCTCGAAGGCGACGCGCACGGCGTTCAGCGCGGCTTCCGCCTCGGCTTGCGCCGTCGCGGCGGCGGCGTCTGCCTCGGCTTGCGCGACGGCCTCTGCGGCTTCTGCTGCCGCAGCTTCTGCGGCGGCGGCGGCTTCTGCGGCGGCGGCTTCCAGTTCGGCAGCACGCGCCTCGGCGGCCTCGCGCTGGGCGGCCAATTCCGCCTCCAGTTGGGCGGCGGCCTCGGCGGCGGCGGCGGTGTCCTGATCGACGTTGCCGGTGAAGACCGGACGCTCTTCCAGCACGGTCACGCGCTCGGCCAGTGTCTCGATGCTGCCCGCCGTGCCCTCGATCCGCTCGGACAGGCCCGCGATCTGCTCCAGCACAGGGGAAAGGTCGACCTCGGGCGCCTCGGCGGGCGCGGCGCTTGCGATTTCGGAGACGCGCGTCTGCAACTCGCTCAGTGCGGCGCTCTGGTTCTCCAGCGCCGTGGCGATGGCGGCGGATTGGTCGTCACCACCGCCCGCGGTGGGCAACCAGCCCATGTAGGCCGCGCCATAGCCGATACCCGCGGCGACCACGCCACCCAGCAGAAGCGGCACGAAGCCACCGCGCTTTTCGGGGGCCGGGGGCGGGGCAGGGGGCACAGGTGGGGGCGTCGGCTCTGGCGGGGGTTCTGCGGCGGTCTCGCTCGCACCCTCGGGGCTCAGCGTCACCGTCTCGTCCCCGTCGGTCGAGACCGTATCGACATCGCCATCGGCGCTGCCGCCCTCTGTCCCGGTCAGACTGTCATCGCCCGCAGCGCCGGCGGTCTCGCCCTCGGCCGGAAGCGTCTCGGCATCGGGGATATCGCTGTCCGTCGTGCTCTTGGCGTCGGTGTCGCTGGCTGTCGTATCTTCGCCTGCAAGGCTTTCGGCGGCGTCCTTCACCCCCTCTTCGGCGCTTGCCAGGGCCTCTTCCGCAGCCGCCGCGACCGAATCGGTCGTGGCCTCGACGCTGTCGGCGCCCATCGTGTCGGTCTTGGCCTTGCCGCTGTCCGAACGGCCCGAGCCGCCCTGCCGATTGCGTGTGCTGCCTGAGCTTTTCGAGCTTCCCCGTGCCACCTGCGCCGTCCTTCGTCTGTCACATCATCAACTGTCAAGCCCACCTGACAGATGCGCCCAAGCCAGCCTAGACCAGCGTGTCATGGCCCTCAAGCCGCGGCTAGGGAGAAATCAGCGCAGCGATGGCGCGGATCATCGCAGGGGCGTCGGGGCTGTCGGCGATCCGCGCCCCTTCGGCCAGCCCCTCGGGCAGGGCATCGGCCACCGCGCGGCTTAGCGCGATGATCTCGGCGCGGCGCGACGCGCCGTCCGCCGCCTCGGCAAAAAGCGCAGCACTGCGCGGCGAGAACAGCGGCACCACGACCGGCCCCGGATGCGCCAGCGCGGCGGCCAGTTCCGAGCCGGGTTCAGCCGCGACCTGGTCGTAGATCGCCCGCGCCTCGGCCCTCAGCCCCGCCTCGAACAGCCGCCCGGCCACATCGCCGCGCGTATGCATCCCGCTCAGGTGCAACAGCCGCCCCTCGGGCCGCGCCTCGGCCATCAGGGCCACCAGTGCGTCGGCATCGCCCCCCGCCGAGGTCGCCTTCAGCCCGATGTCGCGCGCGGCCTCGGCGGTGCGGTCGCCCACGCACCAGGCGGGAAGGCTGCGGTCCTCGCTCAGGGTGCCGAACACCTCCACCCCGGCGGCCGAGGTAAAGATCAGCGCCGTCACCCCCTCGAGGTCCACGCTTTCGACCACCGGCTTGATCTCCAGCATCGGGATGATCGCGACCTCCACCGGCCCGACCGCCGCGCGCAGTTCGTCCGCGAAGCGGTGGGCGGCGTCCTGCGGGCGGGTGATCAGGACGAGCGGGGCATCGGCATTGTCAGACATGGGGGCGAGTGTTACCTGCCTATCCTCTAGCCTGCAACGAGGCGCCCCATGCCCCGCCCCCTCACGATCCTCGGCCTGGAAAGCAGCTGCGACGACACCGGCGCGGCCATCCTGCGCGGCAGCGGCGCGGGCGCTGAGATCCTGTCCAATGTCGTGGCCAGCCAGACCGAGTTGCACGCGGCTTTCGGCGGCGTCGTCCCCGAGATCGCCGCCCGCGCCCATGCCGAGAAGCTGGACCTCGTGACCGAGGAGGCTTTGGCGATTGCCGGCGTCACGCTCGCCGACATCGACGCCATCGCCGTCACCGCCGGCCCCGGCCTGATCGGTGGCGTGCTGTCGGGTGTCATGGCCGCCAAGGGGCTGGCGATGGGGTTGGGCAAGCCGCTGATTGGGGTCAACCACCTTGCCGGTCATGCGCTTACGCCAGTCCTGACCGACGCGATGCGCTTTCCCTACCTGATGCTGCTCGTCTCGGGCGGCCACTGCCAGTTCCTGCGCGTCGACGGCCCGGACGAGTTCCACCGCCTCGGCGGCACCATCGACGACGCCCCCGGCGAAGCCTTCGACAAGGTCGCGCGCCTGTTGGGTCTGCCCCAGCCCGGCGGCCCCTCGGTCGAGGCCGAGGCGGCCAAGGGCGATCCCACCCGCTTCGACCTGCCCCGCCCGCTGCTAGATCGCCCCGGCTGCGATCTCAGCTTCTCGGGCCTCAAGACCGCCGTCCTGCGGGTCCGCGATACGCTGGTGGCCGAGCAGGGCGGGTTGACGGAAACTGACCGCGCCGACCTTTGTGGATCCTTCCAAAAGGCCGTCGCCGACGTCCTCGCCGAGAAATCTGCCCGCGCATTGGCTGGGCAGGCGGGCCTCACCGGTTTCGCTGTCGCGGGTGGCGTCGCGGCCAACAAGACGCTGCGCGCACGGCTGGAACAGGTGGCAGAGGCAGCGAACCTGCCCTTCGTGGCCCCCCCTCTCGCGCTCTGCACCGACAACGCCGCGATGATCGCCTTCGCGGGGCTCATGGCGTTCGAGGCCGGCCATCGCGACGACCTCACGCTCTCGGCCCGGCCCCGCTGGCCGCTCGACACAGCCGCGGCCCCGCTCATCGGGTCGGGCAAGAAAGGGGCCAAGGCATGAGCGCGCCGCTCGACATCCTCGGCGCGGGCGCCTTCGGCACGGCGCTCGCCATCACCTACGCGAAAGCGGGCCACCACGTGACCCTCTGGGCGCGCGACGGTGCCGCCGCCATGCAAACCGCGCGCGAGAACAGCCGCCGCCTGCCCGGTCACCGCTTCCCCGACACGCTACGCGTCACCGGCGATCTGTCCGACCTCACCGCCGACTGCGCGTTGCTGGCGCTGCCCACCCAAAGCCTAGGCCCGTTCCTGTCCGAGACGTCCCTGACGGCCATTACCCTCGTCTCCTGCGCCAAGGGGATCGACCTTGCCACGGGCCTCGGCCCCACGGCCCTTATCGCCAAATACGCCAAGGCCACCCCCGCCCAACTCACCGGCCCCAGCTTCGCCGTCGACATCGCCGCGGGCCTGCCCACGGCGCTCACGCTCGCCTGCGCCGACGACGCCACCGGCGCGGCGCTGCAATCCCGCCTGTCCACGCCAGCCCTGCGCCTTTACCGCACCACCGACGTGATCGGCGCGGAACTGGGCGGCGCGTTGAAGAACGTTGTCGCCATCGCCGCTGGCGCCGTGATCGGCGCGGGCTACGGTGACAGCGCGCGTGCGGCCCTCATGGCGCGCGGCCTGGCCGAGATGACGCGCATCGCCGTGGACGCAGGTGCGGAGGAGGCGACGCTCACCGGCCTCTCCGGTCTCGGTGACCTGATCCTGACCTGCGGGTCCGAGAAATCCCGCAACTTCCGCTTCGGCGCGGCGCTCGCCCGTGGCGAAACGCTGCCGCCCGACGTCACGGTCGAGGGCCTCCACACCGCCCGCCAGATCGCCGCGCGCAAGGGCGTCGACACGCCCATCGCCGCTGCCGTCGCCGCATTGGCCGACGGGCGCGCGGACGTGGCGACCATCGCCGACACGCTTCTGAACCGCCCCCTCAAACCGGAGTAGACCCATGCGCTACTGGCTCTTCAAATCCGAACCCTCGACCTGGTCCTGGGACAAGCAGGTCGCCAAGGGCGACACGGGCGAGGAATGGGACGGCGTCCGCAACTACCAGGCGCGCAATTTCATGCGCGAAATGGCGGTGGGCGACCTTGGCTTCTTCTACCACTCGCAATCGGAGAAAGCCGTCGTCGGCATCGTCGAGGTCATCGCCGAGGCGCATCCCGACAGCACCACCGACGACGATCGGTGGGAGTGTGTGGACATCAAGGCGGTCGAGCCGCTGCCGACGCCCGTGACCCTCGACCAGATCAAGGCGCGCGAGGACCTGTCCGACATGGTGCTGGTCAGGAACTCCCGCCTGTCGGTACAGCCCGTCACGGAAGCCGAATGGCAGACGATCCGTGCCATGGGCGGCTTCTGATCAACGAAAAAAGGAGGGCCCCGACGCAAGCGCGGGACCCTCCACCACCCACGCGTTTTCTCGCTCCGCGTGTCTGTCGATGTCGGGCCCGTCCATCCTGGTCGGGCGTTGCCCATGTCATAGCCGCCACGGCCCCCGCGGCGCAACGAAATAGCCCGCCGCATTCGACACGCATTCGCCCCAAATGAAAACGACCCGCGCGGGGGCGGGCCGTTTCGAAATTCCGAAATGCATCCGGTCTCAGCCGTAGACGCTTTCTTTCCCGAAATGCTTGGTCAGCATGTAATAGACCACTGCGCGGTACTTGTTGCGCTCTGATTTGCCGTAGGTCTCGATCACGCTCGCGATCGCGGCGTCCAGCTCGGGCCCGTCCTTCAGGCCCAGCTTCTTCATGAGAAAGTTCTTCTTAACCGTCTCGATCTCGCCCGGCTGGCTGCCGGCCACGGTCGAGGCGTCAGCGTCGTAGATCGCGGGTCCGCAGCCGATCGTCACCTTCGTCAGCAGCGCCATGTCCGGCTCCATACCGCACTTGTTCTTCAGATCGTCGGCATACTGCGCGATCAGGTCATCCCGTTTGCCCATGGGTCTAATACTCCATCTTCACTGTCCCGGCTTGCCCCCTCTGGCCAAGCTTGCCGAAAACCCTACCCGAGGGTCGCCGCAGGTCAAAAGATTAATTGCGGGGAAAACGATTGGCGTCCGCTCACGCCACCAGGGCCGAGACATACCCCTCGCGGATCACCTCCGGGTCATGGGCCTTGCGCGCGAAAACCTCGCGCAGCATCGGTTCGAAGTGGTTCAGCGGCAGGGTGTCGTAGTCGGGGTCGAAGCTCGACTGGTCCCAGCGCTCGCAGAATTCCGCGCAGCTCTCGAAACAGGGATGATCGCGAAAGCGGTCGCGCGCGTTGCGGTCCCAGCCGTAATGATGCGCGTAATAGAGCATCTGGAAGATGCCGTGATGTTCCACCACCCAGGCGACATCCCAACGCACGAAGGGGCGGATCACCTCGGCCGACATGCGGTCGTGGTTCTGCGGCGCAAGCCCGTCGCCGATGTCATGGCAGAGGGCTGCGACGATCCAGTCAAGGTCCGCCCCGTCCCGCTCTGCCCGCGTCGCCGATTGCAGCCCGTGCCCCAGCCGCGTGATGCGGTAGCCCTCGAGCGTCACATGCTCCTGCCGCCGCAACTCGTCGAGCACCCGGTCGGCGGTGAGCCGCAGGAACGGCTTTTCCAGCTGCTCGAGCAGCTCGTACTCCTCCTTGGTGCCGTCCTTCATCTGGGTAAAGGAAACCGTCTGCGCCATCGTCGCTCCTCCAAGGTTTTCAGCCCCAGTTTAGGAAGATTTTAACGATTCCCTGCAAGGGTAGCCATCGATCGGCCGATCACGCGCCGGGCCATGCCCGGTCGCACCGCAGGACCCGAGGTTTCGTTGCCGGGCTGTAGACAGCCCACTTATCGGGCCAAGGGCCGGCAACCGACCGGACCCCGCGCATCTGTCCAACGCACCCCGTGACGGGGGTGTCGGAACCTCGCACCACCCCTTGGTGGCGCCACCTATCCTGCCGCCGGGCCAAGGCACGGCAAACGGACCCCCGGCTTCAGCCCCCGGCCACCACGGCCGCGCGAAGCTCTTCCAGCGAGTAGGCCCCCGGTTTCACCCCGTCCCGCGCCATGCGCGCGCCCAGGCGCGTCAGCGCGGCGTTGACGGGTGTCGGCACGCCATGCAAGCGGCCCAGAAGCGCGATCTCGCCGTTCAGGAAATCCGTCTCGACGCTGCCTGCGCCGCGCAACAGGCTCTGGATGGTGGACCCGCCCACGCGCTCCACCCCGGGCAGGGCATCGACCGGGCGGATCAACTCCGCCCGCCGCGGGTCCTCCATCCCGACATCGTCCCACGCGATCCCCGCCGCGCGGTAGACCGCCAGCGCCTCGTCCCGGACGGCGCGGCCCAATTCGCCCGTGTCGGCCGCAGACCCCAGCGCCGCCTTCAGCACGTTCATCAGGTTCAACAGAAGCTTGCCATGCTTGCTCGCCATGACATCCGGCCGCGGGAAGCAGGCGATCCCGGCGCGGTCCAGCACGCGGGCCAGCGCCTCGTCATCGGCATCGACCCCGCCGGGGTAGCGGCCCAGATCATAGATGCCCATCTTCGGCTCGGTGAAGACCGCAACCTCGCCCGGCGTCAGGTAGAGCGCGGGCATCATCACCGTGATGCCATGCACGTTGGGAAACATGCGCAACGCCGCGCGCTCGTTCGCCACGCCGTTCTGCGCGCAGAAGATCGGTTGCTCGCGCACACCCGCCTCGCGCAGCGCCATCAGCGCGGCCTCGGTGTCCTGCCCCTTCATGCAGAGGATCACGGCATCATCCGCGCGCCAGTCCACCTCGCCCGGATGGGCGACAACCGGCAGCGGCACCGTCTCGTCGCGCCCCGGCGCGCGCAGGCGCAGACCCTTCTCGCGCACGGCCCCCAGCATCGCGCCGCGGGCGATGCCCACGACCTCGGCCCCCGAAGAGAAAAGGGCCGCCGCGGTCACTCCTCCGACCGCGCCGACCCCGTAGACAATCACCCGCATAGGGGATCAGTACCGGTAGTGCTCGGGCTTGAAGGGCCCTTCTGCCGGAACGCCGATGTAATCGGCCTGGTCCTTGGAAAGCGGCGTCAGCTTCACGCCGATCTTCGCCAGGTGCAGCCGCGCGACCTTTTCATCCAGCAGCTTGGGCAGGATGTAGACCTTGTTCTCGTAGGCGTCCGCGTTCGACCACAGCTCGATCTGCGCCAGCACCTGGTTGGTGAAGCTGGCCGACATCACGAAGGACGGATGCCCGGTCGCATTCCCGAGGTTCAACAGACGCCCTTCGGACAGCAGGATCAACCGATTGCCGTTCGGCATCTCGATCATGTCCACCTGTTCCTTGATGTTGGTCCACTTGTGGTTCTT
>CAZVQL010000118.1:0-9423 GCA_964629305.1 uncultured Roseicyclus sp.
TTGGCGCTCGATTTCGTCTTCATCTTCGGCATTTTCGTCTCCTGTCTTCTAGAGATCGTTCAGGCGCGACTCGGCATGCCGTTTTGGCCGGCCGCACCGTTGGAGCGGGTCGCATACAGCGAAGCGCAGGCCCTGTCCAGACGTCAGTTCAGAACCATGGCCACAACATGGACGAAGGCGTCGGGAATATCCCGGAAGGTCAGGCCACCGGGCCGGAGCGCCAGGTGGACATAAGCGAGGATGCCCAGGCCAATCGCAAGCGAGACCAGGGCGGCCCAGGACACGCTCCGCTCGACCCAACCCGCGATGATCGAGGAGGTGGCGAAGAGCGCGACAAGCGTGGCGGTGACGATCAGAATATCGGCGTCGATCTGCATCTCGGGAATGACACTCACTCAAAAGCCGGGCGACAGTGCCACGCGCCGCACGGCGGCGAAAGCCCGCCCTCACATCAGTGGCACGGCCTCGGTTGCGACGCGCAGGTGATCGCCGGGCGACGAGCCCGCCCAGTCAACCCAGAGGCGGCGGGTATCCTGGGGGTCGATCCACGCGCGGTCTTCACGCTCCAGCCCGCGCAAGTCATCGCCCAGCCACAGGGTCTCGACGCCCGCAAGCGCATCGGTCACGGCCAGGGTCGCCGGAGAAGTGGCAACGCCGAGGATCGGCGCATCGAACAGGACCCAGCCACGCTGCCGCCCGCCGGTCCCGTCGAAGACCACGGAATGCAATGCCACCACCGTCCCAGCCGGTATCGGCGCACCGATGTCCAATGACAGCGCGGCTGGAAGGGCAACAGACTGCGCCTCGTCGAAGGCGATCAGGTCGGGGCTGTCGAAGATGTCCTCGCCCACCGCAAGCGGCGCCTCGGGCAGGTGGGTGAAGCGCCCTGCCCCGTCCTGCGCCGTGATCGCGCCGTCAAGGATGCCCGCCGCCGCCGGCGCGGACACCAGACACGCCAGCGCCAGCGCCCGGATCATTCCGGGTCGGTGGCGTAGATCAGCCGCTCGGCGCAGGGCGCGACGCGCAGGATGTTGGTGGAGCCCTGCACGTTGAACGGCACACCGGCAGTCACGATGATCTGGTCGGCTTCGGTCGCATAGCCCCCGTCACGCGCAGCCCGCGCCGCCGAGACGACAGCGCCTTTGAACCGCGTCAACTCGCCCGTCATGTAGCAATGACAGCCCCAGGTCAGGCACATCCGCCGCGCCACGCCGACAAGCGGTGTCAGCGCAAGGATGGGCACCCGTGGACGTTCGCGGGCGACCAGCGCCGCGGTGGTGCCGGACTGCGTGAAACAGCAGATCGCCTTGATATCCACCGTCTCGGCGATCTCGCGGGCGGCCGCGACGATGGCGTCCGCCGTCGAGGACCGCGCGACCGTGCGCGAGGCGACCATGATGTCGCGGAAGTTGCTGTCGTTCTCCACCTCGAGCGCGACGTTGTGCATCGTCTGCACCGCCTCGATTGGGTAGGATCCGGCAGCCGACTCCGCGCTCAGCATGACCGCATCGGCGCCTTCGTAAAGCGCGGTCGCAACGTCCGAGACCTCGGCCCGCGTCGGCATCGGGCTTTCGATCATCGATTCCAGCATCTGGGTCGCCACGATCACCGGCTTGGCCGCGGCGCGGCACTTGCGCACCAGCCGCTTCTGGATCGGCGGCACGTTCTGCACCGGCAGTTCCACGCCCAGATCGCCGCGCGCCACCATGATACCGTCGGACACCGCCAGGATATCGTCAAAGGCGGCGACGGCGGCGGGTTTCTCGATCTTCGACAGGATCGCTGCGCGGCCCTGCGCCAACTCGCGCGCCTCGGTCACGTCAGCGGCGCGCTGCACGAAGCTCAGCGCCAGCCAGTCGACGCCCAGGTCGCAGACGAACTGCAGATCGGCGCGGTCCTTGTCGCTGAGCGCGGCGAGCGGCAGCACCACGTCGGGCACGTTCACGCCCTTGCGGTTCGAGACCGGACCGCCTGCAAGCACCGTGCAATCGGCGAAATCCGGGCCGCAGTCATCGACCCGCAGCCGCACCTTGCCGTCGTTGACCAACAGGCGCGAACCCGGCTCGAGCGCCGCGAAGATCTCGGGGTGGGGCAGATGCACGCGCTTTGCGTCGCCCGGTGTCTCATCCAGGTCAAAGCGGAAGGACGCACCGTTTTTCAGCACATGACCCTCGTCATTCGCGAAGACCCCGCAGCGCAGTTTCGGCCCTTGCAGGTCGGCGAGGATGGCGATGGGGCGACCCACTGACTTCTCAACCTTGCGGATTGCGGCGTGTCGCGCCCTGATCTCATCGTGGCTCCCGTGGGACATGTTGAGGCGGAAGACATCTGCCCCCGCCTCGTAGAGCTTGCGGATCATCCCCTCCCCGTCCGAGGCGGGGCCAAGCGTGGCCACGATCTTCACGTTACGGTCGCGTTTCATCGGTCATTCCCCCGTCATGCCGCCGCGGGGCGGGCGCTGTTAGCGCAAACAGTCCTGTTCCTATGGCTCTATGGCGCAATTCCATGGACCAAACAACAGGCAAGCCGGGGCGGTTCTGGCCATTCCCCGAGAAAGCGCCTATCTCCGCCAGCGTCTTGGGCAAAAGGCATGACGGGACGATGACAGCACCCTACCACATCGAGGGCGAGGACCGGCCGGGCCGCTGGGTCGTGACCTGCGACCATGCCTCGAACCGGGTCCCGCCCGAGGTGGCGGGCGGCGATCTGGGCCTTCCGCCCGAGGACATGGCGCGCCACATCGCCTATGACGTGGGCGCCGCGGGCGTTGCACGCGCGCTGGCCGAGGCATTGGCCTCGCCGGTCATCCTGTCTCATTTTTCGCGCCTCGTGATCGACCCCAACCGGGGCGAGGATGATCCGACGCTTCTGATGAAGGTCTATGACGGCTCGATCATCCCCGCGAACCGCCATGCCGATGCCACCGAAGTCGAGCGCCGTCTCGATCTCTACCACCGCCCCTATCACCGCGGTATCGAGCGCCTGGTCGCAAGTCGCGACGCCCCGGTGATCGTGGCCGTCCATTCCTTCACGCCCCAATTCGTCGGCCGCCCGCCGCGGCCCTGGCATGTCGGTGTGCTCTACGCGGGCGACACGCGGCTGGCCTATCCGCTGCTGGCACAGCTCAACGCCGAACCCGGCCTCTGCATCGGTGACAACCAGCCCTATTCCGGCCATCTGCCGGGCGATGCGCTGGACCGGCACGGGGTGCAACCGGGCCTGCCGCATGTGCTTGTCGAGGTCCGCAACGACCTGATCGAGACGCCCGAGGATCAACGCGCCTGGGGCGCCCGCCTTGCACCGATGCTTGACGCGGCGCTGAAGAATGCCGAGGTCTGAGGAAACGGCCGGAGGGAACCCCATGGACGACCAGACCAAGCTTGAACTGGAGGCAGCCGCCTTTCGCCGCCTCGTGCAGCATATGGGCGAGCGCACGGATGTGCAGAATATCGACCTGATGAACCTTGCCGGCTTCTGCCGGAACTGCCTGTCGCGCTGGTACCAGGAAGCCGCCGCCGAACGCGGCATCGAAATGGACAAGGAGGCCGCGCGCGAGGTCGTCTACGGCATGCCCTATGCCGAGTGGAAGACAAAGTACCAGACCGAGGCGACGGAAGACCAGAAAGCCGCCTTCGAGACATCGAACCCCGGCCATTGACCACGCCCGACCCCAACCCGGCCTTCGACTACAGGCCGCCCGATCTGCCGCTCGACATTCTTCATGCCGACGACGAGATCCTCGTGGTGAACAAGCCCGCAGGGCTTCTGTCGGTGCCGGGTCGGGGCGAGCACCTGTCCGACTGCCTGATGTCCCGCATCCTTGCCGCGTTCCCACAGGCACTTCTGGTCCATCGGCTCGACATGGACACCTCCGGCGTCATGGTCTTCGCGCTGACGCCGCACGCCCAGCGCCACCTCGGCCTGCAGTTCGAGAAGCGGCAGACGAAAAAGACCTACGTCGCCCGTGTCTGGGGCGAAATGGCCGAGGCCACGGGCCGCGTCGACCTGCCGCTTTGTGTCGACTGGCCGAACCGCCCGCGCCAGCATGTGGACCGCGAAAACGGCAGGCCCGCCCAGACCGACTGGCGCCGGATGCGGGTCGAGGACGGCACGACGCGCG
The DNA here is from genome assembly GCA_964629305.1 of uncultured Roseicyclus sp. Taxonomy (GTDB): domain Bacteria; phylum Pseudomonadota; class Alphaproteobacteria; order Rhodobacterales; family Rhodobacteraceae; genus Roseicyclus. The sequence continues at coordinate 4,121 of CAZVQL010000118.1, forward strand.
TACGGCTGATGCCGAAAACCGGGCGGTCACACCAGCTGCGCGTGCACATGAAGGAGATCGGCCACCCGATCCTCGGCGATCCGTTCTATGCCGAGGGGCCTGCGCGGGACTTCCCGCGCCTGATGCTGCATTCCGAAAGCCTCAAGCTGAGGCACCCGAACGGCGGCGCAGGGATGCTGTTTCGAGCGGCGGCGCCGTTCTGAGCGTCGCGTCATGGGCCGCCAACCATAGCGCATCCAGATCGGCCAATGCCGCCGCATCGAAACGGTCGGCAACGTCCCAGTAGCGCCCGGACGGCACCATGTACCCCAACTCGGCCTCGCGCGCCTGCGCGGCCGCAAGGCTGTCTGGCTCGAGCAAGACCGGCGCGGCAAGATCGAGCGCGCCCAGCGTGGCGCGGGGAAACACCAACCGGCTCTCCTGCGCCGACAGGTTCACACAAGCACACCCCTGTTCAGCTGCCAGCAGTTGCAGCCGGGCCGCCTTGGCCTCGAGGCTTTGCAGCGTGATGTCAGGACGCAGCGGATCAGCCGTTCCCGTACCATAGAAATGCGTGCGGCCGGTCGCGGCATAGACCATGTCGCAGCCGAAAAACGCCATCACGCGCGGCTTCAACGCCCCGAGCGCCCAGTAGGCCGCGGTAAAGGCCATGGTGCCGCCCGCGTAGACGAACCCGCCGTAGGCGTTCTGCACCGGCACGTAGTCGCGCGCCTCGATCCGCCGCTGGCCTTTCAGAAGGCCCGGGGGGCGATGCTCGGGCGGGAAATCCTCGGGGTGGATCGACACGTCCCAGTCGGGGCGCAGTCGCCACGCGTTGTTGATCGCGACGATCTGGTCGATGCCCGATCGGTCCCAGCCGCGCACGGCCACGGCCGCAGGGCCGCTGCCAAGGATCAGGACCACACCGCCTGTCGTGTCGTTCATCATGTCCGCGCCCACCGCTCCAACCTGCGCCTGTTCTAGCGCGAGCAGGCGACCGGACCACGACTAAAGCAGCATACCCGATCTGCTCCAGCCTGGGGCGCGGCCTTCGAGCTTCATCTTGGCCGAACAACTCTCGGGGGGATCCAAGGGGGGCAGACAGCCCCCTTGGCGGGGGGTCTGGGGGGCAGAGCCCCCAGCCGGTCGCCCGCGAAGCGGGCGAAACCCCTCAGCCCCAGCCCGAAACGGCCTTGGTCTCGAGGAATTCGTGCAGGCCGAAGACCCCGCCTTCACGCCCGTTACCCGACTGCTTGTAGCCGCCGAAGGGCGAACCCTGCGCGAAGCCGTTGCCGTTGCCCTCGACCATGCCCGAGCGCAGCCGCCGCGCCACGCGGCGCAGCTTCTCGGTGTCACCCGTCTGGATGTAGTTCGTCAGCCCGTACTCGGTGTCGTTCGCCATGGCGATGGCGTGCTCCTCGTCCTCGAAGGGCACGATCGACAGAACGGGCCCAAAGATCTCTTCGCGATAGATCGTCATCTCGGGCGTCACGTCAGCGAACACGGTCGGACGAATGTAGTAGCCGCGGTTCAGGTGGCCGGGCCGCCCGGTGCCGCCCGCGATCAACCGCGCGCCTTCGTCGATGCCCTTCTGAATCAGGGCCTGGATCTTTTCGAACTGAACCTCGCTGACGGCCGGCCCGATGTGCCGCCCCTCTTCGTCGGCGGGACCGACAGTGACGCTTTCAGCCGCCGCCGCAGCCTGCTCGACCGCCTGGTCATAGCGCGAGCGCTCCACCAGCATCCGGGTCGGCGCGTTGCAGCTTTGCCCGGTGTTGCGGAAGCACCGGATCACGCCGGACTTCACCGCCTTCTCGTCGGCATCGGCAAAGATGATGTTGGCGCCCTTGCCGCCCAACTCGAGACTGACGCGCTTGATGGTGTCGGCAGCGGCCTTGGTGATCAGCCGCCCGGCGCGGGTCGAGCCGGTGAAGCTGACCATGTCCACCTGGGGATGCGCGCTGAGCGTGCTGCCCACACCCGGCCCATCGCCGTTGATCAGGTTGAAGACACCAGCCGGAATGCCCGCCTCGTGTACCATGTCCGCAAACAGCAACCCCGAAAGCGGCGCGATCTCCGAGGGCTTGAGGATCATCGTGCAGCCCGCCAGCAGCGCGGGCACGACCTTGAGCACGATCTGGTTCATCGGCCAGTTCCACGGCGTGATCAGCGCGCAGACCCCGATTGGCTCGTGCAGGATGCGCTCGCCCGGGGCCCAGTCGCCCAACGGGTGTTCCCACTGGAAATCCTTGGCTGCACGCAGGAACCCTTCCATGTGCCAGGACCCCGCGCCGACCTGCTGCTGCCGCGCGAGGTCGATGGGCGCGCCCATCTCTTTCGAGATCGCCTGCGCCATTTCTTCGGCGCGGGCGTTGTAGACGGCAAGCAGGCGCTCGACCGCTGCGATCCGCTCATCGGGGCTGGTGCGCGACCAGCCGTCAAAGGCGGCGGCGGCCGCGGCGATGGCGGCCTCGGTATCCTCGGGCTCGCCCAGCGAGATCGTAGCGCAGACCTCTTCGGTCGAGGGGTCGATGACGGGGAAGTCGCGCGGCCGGATCGGCGCGACCCACTGCCCGTTGATGTAGAAATCGGTGGTCTTGGCCATGGTCTTCTCCCTTGTTCGGGCCGGAGCCTGTCATTCCCTGTCGCCGGCTTCAAGGCGGGGCCGCGACGGCCGAAAGGCCGGAAACGACTGTTCCACGACAACATCCCTCAGCGAACGATCGGTCGCGATGCTGCGCTGCGGCAGAATGCCCCGACTTTTCTGGAACAAGACCGGCCAGCCCCCCGTGAACCTGTCCGTTGGAGCCATTATATATTTGTTGACGACGTAAATCAAAAGGAGACGCGGATATGGCATTGCGCATCAACGACACGCTCCCGAACCTCACTGTCGAGACAGACCAGGGCAGCTTCGCGCTGCATGACTTCATCGGCGACAGCTGGATGATCCTGTTCTCGCACCCCAAGGATTTCACCCCCGTCTGCACGACCGAGTTCGGCGCCGTGGCCCAACTGGCCGACGAGTGGGAAAAACGGAACACCAAGGTGATCGGCCTGTCGGTCGACGGGGTCGACGAACACGTCCAGTGGAAAGCCGACATCGAAAGCTTCGCCGGCGCGAAGGCCGGTTTCCCGATCATCGCCGACAAGGACCTGACGGTATCCAAGGCCTTCGACATGCTACCCGCCGACGCCTACCTCCCCGACGGGCGCACGGCCAATGACAGCGCATCGGTGCGCGTGGTCTTCATCGTCTCGCCCGACAAGAAGGTGCAGCTGATGATGACCTACCCGATGTCGGTGGGCCGCAACTTCGCCGAGGTGCTGCGCGCGCTCGATGCGTTGCAGGCGACCTATCAGACGCCCATCGCCACCCCGGCGAACTGGGTCCACGGGCAGGACGTGATCGTCGCCCTTTCGCTCGACGACGCCGCCGCGAAAGAGAAGTTTGGCACGTTCGACGCCAAGCTGCCCTACCTCCGGACCACGAAAATGCCCGCCTGACGGATTGCAAAAGCGGACAAACAAAAGCCCCGGCGCAGCGCCGGGGCTTTTTTCGTGCCCACCTAGGCCGGGTCAGGCCGGCGGGTACAGGTAGGCCGTCGAACCGATCGAGACGTTTTCATAGAGGTCGATGACATGGGCATTGACCATCCTGACGCAACCTGACGACGCCGAGGTGCCGATCGACCAGGGCTGCGGCGTCCCATGGATGCGCAGGAAGGTGTCGCGCCCACCCGTATAAAGGTAGAAGGCGCGCGCACCGAGCGGGTTCTCGGGGCCGCCCGGCACCCCGTCTGCGAATTGTGCATAAACCTCGGGCTCGCGCGCGATCATGTTCGCGGTCGGCGTCCAGGACGGCCATTCGGCCTTGCGCCCGATGCGGAAGGTGCCCGGCTGGTACAGGCCGCGCCGACCGATCGCCACGCCGTAGCGCATCGCCGTGCCGTCGCTTCCGATATGGTAGAGGTAGCGCGCCGTCGCATCCACGTGGATGTCACCCGGCGTCAGGCCGGCGCGGTGCTGCACGCGGGTCGGCATGAAGCGCGGATGCAGCCCCCACGGATTGTTCGCGTTCGGATCCGGGTCCGGGCGCGTCACCTGCGAGTCGAAGCCCACGGAGTCCTGGGCGAGCGCGGGACCAGCGATCGCACCCGAGAACATGGCGGCGCTGGTGATGATGAAATGGCGGCGGGTCAGCATGGGCTCTTCCCTCCTTCGGTCGTCAGCGGGAATCGGTTAAGGCACTCTTGTTGTTATTGTGTGCGACAGGGCCTGTGGACAAGCCCAAAGGCCGTCACGTTTGGGTCAACATGCCCGGAAAGCAGGCAAAACTCCGCCGCTACATCGGACAAACCGACATCTCGCCCGAGGTTTTTTCAATCGCCTGTGGAGAAGTCGACCCCGTCACAAAACCGTAACTCCCCCTTCGTAAGCCGCCCACACCGAGCATTGTTTTGCAGCCAGGGAGGCTCAATCCATGAAAGACATCGACCTCAACAAGATCAGCGCCGACGAGTGGGACGAGATGAACTTCCCCCGCCCCGAAGTGCAGGATTTCGACCGCGTGGTCGAGCGCGCGATCTCGCGCCGCGGGTTCCTCGGCGGCGTGCTGGCCTTCGGGTCGGGCGCTGCCGTCATGGGCACCGGCCTGCTGAAGGCCACCACCGCGATGGCGCAGCCCGCCTCGCGTTTCCCCTTCACGCCCATCGCCGCCCAGACCGACAACACCATCCATGTCCCCGAGGGCTACAGCTGGGATCTGCTGGTGCGCTGGGGTGACCCACTCTTCTCCGACGCCGAGGGTGCCTTCGACCCGCAGGCCGGCGTGTCGGTCGAGATGTCCGACCGTGTCTTCGGCGAGAACACCGACGGCATGGAGCTGTTCAGCATCGACGGCCGCGAGGTCATCGTCGTCAACAGCGAATACACCAACCGCCCCGTCAACCTGCCCCACGCCCCCGAAGGCGTGCCCACGGGCCTCGACGACGTGCGCATCCTGCAGAACTTCCAGGGCGTCAGCGTCATGGAAATCGCCGAAGGCGAGAATGGTTGGTCCGTCGTGGTCGACAGCCCCTTCAACCGCCGCATCCACCACAACACGCCGATGACCTTCGACGGTCCCGCCGCCGGTCACGAGCTGCTGCAAACCGCGGATGACCCGACCGGCATGGCCTCGCTTGGCACGTTCAACAATTGCGGTTCGGGCCGGACGCCTTGGGGCACCTACCTGACCTGCGAAGAGAACTTCAACGGTTACTTCGGTGCCAACGGCGACCTGCCCGGCGGCATGACCGGCGACGGCTTCCGCCGCTACGGCA
>CAZVQL010000119.1:0-9375 GCA_964629305.1 uncultured Roseicyclus sp.
GGCCGAAGGACGAGATCAGCATGACCTCGAACCAGACGTAGAGGTTGAAGAGGTCGCCGGTCAGGAACGCCCCGCAGACCCCCGCCAGAAGCACCTGGAACAGCGCGTGATAGCCCAGCGCCTCTTTCTTCGTGTCGATGTCCGACAGCGCATAGACCGCGACGGCAAGGCCGGTGATGCCGGTGATGACGACCATCACCGCCGACAGAAGGTCGGCCACCAGCGTGATGCCGAAGGGCGCGGCCCACTGGCCCATCTGCGCCGCGATCACGCCCTGGTCGAGCACGTCGATCATCAGGATGATGGACGCGACCAACAGGCCGGCCGAGCCGATGACCGACAGCCACCGCCCCTCGGGCCCTGCGCGGAACAGGAAAGCCAGAACCGCCGTGGCAAAGGGGATGATGATGGGGCTTGCGAGAACCCAGCTCATTTGCCGCCCTCCTCAGGCTCGGCGAGGCGCATCTCGTCGGAATTCAGCGTGCCGAGGTTCTGGTAGGTCCGGTAAACCAGCGTCAGCGCAAAGGCGAACAGGCCGAAGCCGATCACGATGGCGGTCAGCACCAGCGCCTGCGGCAACGCGTTGGCCACGTTTTCCAGCGGCGCATCCGCGCCCTCGGGGATCAGTGGCGGCGCCTCGGCGGTCAGGCGACCCGAGGCGAAGATTATCAGGTTGGCCGCGTTCGAGATCAGGATCAGCCCGAAGAGGAAGCGCAAGACGTTGCGCGCCAGCATCAGGTAGACCGAGGCCGCGACGAGGACGCCGACCATGATGGCGACAAGGATCTCCATCAGACTTCCTCCTCCAGCGCGAGAACAAGGGTCAGGATCGACCCGAACACGACGAGATAGACACCGATGTCGAAGACGAGGACCGAACTGATCGGCAGGCCCTTGTCATCGGGGTCAGCTGGGTCCGCGCCGGCGAACCACCACTGCCCGGTGAAGAACGCCTCGCCGAAGAAGGCGGCGAAGACGCCTGCGGCCAGCGCGATGCCGAGGCCGACCATGGCGATGTTCTGCGGCTCGTACCGCAGCGTCCGGCGCGTGGCCTCGGCCCCTTGCGCGATCGCATAGAGGACAAAGCCCGTGGCGCCGATCAGCCCGCCGATGAAGCCGCCGCCGGGCAGGTTGTGTCCGCGCAGAAGCATGAAGATCGAGAAGAGCAAGAGAAGCGCCGTCAGAAGCCGCGTGGCTGCGACGAGGATGATGGAGTTCTTCATTTCCGGTCCTCCTCGATCTCGTCATCGGTGTTGCCGTAGCGCGTGCCCCTGAGCAGCGCGTAGGCCGAGAGCGCGGCGATCACGACTACGGCGATCTCGCCGAAGGTGTCGATCGCGCGGAAGTCCACGAGGATCACGTTGACGATGTTGCGCCCGTAGGCCTCGGGCCAGCTGGCAACCTCGAAATACTCGGGGATGGCCATGTCGATGTCGCCCTGCAGGACAGCGACAAGCACCACCGTGACCAACACGCCGACCACACCCGCGAGCGCGGCATGAACGGGCCGCCGCTTGCGGTCCTTGGCCAAGCCAAGGTGCGGCAGTTTCAACATGGCGACGGCGACCAGAACCACGACCAGCGTTTCGACCAGAAGCTGCGTGATGGCCACGTCGGGTGCCGAGAACATGATGAAGATCAGCGCGACACCGATGCCCACCACGCCCAGCGCCGCGATGGCGGTCATCCGGCTCGAGGTGATGGCGGTCAGGATCGCGCCCGCAGTGATGAAGACCAGAACGGCCCAGTGCTTGAAGACCAGCCCGTCGAATTCCGACGCCCAGTCGACACGGAAGTTCAGCATGTCCTTGAGGTAAATCGTGGCGCCCACGCCGATGGCGAGCGTCGCGAAGATGGTGAAGATGTAGCGCTGAAGGACGCCCGATTGCAGGATGCGCGTCTGCCAGCCGGCGACCGCCTTGAGCCCGTCGAGCACGCGGTCCCAGCCGGGATCGAACTTGATCGGGTTGGCCTCCATCACCCGACCGAGCCAGGCGCGCATGGGCCGGTGGACCACGTAAAGCAGCGCGCCGGTGGCGAATGTGGCAAGCGACAGCAGGAAGGCCGCGTTCACCTCGCGGAAGAGGTAGAGATCGACCGTGTAGTCGTAATCGCCATAGACGGCCCAGGTACCCGGCGCGACCAGCCATGCCTCGACCGTGTCGGGGAAAAGGCCGAAGCCCAGCGAGAACACGCCAAGGATGATCGGCCCGATCCACATCGCCCAGGGCCCTTCGTGCGGCGCTTGCGGCGTGTCGGCATCGGCAAGCTTGCCCGTGAAGGGGCGCAGCACGGCGATACCGGCGGCGACGAACATCAGGACGGAGGCCGCGAAGATCGTGCCCGTGATCCAGTAGGTCGCCTGTTCATGGCCGAGGCCGGCCTTGTAGAGAAACTCTTTCCCGATGAAGCCAACGAAGGGCGGGATGCCCGCCATCGAGATCGCGGCCAGCGCGCCACCAAGGAAGGTCAGCGGCATCTTGCGCCCCAACCCGCGCAGGCGGTCCACGTCGCGCGTGCCGGTCTCGTGATCGACGATGCCGATCATCAGGAAGAGCGCGGCCTTGTAGAGCGAGTGGACGACGAGAAAGGCCATCATCCCCTTGATCGCATCGGGCGAGCCGGTGCCGATGAACAGCGTCAGCGCGCCCAGCGCCATCAGCGTGGTATAGGCCAGCACCTGCTTGATGTCGGTCTGCCGCACGGCAAGGATCGAAGCGAAGACGGTGGTGAAGCCGCCCGCAATAACCAGCGTCCAGAACCACAGCTCGCTGTCGCCGAGCGCCGGGTTCACCCGGGCCATCAGGTAGACGCCCGCCTTCACCATGGTCGCCGAATGCAGGTAGGCCGACACCGGTGTGGGCGCGGCCATCGCGTTCGGCAGCCAAAAGTGGAAGGGGAACTGCGCCGACTTGGTGAAGGCGCCAGCAAGGAACAGGATCACGATGGGCACGTAGAGCGGGTGTTCGCGGATCATGTCGCCCTGGGTCAGGATGACCGACAGCTCGAAGCTGCCCGCCACGTTGCCCAGCAGGATCATCCCCGCCAGCAAGGCAAGGCCGCCAGTGCCCGTGACCAACAGCGCCTGCAACGCCGAGCGGCGCGATTTCTCCTCGTCCGACGAGAACCCGATCAACAGGTAGGACGAGATCGTCGTGATCTCCCAGAACACGAAAAGCGCGATCAGGTTGTCCGACAGCACCAGCCCCAGCATGCCCACCATGAACATCATGAGGAACAGCACGAAGCGCGGGTATTCGGGATGGTTACCGAGGTATTTCGTGGAATAGAGCGTGACCAGCGCGCCGATCCCCGAGATCAGCAGCGCAAAGGTCAGCGACAGACCGTCGATCAGCACCGACAGGCGGATGTCCATCGACGGCACCCAGTCGAGCGCCAGAAGAACCGGGTTCCCCTCCGAGACGGGCCCGACATATTGCAGCATCCAGGCAAAGATCGCGGCGGGCACCGCCACCGAGATCCAGCCCGCCGGGCCACCATAGACCCGCGGCACCTCTGCGCCTGATTTCGCCACCCCTCTGTCCCTCTCCTGTTGCGCCGCCACCCTTCCGGCGGCGGTCCGTTATCCTGTCGCCGCGCCGGCCCCGTGCAGCGTGACCGGCGTCGCGAAGCCTGCGGGCTTCACCACCAACACCGGGCAGGGGCAGTCGCGGACCAGTCCTTCGGCCGCTGGGCCGGGCCCCGCCACGACAAGGTCATGCCCCTCGCGCAGGACCATGCGGATCACCTCGACCGCCGCGTCGCCGTGCAGGACCGCTTCGCTTGCGTCGATCCCGGCGCCTCGGGCCGCCTCGGCGGCCTCGGCCAGGCGCACGCGGCGGGCGGCGATGTCATCCGCGGCCACGTCGTCGCCCGCGATCACATCGACGACGGTCAGCGCGGCGCCGTTGGCGCGCGCAAGGCGCACCGCCTCGGAGGCCACCGCGTCATGCGACGGTCCCGCGTCCTGCACTGCCAGAATGGATCCGAACTCCGCCATGCACCTCACCCGTGTTCCGCAGCGAGGTAGGCGGCGGGTTGACATAGGTCCAATCGAAACGAAACTGGATTTTGATAGAAGTTATCTATAAGCATCCCGCCATGCCCACGCTTCAGCAACTCCGCTACCTGGCCCTGCTCGATGAAACGCTGCATTTCCGCCGCGCGGCCGAGCGCGCGCACGTCACCCAGCCGACGCTCTCGGCGCAGCTCTCATCGCTTGAAGAAAAGCTGGGCCTGACGCTTGTGGAACGCTCCAGGTCACGCGTGGTGATGACGCCCGAGGGGCACGACATTGCCACCCGCGCCCGACGTATCCTGCGCGAGGTCGACGAGATCCTAGAACTGGCGCACCGGGGGCGGCAGCCGCTTGGCGGCACCGTCCGGGTTGGCGTCGTGGCCTCGCTCGGGTCCTACTTCCTGCCGCTGGTGATCCCAGACCTGCACGCCTCGCACCCCGACCTGCGGCTCTACGTGCGTGAGGGGGCGGCGACGGACCTGATGGCGCGGCTCGACGATGGCACGCTCGACCTGTTGTTCGTGCCCTTGCCCGTGCGCGGCCAGGACCTCGACACCGCGCGGCTCTTCCGCGAACCGCTTCTGGCGGTGGCCGCGAACGACCATCCCCTTGCCGCACTCGACGCCGTCCCGCGCGAGCGGTTGAAGGGCGAGACGATCCTGTCGCTGGAACCCGGCCACAAGCTGCATGAACAGGTGCGCCAGATCTGCGAGGATACGGGTGCCGAGATCAGCCTCGACTACGGCGCCACCTCGCTCGACACGATCCGCCAGATGGTGGGTATGGGCCTGGGCCTCTCGCTCCTGCCGGCGCTCTATGTCCGATCCGAGGTTCAGCCCAACCGCCTTGTGACGGCGCGCCCGCTGGCGGGGCCCCAACCTTTCCGGACGGTCGGAATGGTCTGGCGCCGTCGCGCCGCGCGGGCCGAGGAGCACGCGGAACTCGCGCAGATCTTGCGCGGCATCCTGCGGCGAACGGCCCCCGAAGTGACGGTCATCGACTGAAGGTCGATCCAAGCCCCGGGTGCATCCCCCCGGCTGACGGCAGGGGCCGAGGGAATGCACCCGGAATGGAGGGTCCGCAAGGTCCGTGAACGCTGGAAGGGACAACCACCAGCTCTGCGACCCCTCCGACAACGGTCCGCGCGTGCCCACGTACCGTTATCCCAATCGCTTGGATGGGCTACAGTTAGCGCACGGTCTGCATAGGTAAAATACACTCTTGTATTGTATTTCGATTGGAAAAACCTAATAACCCTTCCATGAGCACATCCGTCCCCCCGATCACGCTCCGGCAGATGCGATACCTGATCGCATTGGAGGAAACGCAGCATTTCCGCGAGGCTGCGGAAAGCTGCGGCATCTCGCAACCCTCGCTGTCGGTACAGATCAAGACTCTGGAAGAAACGCTTGGCGTTACCCTTGTCGAACGCGGGCGGGGGCCTGTTCGTCTGACGCTTGCCGGGCGCGAGGTGACACGCCGCGCACGCGAGATCCTGGACGCCACACAGGGCATTCTCGACCTGTCGGTCACGCTGACCTCGGGCCTTGGCGGCACGATCCGGCTTGGCACCTCGGCGACGCTCGGGCCCTACCTGATGCCGCATGTCGTGGCGGACCTACGCGAATCACACCCTGATCTGCGGCTCTATATCCGCGAGGCCGCGCCGCGAGACCTGCTGCGTGAACTGCATGACGGCGTGCATGACCTGATCCTGACGCAGCTGCCGATCTCGGGGGCGACCCTGTCGACCGCGCGCCTGTTCCGTGAACCGCTGTCGGTCGCGCTGCCCATCGACCATCCGCTGACAGCGAGCACCATGCTCAACAACGAGGACCTGACCGGCCAGACGATCCTGTCGCTGTCACCAGCCTATGCACTCTACGACCTCATCTCGGCGGTTTGCGCAGAAACCGGGGCTGACCTGTCGCGCGAGTACGAGGGCACGTCGCTTGATGCGTTGCGGCAGATGGTGGCGATGGGGATGGGCCTGACCTTCCTCCCCGCGCTCTATGTCGAAAGCGAGATTGCCGGACGCGCGCGCGACGTGGTGATCCGGCCATTCCGCGGACGCCGCTTCGCGCGCTCCGTCGGCCTCGTGTGGCGAACCGCCTCGGGCGCCGGCCCGGCCTATGAGCGGCTGGCCGCCGCCATTCGGGCCACCGCGGGGCGGTTTCCACAGCTGGTGATCGAGGGATAAACCTGCGGCATTGACGCCTGCCTTGGGCATGACAAGACTGCGGCCATGACGCAGCTACTGAGCCTTCCCGACGTTCAAGCGCTGGCCTGCGATTGCCTGACCCGCGCCGGGGTGCCCGATGCCGCGGCGCGAACGGTCGCGTCGGAAATCGCGGCAGCCGAGGCCGCGGGCGAACGACACCACGGGATGGAGGCCCTTTTGCGCGACATCCGCCTGCTGCGCTACGGCCGCATCGACGCGTCGGCATTGCCGACCAAGACACGCCCGCGGGCCGGTCTGCTCAGCATCGACGCGGCGCACGGCTTCGCGGCCGCGGCCCTGTCGGATGTGGCCGGTGACCTGTTCGACACGGCCAGAAGCCACGGCATCGCGATGGCCCGCCTCGACCGTGCCAGCGCGCCCGGCGCGATGATCCGCGCGGTCGAGCCATTCGCCGCGCTGGGGCTGATCGCCGTCGCCTTCGCCAACGAGGGCCCGGGGCGCATCGCGCATCCGGACTTGGCGACGACCGTCTCGATCGGCTGGCCTGCAAGCGCGGCACTTCCGTTCCCGTTTCCGAAAGCTGAGGGGTCGCAGCCCGCGGACAGCCCGCTCGGCGGGTCGGTGAACCATGGCGCCTGGCTGGTCGCCATGACCCAAGACGCGGTGGGCAAGGACCTGCTCGATGCCGAGATCTGGGACAGCACCCCACCGCCACCGCCGACGCACGAGATCGCCTTCTCGGTCGAGTTGCTCGAACAGATCGTGACCGCGTGATGCCGGATACGCTTCTGAAAGGGCTGACGCTGAAGGGGCTGGAGGTCTTCGAGACGCTCGCCCGCACCGGATCGGTCGCCGCCACGGCCGAACATCTCGGCATGAGTGCCCCCGCCGTTTCGCAACAGATGCGCAACCTGAGCCTGGCGCTCGGGGCGGAACTGATCGACCACTCGCGCCGCCCCATGGTGCTGACACCGGCCGGGCGGCTTTTCCTGGGGCGGGCCGAAAGCGCGCTTCAGGCGCTGCGCGCCGGGCAACGCGGCCTGACGATGCTGGACCTTGCGGACCTTTCGGCGCTTTCGATGGGCGTGATCGAGGATTTCGAGAACGAGCTCACCCCGCAACTGGCCATCGACCTGGCCGATGCGATGACCCATTGCGCCTTTCACCTCGCCACCGGGGCGAGCCATTCGCTTCATGCGCAGATTTCCCGCCGCGAGCTCGACATCGTCATCTGCGCAGCCGGAAGTCCCGATCCCCCCGGCACGCGCGCGCACCCCTTGATCGAAGACCCCTACATCCTCGCGGTTCCCGCGGGCACGGACGTGTCCGGCGGGCTTGCCGCCCTATCTGACCTCACCTTCGTGCGGCGAGATCCCGACCAGGTCATGGGCCAGCAGATCGAGCGCTACCTCGCCGGCGCAGGACTGGTCCTGCCGCGTCGCTTCGAGATGGACTCCAACCAGTCGATCAGCGCGCTGGTCGCGGGCGGAAGCGGATGGACCATCACGACACCCCTCAGCCTTCTGCGGGCGGGTCGGTTCGCGGACCGCATCGACGCGCACCCCCTTCCGGGTGAACCGATGTCGCGGCGGATCGTGCTCTATGCCACCGACGACTGGACCGGTCCGATACCGGTACAGATCGCCGCGCGGGCACGCGACCTTATCGAAGAGCACTTCGCCGAACCGGGACGCAACCGAATGCCCTGGCTCGGCGATAGCTTCCGTGTGCAGCGCGATGCGGTGGCCGACGATTCTGCGCTGTACCGGGAACGCTAGGCCCGATGTCCGGCTGGAATGCTCCGAGGCGCCATGCTGCGGCGCAGAAACCGGCGCCTTTGCAGGCTTTCCGCAGGGTCAGTGCGCACGCAAGGCACCAATGAAATCAACACTCTCAGGTTGCTGATTGTAAATTAATTTACTTATTCTGCAGGCCGCAGAGAAAAGCGTTTACACAAAACTCAAGCAACCTCAGTCAGATGTTCGTGATTCACAGATGACCTGTCATCTTCTGCGCACATCCCGTGGAGGAGCGCAGCGCCGCTGCCCCGTGGGAGATGCGGCCGATGGGCCGGCGCGCGATGGATCGGAAGGGGACAACAGGACCGATCCTCAGCGCGCTCCCATGAACCGGCCCGCAGGTTAGGGGAGGCTGACCACATTCCAAGTGCCCCAAACGGGGCAAGCGCGCCGAAGGGTTCCGTGCCCGACGCCGCCGACCATATCCGCGAACCGGGCCGGAACGGGCCCGGAACGGATCGCCTTCATGCGCCGATCGGCGCGCAACACTTTAGGGAGAGACACCTTGGCCAAAGATAACCATTCCGGCCCCGCCCTGCTCAGCAACGCCCATGTCGACGCCGCCCGCTATGACGCGATGTACGCCGCCTCGATCAACGACCCCGAGGCGTTCTGGGGCGAACACGGAAAGCGCATCGACTGGATCAAGCCCTACACCAAGGTAAAGGACACGTCCTTTGCCCATGACGACGTCCACGTGCGCTGGTACGAGGACGGCACGCTGAACGTGGCGGCCAACTGCATCGACCGGCACCTGGCCACCCGCGGCGACCAGACCGCGATCATCTTCGAGCCGGACGAGCCGACGGATGAGGCCCAGCACATCACCTACAACGAGCTGGCCGATCATGTGGGCCGCTTCGCCAACGTCCTGAAGGACATGGGCGTTGGCAAGGGCGACCGCGTCGTCATCTACCTGCCGATGATCCCCGAGGCCGCCTATGCGATGCTCGCCTGCGCGCGGATCGGCGCGATCCACTCGATCGTCTTCGCCGGTTTCTCGCCCGACGCGCTGGCCGCCCGGATCAATGGCTGCGGCGCCAAGGTCGTCATCACCTCGGACGGCGCGCCGCGCGGCGGCCGCGTCACCGAGCTGAAGGACAACGTGAACAAGGCACTTCTGCATGTCGTCCACGACACCAAGTGCCTCGTGGTGAAGCGCACCGGCCAGCAGGTCGCCTGGGTCGGCGGCCGCGACGTCTGGTACGACGATGTCGCCGCGCGCGTGTCGTCCGACTGCCCGCCGGAAGAGATGAACGCCGAGGATCCGCTGTTCATCCTCTACACCTCGGGCTCCACCGGTCAGCCCAAGGGCGTGGTGCACACCACCGGCGGCTATCTCGTCTATGCCTCGATGACCCACGAGATCACCTTCG
>CAZVQL010000120.1:0-9300 GCA_964629305.1 uncultured Roseicyclus sp.
ATGCCGCGCGGGCTGACGCCGAAATGGCGGTAGAAGCGGCGGTCTTCGGTCGCGACGACGGCGTTGGTCAGGTGCTCGGACACCGTGCCGGGGTCGATCGCGCCGCCGAACTGCTCACCGCGCCAGGCAAAGACGTTGCCGTCCCGGTCCAGCATCGTGACCGAGCCGCGGGCGCGGGCATCGACGACCGATGCAACCTCGGGCAGCTGTGCGTAGTAGTAACCGGTCGCGGCCCCGAGGATCAGCATGACGGCGACTGCGCCGCGCCAGGCCACGCCCCAGATGATCCGCCAGATCAGCCGGAAAAAGGCCGCGATCCAGCCCAACGGCCCCCGCGGCCTTGGACGCGCGGCGCGCGTCTTGCGGCTACGGCGCGGCTTGCGCCCGCCACCGCCGCCAGAGCTGCTGCGCGTTGTGCGGGTCTTCGACGTCGAGGACGCCCCCCGCCGGTCGGCCACGAGGCTGCGGCGCCCCGAGGGCGCGGAACGACGGCCGTTGCCGGAAGAACTCATAAGACTGCCTCTGCCTCTTTTGGCGCAAAGATAGGCAAAAACGAGTCGCTTGTGGACCCTCTTCGCCGCGTTGCCGCATCAATTTGATGCCCAAAAAGTGGGCGATGTAACATATGTGCTGAAATATTAGTCAAAATCACCTGCCAGTTGCGCTCGGACACCGCCGTTTCGTTGCTCCCGGCCCGTACTGCCCGTGATTTGGGCGCGTGTCGTCCGCAGTGCAACGGGTCGGCCGGGCGAAACCGGAACAACTACCGGAAGGGTGAATGACGTGAAACTAATCATCGCAGCGATCAAGCCGTTCAAGCTCGAGGAGGTCCGGGAAGCCCTGACCGCCATCGGCGTGCGCGGCATGATGGTGACCGAGATCAAGGGCTTTGGCTCGCAGTCGGGTCACACCGAAATCTACCGCGGCGCGGAATACGCCGTGAACTTCGTGCCTAAGGTCAAACTCGAGATCGTGGTCGCCGCCTCCATGGCCGACCAGGTGGTCGAGACCATCCAATCGACGGCCAAGACCGACAAGATCGGCGACGGCAAGATCTTCGTCCTCGACGTGCAGAGCGCCGTGCGCGTGCGCACCGGCGAAACCAACGACGACGCGCTGTGATCCGCGGCGGGACCACAAAGGAGACATAAGTCCAATGAAACTGACCAAGTATCTTCCCCTGGCCGCCGCCGCGCTCGTCGCGGTGCCGTCCATGGCCCTTGCGCAGGACGCCGCGCCGTCCTTCGACGAGATCGGCCCCTACATCATGACGACCCTGCTGTTCTGCATGGCAGGCTTCCTGGTGTTCTTCATGGCCGCAGGCTTTGCGATGCTCGAGGGCGGTCTTGTCCGCTCCAAGAACGTCACGATGCAGATGACCAAGAACATCGCGCTCTATTCCTTCGCCGCGATCATGTACTGGCTCGTTGGCTTCAACCTGATGTACCCCGGTGACTTCAACGGCTACGTCGGCAGCTTCTTCGTGCCGACCGTGCTGGACCCGGTTGGCGTCGCGGCCGCCGATGCGGCCCTCGACTATGCGTCGGTCGGCTCGGACTTCTTCTTCCAGCTGGTGTTCGTCGCCGCCACCGCCTCGATCGTGTCGGGTGCGCTGGCCGAGCGGATCAAGCTGTGGCCGTTCCTGATCTTCGTCATCATCCTCACCGGCTTCATGTACCCGATCTCGGGCTCGTGGCAGTGGGGCGGCGGCTGGCTGGCCGAAGCGGGTTTCTCCGACTTCGCAGGCTCGACCGTCGTGCACTCCGTGGGTGGCTGGGCCGCTCTGGCCGGTGCCATCGTCCTCGGCCCGCGTCTGGGCAAGTACAAGGACGGCAAGGTCAACCCGATGCCGGGCTCCAACCTCGCCCTCGCCACGCTGGGTACGTTCATCCTGTGGCTCGGCTGGTTCGGCTTCAACGGCGGCTCGCAGCTGGCGATGGGCACCGTGGGTGACGTCTCCGACGTGTCGCGCATCTTCGCCAACACCAACATGGCCGCTGCGGCCGGTGCGGTGACCGCGCTGATCCTGACGCAGGTTCTCTACGGCAAGGCCGACCTCACCATGGTGCTGAACGGCGCCCTGGCGGGCCTCGTCTCGATCACCGCCGAGCCGCTGGCGCCGACCCTCTTCGGTGCGCTCTGGATCGGTGCGATCGGCGGCGTGATCGTGGTCTTCACGGTTCCGTTCCTCGACAAGCTCAAGATCGACGACGTGGTCGGCGCCATCCCGGTGCACCTCTTCGCCGGTATCTGGGGCACCATCGCCGTGGTCTTCTACAACGGCGACGCAAGCCTCGGCACCCAGCTGATGGGCATCGCGGCCTACGGTGTCTTCACCTTCGTCGGCTCGCTGATCGTCTGGTTCGCACTCAAGGCGATCATGGGCATCCGCGTCTCGGAAGAAGCCGAGATGGCTGGCCTCGACGTCTCGGAGATGGGCATGGAAGCCTATCCCGACTTCACCAAGGGCTGATCCGAACCTCCCTTCGGACAGACAACGAAAGGGGCGCCTCAGGGCGCCCCTTTTTCGTGGGTGGGCACGGGACCGGCCCACCTTGCAAAACGAGCCATTCAGGCCATACTATCCATTATGGCCGCTGTCGTCAGGGGAGCCTCACCATGAAAACCGTCACCGCTGTCGAGGCCAAGAACAGCTTTGGCCGCCTGCTCGAGGCCGCGCACCGCGAACCGGTTCTCGTGACCAAGAACAACCGCGAGGTTGCTGCGATGCTTTCGATGGAGGATCTGCGCGCGCTGGCCGAGACCTTCCTTGCCGACCCGCTCAAAGCCGAGGTCGCCGAGGGCAAGCGCGCGGTTCTTGACGCCCTCATGGCGCAGATCGAGATCAACCGGCGGATCGAGGCAGGGCGCAAAGCCATCGCCGAAGGTCGAGGGATCGTCGCCGACGATGCCTATTTTGATGGCCTGCGTGAACGTGCCCTGTCGCGGAAGTCTTGACCGCGGCACGGCATGAAGGGTGCCGCGATCATCCTCTCCCCCGAGATCGACGCGGCAATCCTTCGCCTGATCGACCATGTGGACTCAACCGAAATCCCGAAGGTGCTGAATTTCCTTGAGGGTATTCATCGGCGCATGGCGCGCACCCTCTCGACCTTACCCGAAAGCGGCGCGCGCTTTCAGGGACGAGTCCGCTTCCTTGCGCTCGGGGGCTACACCTATCTCTACGAGTATCACGAGTACCGGAACGAGGTGCACGTTCTGGACCTGATGATGCCCGGTCAGAATTGGCGCTAGGTATGGCGCGCTGAACGGAGGGCCTTACGCCTCTCCTGTCACCACCGCCCCCACATGCGCCTCGCCGCGCGCCTCGGCCAGCTTGATCTGCCGCTGACGCTCGCGGAACCGGGCGCGGTCTTCCTCGGAATACTCGCCCACGCAGAGGTGGCACTGAACCCCCTCTTCATACTCCGGCCGCAGGCGATCCTCGGGCAGGATGGGCCGCCGACAGGCGCGGCAGAGTTCATGGGGCAGCGTCTCCAGCCCGTGGCCTACCGCCACGCGCTCGTCGAAGACGAAACAGCCGCCGTCCCAGAGGCTCTGATCCTCGGGCACCTCTTCGAGGTATTTCAGGATGCCGCCCTTCAGGTGATAGACCTCGTCCACCCCCTGCGCCTTGAGGAAGGCCGTGGATTTCTCGCAGCGGATGCCGCCCGTGCAGAACATCGCGATCCGCTTGTTGTGGAAACGGTCCTTGTTCGCGTCCCACCACGCCGGGAAATCTCGGAAGCTTTCCGTCGAGGGGTCGACCGCGCCACGGAACGTGCCGATGGCGACCTCGTAATCGTTTCGCGTGTCGATGACGGCGACATCGGGGGCGGAGATCAGGTCGTTCCACTCGGTGGGCTCCACGTAGGTGCCCACGATGGCGCGCGGGTCCGTACCCGGCACGCCCATCGTGACGATCTCGCGCTTCAGCCGCACCTTCATCCGGCCGAAGGGCATCGCCTCGGCCGTGCTTTCCTTCCACTCCAGGTCGGCGCAGCCGGGCAGGGCGCGGATATGGGCCAGCACGGCGTCGATGCCCGCCCGCGTCCCCGCGATGGTCCCGTTGATCCCCTCACCGGCCAACAACACAGTCCCCTTCACCCCCTGCGCCTCGCACAGTGACAGGAGCGGCCCGCGCAAGGCGGCAGGGTCGGGGAAAGACGTGAACTTGTAGAGCGCGGCAACGATCAGCATGGGCGCGCACATAGGCGCGGGCGCCACGCGCCACAAGCCGACATCAGGCCGCAAGCCAGCCGTTCAGCGCCGCATCCAGCGCCGCCCAATCGGTGTATTCCTTGTCCTCCGAAAGGTCGGCCTCGGGGTCCTTCTGGGCGATGATCCGGCGCATCGTGAAACGGGTGAAGACATCGTAGCGCGACGGCGTATAGGCGCCCGCCACATGCTCAACCTGCGAGGGCGTCCAGCCCGTCGCCTGCGCCATGTCCTCGGCGATACGATCGAGCGCGCGCCACTCCTCGGCGTCGTGGCCGGCCGCGGCCAGCGACACCGACAGGAACAGCACCGGATGGGCGTTCAGCCAATCGCGCTCGGCCTCGGCGAGGTCCGTGAGCGCCGACTGGTAGTGCCCGATATGAACCGAGGCGGCCAGAACCGCCCGGTCAAAGCGCGCCATATCGAGGCCGTCGGCCTCCTCCAGCGCCAGCAGTTCCACCGAATGACCCTCGTCCGCCAACCGGTCGGCCACATGCCGCGCGATCTTGCGGGTCTGCCCCTGGGTCGAGGCGTATCCGACAAGCAGTTTCATCTCGTCCTCCGTCTGTGGTGATGCGGCGCAGTCTGGCGATCCCGCAGGCCCCGCGCCTTGACGCCGGTCAAGCCGCCCTCCCTTTCACCGCGCCCGCGCCTGTGGCACAAACGAACCCGACCGACCGGAGGACCGCATGACCCAAGCCTTGATCGTCATCGACGTGCAGAATGATTTCTGCCCCGGCGGCGCGCTCGCCGTGCCCGAGGGCGACCTGATCGTGCCCGGCATCAACGCGCTCATGGCCGACTTCCCCGCTGTCATCCTGACGCAGGACTGGCACCCGGCCGGCCATTCCTCCTTCGCCTCGGAGCACCCCGGCAAAGCGCCGATGGAGATGACCGAAATGCCCTACGGTCCCCAGGTCCTCTGGCCCGATCACTGCATCCAGGGAAGTATCGGCGCGCAGTTCCACCCCGACCTGACCGTGGACCGCGCCGACCTGATCATCCGCAAGGGCTACAACCGCGCCATCGACAGCTACTCGGCCTTTTTCGAGAATGACCACACGACGCCCACCGGGCTCGAGGGCTACCTCAGGACCCGCGGCATCACGCGGCTGACCATGGTCGGTCTCGCCACCGATTTCTGCGTGAACTATTCCGCCGTCGACGCCGCGAAGCTGGGCTTCGAGGTGACGGTGCGGCAGGACCTCTGCCGCGCCATCGACTTTGGCGGGTCGCTCGCCGCCGCGCAGGAGGGGATGGTCAAGGCGGGCGTGACGCTCGCCTGACGGCTCACTCCGCCGCCACCATCCGCCCCGCACCGCGCCGCGACAGGGCGGCATCCGCGCCGTAGACCCCTGCCACGATCGAGGCCACGGCGATCAGCGCGGCCAGCCCCAGCGTCGGCACGCCAGCCAGGCCAGCCCCCACGGTGCAGCCCCCCGCCAGCACGCCGCCCACGCCCATCAGGACCGCGCCGCCAAGGCTGCGGCCCATCTGCCCCGCGCTCTCGAAGCTCTCCACCCGGAAGCTGCGCGAGCCAACGGCCGCCAGCAGTGCGCCGGCCAGCACACCGCCCACCAGCCCCGCACCGAAGCCCGCGCTCGTCACCTGCGCGGCCACGCCCCAGAACAGCGTCTCGGCAAAGGGCCCGGTGAAGGCCAGCCCCTCCAGCGGGATCGCGTCGAAATCATCGTAGAGCACGTAGCCCGTGCCGACCCAGGCTACCGGCACCAGCGCGCCCAGAAGGGCAGCGCCCGCCAAAGCCCAGACCCGCGCGCCCGAGCGCCACACCACCAGCGCCGCCAAACCGGCGATCACCGCGGCCCAGATCCAGGTCGAACCCGGCAGCACGCCCGGCCCCGCAACGGTCACCGACCCCAAAGCCACGCGCAACGGCGCGAACGCGCCCTGCAACGTCGCCTGCGCCGCCACGGCGGCCACGACAATCGCCACCAGCGCCCGCAGGTTCCCGCTTGCCGACAGCACCGTCAGCCGCGACAGGCACCCGCGCGCCAGCACCGTGCCCACGCCGAACATCAGCCCGCCCGCGACCAGCGCCAGGACCGGCAGCGCCTCGACGTGGAACCGGTGCGCATCGAACGACACCCAGCCCAAGGCGACCGCGCCCTGCGTGCCCAGCACGGCGACCAGCAGTGCCATCGCCCAGACGCCCCGCGCCTCGGCGCGCTCGCCCTCTGGCCCCACCAGCGCGCGGCGCAGGCAGAACCGCGTCAGCTGCGCCAGCGCCCCGAACCCGAGGCCCACGGCCAGCCCCAACCAGATGGACGCCTCGCGCGGCGTCATCTCAAGTCCAAGCGTCTCGTACATCGCGCGTCTCCTGCCGGGCCGACACGGCCCCTTGCGCGCCAGCTAGGCCTGCGCGTGCCGAGTCGCAACTCGGGCCTTAGGGAGACTGTTCTCCGGTGCGCGACGCCCGAAAAACAAACGTTCCGATTGCCATCTATCCGCGTGAAGATTTCGGGCCATACGTCCCGAACCGGGCTAGCTGTCCCTATTTGGCAGTGCTAGCCAATTCGCCCCCGCCAAAGCTGCACCTTGGTCCCGGAATGATCGACCGGCCCGAAGGGCTCTAGCTCCAGCCCCGTCGCCTTCGCCAGCCCCCCGTCGCTCGTCACGATCCCGACCGACCAGCCTGCGAACCGCTCGCGCAACACCGCACCAAGCGCCCCGTATAGCCCGAAGAGCAGCTTCCGCTCGCCGATCCGGCCCCCGTAAGGCGGGTTGGTCAACACGATCCCCGGGGCCAAACCCTCGGGCGGCGCAAGATCGCTCACCGCCGCCCGCGCGAAGCGGCAGACAGCCGCCACCCCCGCGCGCTCGGCATTCCCCTGCGCCCCCCGGATCGCCCCGTCATCCCGGTCGAACCCAAAGAAACGCGGCCCCTCATCTCCGTTTTCCAAATATCCCCGCCGGAGGCTCCCGTCCTGACCACCCGCACCACCGTCCTGAAGCTCAGGCTCCACCGTCCCCACGGGCGCCCCGCCGGGCGCGCGCCCGGCACCCCCTTCAAGCTGCGCAAACGCAAAGCCCCGCGACCGCCCCGGTATCAGGCCCAAAGCGATCTCGGCGGCCTCCAGCGGGATCGTCCCCGATCCGCACATCGGATCGACCACGGCTTGGCGACCGTCGAAGCCCATCTCCCACAGGAACGCCGCCGCCATGCTCTCGCGCAGCGGTGCCTTGCCGACAAAAGCCTTGTGCCCCCGCCGGTGCAGCGGCTCGCCCGTAGTATCCAGCGACACGGTGCAAAGGTCATCCTCGATCCGAACCTTCACCACGACCTCAGCCTCGGCCGCCACGGGCACGCCCGCCGCCGTGATCGCGCCCGCGATCCGCTGCGCGGCCGCCTTGTGGTGATAGATCTTCGACTTGCGGCACACCGCCTCGACCCGCACCGGCACATCCGTCCGCAGCCAGTCGCGCCAGGCCACCTTGCGCCCGCGCTTGTCGAGCTGCGCAAGATGCATCGCGCGGAACTCGGCCACGCGCCAGAGCACCCGCACCGCCGTGCGCAGGACGACATTCGCCCGGGCTGCCTCGTCCAGCCCGCCCGCGACCTCCACGCCGCCGGGCATCACGCGCACGCCGGAAAACCCGTGCCGCGCGGCCTCGGCGGCCAGCGCCGCCTCCAGCCCCGGCACGGCGACCAGAAACAGAACGCCCGGCTCCGTCACCGGGCCGGGCGCATGATCGGCCATGGAAAAACCCTCAGTCCTTGGCGCGCTCGACATAGGTCGCGTCGGCGGTGTTCACCACCACGCGCGTGCCGGTGCCGATATGCGGCGGCACCATCACGCGCACACCATTGTCCGCCGTGGCAGGCTTGTAGGACGACGACGCCGTCTGCCCCTTCACCACCGGCTCGGTCTCCACGATCTCGACCGTCACCTTCTGCGGCAGCTCCAGCGCGATGGCGACCTCGTTGTGGATCGAGAGAAAGCACATCATCCCGTCCTGCAGCCAGACCTTGCTGTCGCCCACCACGTCCTCGGACACGGTCACCTGCTCGTAGCTCTGCGGCTCCATGAAGTGGAACCCTTCGCCGTCCTCGTAGAGGAACTGGTATTCGTTCTCTTCCACATGCGCGCGCTCGACACCGTCGGTCGTCTTCCAGCGTTCGCTGACCTTGGTGCCGTTGTCGATCCGGCGCATGTCGACCTGGGTCACGGGCGTGCCCTTGCCGGGGTGGAAGTTCTCGGCCTTGAGAATGACGTAGAGAACGCCATCGACGTCGACCACGTTTCCCTTGCGCAGCTGCGATGCGATGACCTTCATGAGCGTCTCCAGATATCTCGTCGCTTGAGGGGGCGGCCCCCCGCCGTTACTCCCTGCCGTTAGCGCATCCCATGGGAAAGGGCCAGAGATGACATGGTGGGATCGTGACACCCACGCCGACCGGCGGCCCATCCTTCTGGCGAGGAACCGCATCGTCGCAGCCATCCGCGCGTGGTTCGAGGGGCAGGGCTTTGTCGAGGTCGACCCAGCCTATCTCGTGGTCTCGCCGGGCAACGAGACGCATCTGCATGCCTTCGAGACCGTGGCGCTGGACGAGGCGCTGACGCCGCGCACTCGCTACCTTCACACCTCGCCCGAATTCGCGATGAAAAAGCTTCTGGCGGCGGGGGAGGAGAAGATCTTCACCCTGTCCCGCGTCTGGCGCAACCGCGAGGGCGGACCGCGTCACGCGGTGGAGTTCACCATGCTGGAATGGTATCGCGCGGGGCAGGGCTACGAGACCCTGATGGACGACTGCGCGGCCCTCATGCAACTCGCCGCGCGGGCCGCAGGCGTAAGCGAATTCCGCCACCGCGACACCACCTGCGACCCATTTCAGCCGCCCCGCCGCACCACGCTTCAGGCCGAGGCGCAGCGCCACGGCGTCGATCTTCTTTCCACCCTCGATGCCCCCCAAACCCTCGCCACGCAGCTAAATGCCATAGGTCTGCACACGGCCCCCGACGACAGCTGGTCCGACCTCTTCTCGCGCCTTCTGACCGCGCGGATCGAGCCGAACCTCGGCCCCGGCCCCGTCATCCTCGACGCCTACCCGGCCCCCGAGGC
>CAZVQL010000121.1:0-9234 GCA_964629305.1 uncultured Roseicyclus sp.
CCTCCGTCATGCCGAGCCGCAGCGCGTCGAGATGGAATACGAGGGCGGCGTGCGCGAGTTCGTGAAATACCTCGACCGCTCCAAGACCCCGATGATCGCCGAGCCGATCTATGTCGAGGGCGAGAAGGACGGCATTGGCGTGGAAGTCGCGATGTGGTGGAACGACAGCTACAACGAGATGGTGCTGCCGTTCACCAACAACATCCCGCAGCGCGATGGCGGCACGCACATGGCGGGTTTCCGGGGCGCGCTGACGCGGACCATCAACCTTTACGCGCAATCCTCGGGGATCGCGAAGCGCGAGAAGGTGAATTTCACCGGCGACGACGCGCGCGAGGGGCTGACTTGCGTGCTGTCGGTCAAGGTCCCCGACCCCAAGTTCAGCTCGCAGACCAAGGACAAGCTTGTGTCGTCCGAGGTGCGCCCGGCGGTCGAGGGCTTGATGAACGAGAAGCTGGCCGAGTGGTTCGAGGAGCATCCGCAAGAGGCCCGGACGATCGTCGGCAAGATCATCGAAGCAGCGCTTGCGCGCGAAGCGGCGCGCAAGGCGCGCGAGCTGACGCGGCGCAAGAACCCGATGGACGTGGCCTCCCTCCCCGGCAAGTTGGCCGATTGCCAGGAAAAGGACCCGGCGAAATCCGAACTGTTCCTGGTGGAGGGCGACAGCGCCGGTGGCTCGGCCAAGCAGGGCCGCTCGCGCCACAATCAGGCGGTTCTGCCCTTGCGCGGCAAGATCCTGAACGTCGAGCGCGCGCGCTTCGACCGGATGCTGGGCAGCCAGGAGATCGGTACGCTGATCACCGCGCTTGGCACCGGCATCGGGCGCGACGAGTTCAACATCAACAAGCTGCGCTACCACAAGATCATCATCATGACCGACGCCGACGTGGACGGCGCGCATATCCGGACGCTTCTGCTGACCTTCTTCTTCCGGCAGATGCCGGAGGTAATCGAGGGGGGGTACCTCTATATCGCGCAGCCGCCGCTCTACAAGGTGAGTCGCGGCAAGTCCGAGGTCTACATCAAGGACCAGGTGGGCCTTGAGGATTACCTGATCGCCCAAGGGATCGAGGGGGCCATCCTGCGCCTGCCCAACGGCGAAGAGATCGCCGGACAGGACCTGGCCCGCGTGGTCGAGGCCGCGCGCAGCTTCAAGCGCATCCTCGAGGCGTTTCCGACGCACTACCCCCGCCATATCCTGGAACAGGCGGCCATTGCGGGCGCGTTCGACCCGGGCCGGGCCGATGCCGACCTTCAGCGCGTCGCCGACGAGGTGGCGCAGCGTCTGGACCTTGTCGCGCTGGAATACGAGCGCGGCTGGCAAGGCCGGATCACGCAGGATCACGGCATCCGCCTGTCTCGCGTGCTGCGCGGTGTGGAAGAGATCCGCACGCTCGACGGCGCGGTCCTGCGCTCGGGCGAGGCGCGGAAACTGTCCGAAGTCAGCCGCGACAGCCGCACGGTCTATGTCGACCCGGCGCGGCTTGCCCGCAAGGATCGCGAGCAGTTGATCCACGGCCCGACCGAGCTTCTGTCCGCGATCCTCGAAGAGGGCGCCAAGGGCCAGCAGATGCAGCGCTACAAGGGTCTGGGCGAGATGAACCCGAACCAGCTGTGGGAAACCACGCTGGACCCCGAGGCGCGGACGCTTCTGCAGGTGAAGGTCGATGACCTGGCCGAGGCTGACGACATCTTCACCAAGCTGATGGGCGACGTGGTCGAACCGCGGCGCGAGTTCATCCAGGCCAACGCGCTGAGCGTCGAGAATCTCGACTTCTGACCACGGGCCGGGCCCCATGCCCATTCAGGCCCGTGGCGCATAGCGTGATTGCTGTGAGTCGAGGGCCGATCTGTACGTGTCCGACGTAGTGTTTGGACCGCACACCTGGGCTGCGGCATGCTCACCACGTTCCGAGCTGCGCCACTCCATAGGTCCTCGCGAAACCTTCGGATTTCGCAAACCTGTTTTCAAACAAATGCTTAAGGCCTTGTCATCCGATAGCGCCAACAGGTCATCGACTGTCGGCGCCGTGACATTGCCTGACATCGGGCGCTTGGCGATGGTGTCCGTGCTGGCCCAGAGGGCGGACCGCCCACGCAAGCCGCATATGACATGAAACAAGGGATCTCTCATGATACAGACACGCATGGGGTCACGCAGATGACCATGTCGGCCCCTGAGATCTCTGCCACATCTGTTGCCTCGATCACCGCGCTGCCGGTTTCTGCCGTCGGAACCCGTACCGGCACAGCCGGTCTTCCGGTCGAGGTCGGTCACGGCGAAGTCGCCATGACCTTCCGGTTCGGCTTCGACGATCCCCGTTGAAGTCGGAAAGGACGCCCGGCCTTATTCTCACAGGTCCCAAACCCGGCCGGGCGTCCGACCCTGAACGCGCCATCGCCGCAACGCCGAAAAGGCAGCATATAGGGGCTATCCCAAACCGCCCGGTCCATCGCGGAGAATGACCGGTACGATCAGGTCTTCCTCATCTGTCAGGTGGCGATCGATCAGGCGTTCGAGGTCGGCCAGCCCCTCGTGCAGCACACCGGCCGCCTTTTTCGGGTCGCGGCCCGTCGCGCCGCTTATGGCACCGTTCGCCTGCCCGACGAAGCGCTCGAGTATGCCGTCGAGCGCGTGGTGATCGGCATCCAGCAAGTCGAAGCCGCGCGTGATGCGGGTATCTCGGTCGCGCAGGATCGGGAAATAGTGGTGATCTTCGATCTGATGATGACCGTGCAACTGGTTCACGAACAGCCCACCATAGCGCCCGATCCCCTGCGCAAACCCGGCCGGGTCGCGCTTGCCGTCGAGGAACGCCTCGGTCTCACGGCCCATGTGCTCCATCAACTGTCGGAACATCATGTGCCGCTCCAGCCAGAAACTGACGAGGCCATGGAATTGCGGATGGGCCGCCCATCCGTCGCGGGGGTACTCGGCAAGCAGAACGCGGAGCGCCTCGGGCAAGCCTGTGCGGGTGTCGAGCGAAAGATCGGTCATGGGAAGCAACTAGCCCCGGTGCCTCGAGCGACAATGGTCCAAGTGTCGCCGGATTACCCGAGCCCGCGGAGCGACTGGATCGTCGCGTCGATCGATCCGCCGTTGCGGTCAAGGATCGATCCGACCTCGGAGCGTTCCGAGATCACGAGCGAGACGCCCTCGATCAGCATGTCGATGAAAAGTGGACGCCCCGAGCGGTCCCAGACGCGGAAGCGCACTTCGAAGGGTGCCTCGCCAGGGATGTTGACGCTCGAGATGACCTCGACGTAGCGGCCGGTGTCCTGCGCACGTTGGACCGACACGGTGCCACCGATGAATTCGCGAAAGCGGCGACCGTACTTACGTGCCATGTAGCCTTGGAACGCGTCGGCGAAGGCCGAAAGCTGTGATCGGCTGGCCGAGCGGGCGGGCGGCCCAAGTACTGATTGCGCGATGGTCGGCATGTCCGCGTAGCGCCCCACCAGCCTTTCGAAGTCACGGATCATGGAGGATTCGGACTGACCCGAGTTGATGATGCGCGTGATCTCGGTCGCAACCTGCTGCACAAGGCCCGCGGCCTCGTTCGCGGTCAAGGCGTACGCAGAGCGCGGGAGTAGCGGCAGGGCAAGCCCCGCAACAACGGTGGTCAGAACGGTACGGCGGTTCGGTCGGAGGTCACTGAGCATAGGGATCTACATAGATATCGGAAAAGGGATCTGCACTGGGGGCGACACTATTGCCTGAAGCGGGATCCGAATAGGGGTCGGTATAGATGTCGTCGCCAAGACCTGCAGTGTCGAAGCCTAGCGTCGGCCCACCCAGCTCGAAGCGCCGGTTCTGTAGGTAGAGGGAGCGCAGCTGGGCGTAGCTGTCCGCACTTTCGTACAGCACATCGTTGAAGACATCGTCCAGCTCGTAGCGGTCCCCGAACCGGTCAAGCAACTCGGCACCCGTCACGTAGCGCCGGTCGGGCTCCGAAACCGCATGACGGACCGGGTTGAGCGCAATATCGACGACAAGTCCAACCGTGTCCCTCGTGGTGGATGGCCCGAAGACCGGCAGCATCACGAAATCTCCTTCCGGCGCGCCCCAGACATGCAGCGTCTCTCCGAAATCGGTCTCTTGAGCAGGGAGGCCGAGCGCGGTCGCCGGATCGAACAATCCGCCAAGCCCGACGGTCGAATTCACCAGGAACCGCAGCGTGTTCTGAGATGCCTGCCCGATCCGGACCTGCAGAAGGTTGTTCATGATGTAAGAGGGTTGCGAAAGGTTCGATGCGAAATTGCTCACACCCTGCCGTACCGGCTCGGGCACGGCTGTGCCGTAGCCCCTGGCAGCGGGGCCGACGAGCGCACGATCGAGCGACACGTTGAACTGATGCACCGCGCGATTCTGCGCTTCGTCTGCGTCAGCGATCCTGTCGCCGGGCGGCAGCGCAGCGGGGCCGCACGCCGTGAGCGCCACAAGCAAAATGGTGGGCAGAACAGCCCGAAGGCGCAGTACTCTGTCGGTGCAGGGCAAGGCAGCTTCCCCATGGGATTGTAGTTCTCAAGCAGTGAGCTAGCCGCCATAAACCGAATTGAAAGGCTTTTGGCGCTATCTAGCCACCGGGGTTTCGAACTTGTTAGACGTTTCAGCGCGGGCCAGAGTCAAGGGCCGCCTCCCGGGCAGAGCCCGATTCGGACAAGGACAATGGCCGAGATGTCGCGCAGCTCAGGGGCCGGCCCCGACGACCTGACACGGTTTCGCAGGCGCAATGCCTGGCTGCTCTGGGCGGTGGCGCTGTTCAGCATGGCCGTGAACGCCCTGATGCTGACCGGGCCGCTCTACATGCTGCAGGTCTATGACCGCGTCCTGGGCTCCCGGTCGGAAGAGACGCTGGTCGCGCTGACGGTGCTGATCACGTTCCTGTTCCTGATGATGGGTGTGCTCGACTTCGTCCGCGGCCGCGTGGCCGCCCGCTACGGCGCCCGCCTGCAAGAGGGGCTGGATGGCCGCATCTTCCGCGCGGCGTTATCGCGCGCCCATGCCACGGGCGAGCGGCAGACCGCGTTGCAGGATCTCTCGTCGGTGCAGCGGCTGGTGGCCTCGCCGGTGTTCATGGCGCTTTTCGATCTTCCGTGGACGCCGCTCTTCATCGCGGCGATCTTCATGTTCCACCCTTGGCTCGGCTGGCTGGCCGTCGCCGGGACGGCGGTGCTGATCTTGATCACGCTCTTCAACCAGGCGATGACGCGCGGTCCGATCGCCGACTCGGCCGCCGCCTCCCATGTCGCCGACCGCATGGCCGGAGAGATGCAGGCCGAGGCCGAGCTGATCCGCGCGCTCGGAATGCAGAACAGCGCCTTTTCTCGGTGGCGGCGCCAGCGCGGCGTCGCGCTGGGCGAAGGGATGCGCGCGGCCGACCGTGTCGGCGGCTTCACCGCGATGACCCGCACAACGCGGCTGTTCCTGCAATCGGCCATCCTTGGCCTTGGCGCCTATCTCGTGCTGCAGGCCGAGATGACGGCGGGCGCGATGATCGCGGGCTCGATCCTGCTGGGCCGTGCGCTTGCGCCGATCGAGCTGGCCATCGGCCAGTGGAACACCATCGCCGAGGCGGGTCAGGCCTGGCGCCGGTTGCGTGACCTGCTCGCCGCCCAGAGAGAGCCGCCGCAGCGAATGCCGTTGCCCAAGCCCAAGGCGCACCTTGACGTGACGCAGCTGTCGGTGGTGCCGCCCGGCTCGCGCACGCCGACGCTGCGCGGTGTCAGCTTCCGGGTGGAACCCGGCCAGGCGGTCGGCGTGATCGGCCCCTCGGGGTCGGGCAAGTCGACACTGGCACGCGCGATCACCTCGGTCTGGCTGCCTGCGGCGGGCCAGATCCGCCTAGATGGGGCGACGCTCGACCAGTATGACCCCGACGACCTGGGCCGCCACATCGGCTACCTGCCGCAGGCGGTGACGCTCTTCGAGGGCAGCATCGCCGAGAACATCGCGCGCCTGGCCGAAACACCCGACACCGACAAGGTCGTCGCGGCGGCCAAGGCGGCGGCAGCGCATGACATGATCCTCGACCTGCCCGAGGGCTATGACACTCGCGTCTCGGGCCTGGGTGCACGCCTGTCGGGCGGGCAGATCCAGCGCATCGGGCTGGCCCGTGCGCTCTATGGCGATCCCGTCCTGCTGGTGCTCGACGAACCCAACTCGGCGCTCGACAACGACGGCTCCATCGCGCTCAACACCGCGATCCAGGACATCAAGGCAGACGGGCGTGCGGTACTGATCATGGCGCACCGCCCCTCGGCGATCCGGGAATGCGACCGGCTTCTGGTGCTGTCGGGCGGCGCGCCCACCATGTTCGGGCCGACCCGCGAGGTCTTGCAGAAGACGCTGGCCAACTACGCCGACATCCAGAAGGCCTCGGCCCCCGGTGGCGTGTCATGAGCGCGCCCAACGATCCCTCCCGCGCGTGGTCGGTGCGTGGCCCCCTGATGACGGGGCTTATCGCGATTCTGCTGCTTTTGGGCGGTTTCGGCGGCTGGGCGGTGATGAGCGAGCTGTCGGGCGCCGTCATCGCAACCGGCCGGATCGAGGTGGACCGCAATCGCCAGTCGATCCAGCACCCCGAGGGCGGCGTCGTGGCCGAGCTTCTGATTGACGAGGGCGATCGGGTCGAGGCGGGCGAGGCCATCTTGCGTCTCGCCCCCGGTCAGCTGTCGCGCGATCTTGCCGTTGCGCAATCGCAGCTCTTCGAGGTGCGCGTCCGCCGCGCACGGCTCGAGGCAGAGCGCGACGGCGCCGAGGCGGTGGTCTTTCCCGCGGCGCTGGTAAGCCAGGCCGAAACGGATGCCGAGTTTACGGATCTTCTGCGTGGGCAGGACAACCTGTTCGGCGCCCGCGCCGAGACCCTCGCGCGCGAGACCGAGCAGCTCAGGGGGCGGATCACCCAGATCGAGGCGCAGATCGCGGCCCTTGATGCACAGAAGGCCGCGCGCGAGGAACAGCTTGCCCTGGTCGAGGCCGACCTTGAGCGTCAGCTGGGCCTGCTCGAGCGGGGGCTGATCCAGTCCGACCCGATCCTGCGCTTGCAACGCGATGCCGCACAGCTGCGTGGCTCACTGGGCGAGCTCGAGGCGCGCCGGGCCGAGGCGGCCGAGCGCATCATCGAGACCGAGCTTTCGATCCTGCAGCTCGACACCACCCGCCGGGAGGAGGCGATCGTCCAGCTCCGCGAGATCCGTGTGACTGAAGAGGAACTGCGCCAGCGCGTCGCCGATCTCGACCGTCGCATGGCCGAGCTCGACGTCCGGGCGCCGGTTGCGGGGCGTATCATCGGTCTGCGCGTCTTCGGCCCGCAATCCGTGGTCCGCGCGGCCGATCCGGTTGCCTTCCTCGTGCCAGACGGGCGGCCGCTGATCATCACCGCCCAGATCCCCGCGATCGACGTGGACCAGGTTTTCGTCGGGCAGGACGTGACGCTGCGCTTTCCGGCCTTCGACATGCGCAACATGCCCGACCTGATCGGGCAGGTCAGCCAGGTCTCGGCCGACGTTTTCACCGACGAGGCCTCGGGGCTGAGCTTCTACCGGGCCGAGATCGTGCTGGGTGAGGGCGAGGTCGCCCGCCTTGCACCGCGGCAGCTACTCCCCGGCATGCCGGTCGAGGCGTATATCCGCACCGAGGACCGCACGCCGCTGGCCTACCTGCTGGAACCCTTCAGCGCCTATTTCAACCGCGCTTTCCGCGAAAGTTGAGGGCGAGGGCCGCAGCGCCCCTTTCCCTTTCACCGGAGCACCGCTAGCTTCGCGGTCATACACACATGGGTGGGAGGAAATCGACATGGCCGGACAGATCGACGCGCGCTTGGCAGAGCTTGGGATCGAGCTTGATGCGCCGCCCGCGCCTGCGGCGAATTACGTGCCTTACGTTGTCGCCGGGGACATGGTCTTTGTTTCGGGCCAGGTGCCGATGACGTCCGAGGGGCTGGGCTCGCTCATCAAGGGCCGCCTCGGCGCCGACATGGAGATCGAGGCCGGCGCGGCCGCCGCGCGGCTCTGCGCGATGAACCTGCTGGCGCAGGTCAAGGCGGCCTGTGGCGGCGATCTCGACCGGGTGGTGCGGGTGGTGAAGCTGACCGGCTTCGTCAACTCCACGCCAGAGTTCGGCGACCAGCCCAAGGTGATCAACGGTGCCTCGGATTTCTTCGTCGAGGTTCTGGGCGACAAGGGGCGGCACAGCCGCTCGGCCGTCAGCGCAGGCGCGCTGCCCTTCGGGTGCGCCGTCGAGGTCGAGGGCATCTTCCAGATCGACCCGGCGTAAGGCCACGCCATGCCCGAGCTTCCGCGAGCCTTCATCGAGCGGCCCATCGCGCACCGCGCGCTGC
Organism: uncultured Roseicyclus sp.; assembly: GCA_964629305.1. Classification (GTDB taxonomy): domain Bacteria; phylum Pseudomonadota; class Alphaproteobacteria; order Rhodobacterales; family Rhodobacteraceae; genus Roseicyclus. The sequence goes on from CAZVQL010000121.1 coordinate 8,343, forward strand.
ATGACGCTGCCGCGGGTGTGATCGAGAACAGCCCGACCGCGATCGGGCGTGCGATGCGGGCGGGCTACGGCATCGAGCTGGATCTGCAACTCAGCTCGGACGGCGTGGCGATGGTGTTCCACGACGACACGCTCGACCGGCTGACGCAAACCACCGGCCCCGTCCGCGGCCGCACCGCGAGGGAGTTGGGCGACCTGCGCCTCGCCGGCAGCGAGGATCACATCCCGACGTTGTCCGAAGTGTTGGAGATGGTGGACGGCGCGGTGCCCCTGCTCTTGGAGATCAAGGACCAGTCCGGCGGGCTGGGGCAGGCCGATGCCGACCTCGAGCGCGCCGTCGCGATGGAGCTTGAGGGCTACGGCGGCGACGTGGCCGTGATGTCCTTCAACCCCAATGTCATCGCCAACATGCGCGAGCTTGCCCCGCGGGTGCCGCGCGGTCTCGTGACCTGTGGCTACATCCCGTCGAAATGGCCGATGCTCAGCCCCGAGACCTGCACCGCGCTCCGCAGCATCGCGAGTTTCGGACAGGTCGGCGCGCGGTTCATCAGCCATGACTGGACCGACCTCGGCAGCCCGCGGGTGGCCGAGCTGAAATCGCAGGGCGTGCCGATCCTCTGCTGGACGATCCGCAGCCCGCAGGACGAGGCGCAGGCCCGCCGCATCGCCGACAGCGTGACCTTCGAGGGCTACCTGCCGCCGCTCGACCCGCCGCGGGATTGACGCCGCCCGCGCCCGACCCATCTGGTGTTGGGTCCCATGCCGAGGCCGGAGGCGCACCCGTGGACGGAAGCCAACCCATCGAGATCGAGGTCCTGTCGTCGCTCACCCAGATCGACGCGGCCGACTGGGATGCCTGCGCCTGCCCCGAGGTGGCGGATGGCGGGCGGCCC
>CAZVQL010000122.1:0-9225 GCA_964629305.1 uncultured Roseicyclus sp.
GATCGACGACCGCCCGGCGACCTTCTCGGGCGGCATGCAGCAGCGCCTGCAGATCGCGCGCAACCTCGTGACCGGGCCGCGGCTGGTGTTCATGGACGAGCCGACCGGGGGCCTGGATGTGAGCGTGCAGGCGCGGCTTCTGGACCTCATCCGCGGGCTTGTCCGCCGCATGGGCCTGTCGGCCATCGTCGTCACCCATGACCTTGCCGTGGTGCGCTTGCTCGCCGACCGGCTGATGGTGATGAAGGACGGCCATGTGATCGAGACGGGGCTGACCGACCAGGTCCTCGACGACCCGCAGGCGCCCTACACGCAACTTCTCGTCAGCTCCGTTTTGCAGGTCTGAACCCATGATCCATGTCGAAAACCTCGCCAAGAACTTCACGCTCCACAACCAGGGCGGCGCGGTCATCCCGGTGATCGAGGGGGCCGGGTTCAGCGTCGCGCCCGGCGAATGCGTGGCGCTGACCGGCGAAAGCGGGGCGGGCAAATCCACCGTCATGCGCATCCTCTACGGGAACTATCTCGCGCAGGGCGGCAGCGTCCGGATCGGGGGGCTCGATATCACGCAGGCCGAGCCGCGCGAAATCCTGGCGCTTCGCCGCGAGACGCTGGGCTATGTCTCGCAATTCCTGCGTGTCGTCCCGCGCGTGCCGACGCTGGAGGTGGTGGCCGAGCCGCTTCTGGCGCTGGGCCGCCCGGAGGAAGAGGCGCTGGCCCGCGCCCGCGATCTGCTCTCGCGGCTGCGCATCCCCGAAACGCTGTGGGGGCTGTCGCCCACCACCTTCTCGGGCGGCGAGCAGCAGCGCGTGAACATCGCCCGCGGCTTCGCCCATGCCTACCCGGCGCTCCTTCTGGACGAGCCCACCGCCAGCCTCGACGCCACCAACCGCGAGACCGTCCTGACGCTCATCGAAGAGGCCAAGGCGCAAGGTGCGGCCATCGTCGGCATCTTCCACGACCTCGAGGCGCGGGCCCGCGTCGCCGATCGCGAAATCGACGTGTCGGTCTTCACGCCGGGCCGGGCGGCATGACGCGGGGTCGCTTCATCGCGGTCGTCGGCCCCTCGGGCGTCGGCAAGGACAGCGTGATGGAGGCGCTTTGCGCCAAACGCCCCGATCTTGTCCGTATCCGCCGTGTCATCACCCGCGCCGAGGCCGCGGGCGGCGAGGATTTCGAGGGGATCACGCCCGCGCTCTTCGCCGCGCGCGCCGCGGGCGGCGACTTCGCGTTGCATTGGCAGGCGCATGGGCTTTTCTACGGCATCCCGCATGAGGTGCATGAGGTGCTGGCCCGCGGGCAGGATGCGCTGGCGAACCTGTCGCGCGGCATGTTGGGGCGCGCGGCGCGGGTCTTTCCCGATCTGCATGTCCTGCACATCACCGCGAAACCCGAGGTGCTGGGCAAACGCCTTGCCGGGCGGGGGCGGGAAAGCCGGGCCGAGATTGCGCGCCGCCTTGCCCGGCCTGCCGTCGCCTTCCCCGAGGGGATCAGCCTGACGGAGGTCGACAATTCCGGTTCGCTCGAGCGGTCTGTGGCCACCGCGCTTGCCGCGCTCTACCCCGAAAGGGTGTAGCGGTGGACGAGGTGGAACATGCCATCCGCGTCCTCGCCCATCAGGCACAGGCTGTCGATCACGAAGGGCGTGGGCAGAACGGGCGCGAGATGGGCTGCGAGGATGTCGCGCGTCGCCTCGGCCTCTGCCCGGGGCAGGCGACCGGTGAGGGTAAGGTGGAAGCGGAACTCCTCCATCACGTAAGGATAGCCCCAACGCGTCAGCAGCGCCTCTTGCCGCTCGGTAAGGCCCGCCTTGCGGCGCTTGTCCAACTCGGCCTCGGAGGGCGTCGCCCGGAAGGGGTCGAGCGCCTCGACGGTGGCCGCGGCGAAATCGGCCAGCGCATCGGACGGCTCGGTGGGGACGACCGCGATGAAACCGCCGAGGCGGCGGGTCTCGAGCGCGGGGATTGTCACCGGCGCCTGCGTCGCGCAAAAGGCACGCGTGGCCGCGTCGAGGTCCGCGGCATCCGTGCCGTCAGCCAGCCGGAAGGGCGGCTTGATCGTGCCGTGGAACCCGTATTTGCGCGGGGTGGCGGTGATCGCGCGAACCTCACCCGGCAGCCCCGGCAGGTCGGGCTGCGCCACCGCGCGCCCCGCCGCGCTGTCCCAGCCCAGCCAGTCCGCCCCCGCGCGGTAAAACGCGCCTTCGGGCACGACGTAGAGGCCAAACCGCTTGAACCCGTCCATTCTATCCTGTCCTTCTGAGGCCCTGATGCCCCGTGACCACGCCCCGATGCCTGAGACCCTGACCCTTGCCAATGCCCGGCTGATCCTGCCGGGCCGCGAGATAGTGGGGCGCGTCACCCTTCAGGGTGGCGAGATCGTCGAGATCGCTGAGGGCGGGGCCGTCCCCCCGGGCACCGTCGATTGTGGTGGCGATATCGTCGCGCCGGGGCTGGTGGAACTGCACACCGACAACCTGGAACGCCACATCCGCCCGCGCCCCTCGGCGCATTGGCCGCACAAGCCCGCCATCGTCGGACATGATGCCGAGCTGGCCGCCTGCGGCATCACCACCGTCTTCGACGCGATCCGCGTGGGCTCGATCGAGGGCAAAGGGGGGATTGGCTGGTCGCGCTACGCGCGGGACCTGGCCGATGAGCTGCTGGCGATGCGCGCCTCGGGTGCGCTCAAGATCAGCCACCACATCCACCTGCGGGCAGAGATCTGTTCGCACTCGCTGATCGACGAGTTGGCCCAGTTCGGGCCGGAGGACCGCGTGGGCATCCTGAGCCTGATGGACCACACGCCCGGGCAACGGCAATTCGCCGATATCGGGCAATACGCGACCTACATGAAGGGCAAGCACGGGCTGAGCGAAGAGGTGTTCCAGGAGCATGTGCGCACCCGGCAAGCGCTGGGCGAGGCGGTGCGCGACGCCCATGAGGCCGCCGCCGTCGAGGCGGCGCAGCGGCTGGGCGCGGTGCTGGCGAGCCATGATGATACGCTGGTCGACCACGTGGCGCGGTCCGCCGCCCACGGCATTGCGCTGGCCGAGTTTCCCACGACGGAGGAGGCCGCGCGTGCCTGCCGCCAGCATGGCATCGCGGTGATGATGGGGGCGCCGAACCTGGTGCGCGGCGGGTCGCATTCCGGCAATGTCTCGGCCGCTGCACTGGCCGAGGCGGGGCTGCTCGACATCCTGTCGTCCGATTACGTGCCCGCGGCGCTGCTTTACGCGGCGGTGCTGCTTGCTGATCTGTGGAACGATCTGCCGCGCGCGATGGCGACCGTGTCGAGCGGGCCGGCTCATGCGGCGGGGCTGGTGGACCGGGGACAGCTGGCCGAGGGGATGCGCGCCGACGTGATCCGCTTCCGCCTGGTCGAGGGCGTGCCGGTCTTGCGCGGTGTCTGGTCGGCAGGCGCGCGCGTCGCCTGAGGGGGGAGCGCCGTGCGGGGCATCGAACCCCGCCCGGCGCTGGGGTGCCCGAATGTCGGTCGGTGGCGCGGGACGGCAGGTGTTGGAATGCGTATTTCTGGAAAGATGAAGGACAAGGGCGGGCTCAGCAGGCAAGGCCTTCGCGCTCCAGATACGCCATGGCCGCGGGTATGTCGGCGGGGTCGCGCAATTCCAGCACGAGGTGCGGGCGCTGGGGCAGTGCGGCGATGGCGCGGAAGACGGCGTGCCAGTTGACCGTGCCGCGCCCTGGCGGCCAGTGGCGGTCGGCGAAGCCGTCGGCGTCCTGCAAATGGACATGGGCGAGCAGCGGGCCCGCGTCGGTCACGAAATAGTCCACGGGCGGCGCGCCGGTGGCGTGGTGGGCGTAATGCGCGTGGCCGGTGTCGATCGAGAGGCGCACGGCGTCCGAGGCGAAGCTTTGGGCAAGCGCGCGGCGGTGGCCCGGGTCGATATCCTCGATGTTCTCGATGACCAGCGTGACACCATGGGTTTCGGCCAGCGTGACGGCATCGCGGAGGAGGGCATGGACCGCCTCGGTCTTGCGGTCGAAGGCGGAGGGGATGTTCCCAAGCCTCGGATGGTCGCCGAAGTTGAACCAGTCCCAGGTCGTGAAGGGGGAATGGATCACCATCTGCGTGGCGCCGAGGCTTGCCGCGGCCTCGACCGCGGTCACGTAGCGGCGCGAGACGATGGGCGCGATTTCCGGGTCGGCGGTGTCGAGGGCGAGATCATAGAACGGCCCGTGGATGCCGAGACGCCCCTCGAACCCGTCGAGGTGGCGCTTCGCCTGCGCGACCAGGCCGCGCCAGTCGCCCAGCAGCACCTCGGGGCGGAAGAAATCCTGCACCTCCAGGTCGCGGTCTTTCTCGAAGAGCCAGTCGCGGTGGTCGGGGATGTTGGCGACCAAAAGAGCCGCGCCGATCTTGAGGGGGAGCATCAGAACACCTGTCGTCCATTGCGCCAGACCGCCTGCACCACCGGTTGCCCCTGTACCAGGTGCACCGCGACGAGGTCGGCGCGCAATCCTTCCGCGATGCGGCCCCGGTCGTCCAGTCCCGCCATGCGGGCCGGCCTGTCGGTGGCAAGGGCGATGGCGGCGGGCAGGTCATGGGGCAGGGCGGGGTCGGCGGCGAGGCGGAAGGCCGCGTCGAGCGGCGAACGTGGCACGTAGTCGGAGGCCAGCGCATCGACGAGGCCATGGGCCAGAAGCTCGGCCACCGCGACATTGCCCGATTGCGAGCCGCCGCGCAGGTAATTGGGCGCGCCCGCCACGATGGCCAGGCCGAGCGCGCGGGCGCGCTGTGCGGCCTCCAGCGTGGTGGGAAACTCCGAGATCGCCACACCTTCGGCGGCGGCCTGCTCGGCATGGTCGAGGGTGCGGTCGTCGTGGCTCATGAGGGGCAGGGCGGCGGCGTGGGTGGCGCGGATGACGTGGCCGCGTACCTCGGCCCCGCGGCTGCGGGAGCGCTCGAAAAGATCGTCCATCATGTCGCGGCCCGTAGCCTCGTCGACCTCCATCTCGTGGATCATGTGCTGAAACCATTTCTCCACGTCGGGGCTTTGCCGATCCCCGGGCGTGTGGTCCATGACCGAGACGAGGCGGCTCAGCGGGTGCCCGATGGTTGCATCGACCAGCGCCATGGTCGCGGGGTCGGAGATTTCGCAGCGCAGGTGCAGCAGGTGCTCGGCGCGGAAGGCACCCGCGGCCTGCCCTTCGGCGAGGGCTGCGACCAGTGGTTCGAGGATCTCGCGCCGCTCGGGGCGTTTCATGGAGGCGCCGACCGAAAGGCTGTCGAAGACGGTCGTCGTGCCACCCGAGATCACCACCGCGTCATGGGCCATGAGCGCGGGCAGGAACGGCCAGAGGACCGCGACGCGCGGGTGGGTGTGCCGCTCGACATGGTCGGTGTGCAGGTCGACGATGCCGGGGATCAGGTAGGCGCCGCCAAGATCGAGGCCGTCGGTCGCCCGGCCCAGGCCGGCGATGCGCCCGTCCTCGACGCGGAGGGCACCCTCGATCACGCCGGTGGGTGTGACGATCCGGGCGTGGCTGAGCGTCAGCGGGGCGGGGGGTGCTGCGTCGAACATCGGTGTCTCCTTGCGATGGGGCCCTGCGAACAGGGCAAAGGTAACATCCGCATTGCGGCCGGGTGATCCTTTCGTGACATCGCGGGTGCCCGGGCGCGCGGCGTTCGGCGACGAATCATCGGCGGCGCGGCTATCGCGCCATCCGGCGCAACCGGGGGGCGAATTTCTTCGACAAATCCTTCGGATGTCGGCGTCGCAAACGGGGGTCGCACCGGCCCATTCACCCCTGCGACTCGGTGTTTTCCGTGCCATCCCAAGGCGCTTGGCCGTCTGTCACGAAGACTTCACCGGGCGTTTACAAACCGATCACAGAGCGCCCCTAGCCCTCTGGCTCAACGGGGGCGGTTGCTGCGCTGCGGCGTGGTCTGTTCCCGGGTTGACCGAACCAGTCACAGGGACGAAATCCATGTTCAAGACCAGCCTGACCGCGCTCGTGATGGGCGCCACCGCACTGACCTCCACCGCCGCTCTCGCGCAGGATTGGCGCGACGAGGTTCCGGTGTTCCGCATCGGCCTTCTGGGCGGTGAGAACGAAGCCGACCGCCTGCGCGACCACGCCTGTCAGGAAGCCTATCTCGAAGAGCGTCTCGGCGTCGATGTCGAGCTGTTCCCGGCCTCGGACTACGCCGGCGTCATGCAGGGCCTGCTGGCCGGCCAGCTGGAATTCGCGGGCCTCGGCTCTGCGGGCTATGCCGGTATCTACCTGCAGGACGAGACCGCGGTCGAGCCGCTTTACACCGTGATGCAGTCCGACGGTTCGCTCGGCTACTACTCGGTGATGTATTCGCTGGCCGACAGCGGCATCGAAAGCCTGGCCGACATGGAAGGCCGCTCGCTTGCCTTTGCCGACCCGAACTCGACCTCGGGTTACCTCGTGCCGTCCTTCGAACTGGCCGAGGAACTGGGCGGCCCGCTGGAAGGTTACTTCGCCGAGACCGGTTTTGGCGGTGGCCACGAACAGGCCGTCGTCGCCGTGCTGCAGGGCCAGTACGATGCCGGTGTGACCTGGACCTCGGGCGTGGGCAACTATGAAGAGGGTTTCAGCCGCGGCAACCTGCGCTCGATGGTCGATCGCGGGATGCTCGACATGAACGAGATCCAGATCATCTGGCAGTCGAACCTCATCACGAACGGCCCCCGTGTCATCCGGTCTGACCTTCCGCAGGAGCTGAAGGACCAGGTGATGGGCGCGATGATGCAGCTTCAGAACCACGACCGCGCCTGCTTCGACGCGATCAACGACGGCGAGTCGATGGGCTACTGGCCGATCGACCACGAGTTCTACGAGCCGATCATCAACATGCGCCGCGAACTGGCCGGCGCACGCTGATCCATCACCACGGAAGACGGGGCCGGCCGCGCGTCGGCCCCGTGTTCCATGCCGCTGACCCGTCGTGCATTGGCGAGCGCCGGCCGACGACCGATCCTCAGAGCCTTCCAAAGGGGACGCGACCCATGCTGACACTCGAAAAGCTGACCCGCCGCTTCGGCGACAACATCGCGGTCAACAACGCCAATCTGGAAATCCCCGACGGCCAGATGGTCGGCATCATCGGCCGTTCCGGTGCCGGCAAATCGACGCTGTTGCGCCTGCTGAACCGGTTGATCGACCCCTCGGAGGGGCAGATCCTGTTCGGCGACGCGGATATCGCGCAGCTCAAGGGCAAGGACCTGCGCGCGTGGCGTTCCGATTGCGCGATGATCTTCCAGCAATTCAACCTGGTGGGCCGCCTCGACGTGATCACCAACGTGCTGACCGGGCGGCTTTACGAATTGCCGCAGTGGCGCTCGATGGCGCAGATCTTCACGCCGCGCGAGCGCGCCTTCGCGATCCAGGCGCTGGATCGGCTGGGCATGGCCCACACCGCGCTTCAGCGCGCCGAGACGCTGTCGGGCGGGCAGCAGCAGCGCGTGGCCATCGCCCGCGCGCTGGCGCAGGAGCCCAAGATCCTGCTGGCGGATGAGCCCATCGCATCGCTCGATCCGATGAACGCCAAGATCGTCATGGATGCGCTGCGCGACATCAACCAGCAGGACGGCATCACCGTGATCTGCAACCTGCATACGCTCGATACCGCGCGGCAGTATTGCGACCGGATCATCGGGATGCAGGACGGGCGCATTGTCTTCGACGGGACGCCGGACCTGCTGACCACGCAGATGGCGCGCGAGATCTACGGGGCCGAGGCCGACGAGGCATTCAACGAGGCGGCCACCTCGACCGCGATACCCACCGGTCCCGCACGCGTGCGCGAACTGGCCTGACGGAGCGTCAAACATGACCGACATTCCCATGATGGGCGGCTCGGCGGGGGCCTCCGGCGGTGCGCCGCGCGATGCCGTCGCCACCTTCGAGCGACACCGGGCCGAGCTGCGCGCCTCAAAGCGCATCTGGAATATCGTCGCGCTGGGCGCGTTCACGATCTGCCTGGGGCTTTCGATCTGGATCAGCCAGTTCTACCCCGACAGGCTCGCCTCGGGCGTACCGCGCATCTTCGAGTATTTCGGCACGATCCTCCCCGACCTGCAGTGGGACGTGCTGTTCGAGGGCCGCACCGAGGACGGGCGCGCCGTGCCCGGCTCGCTCACCTTCTGGTACACGGATTTCTGGGACTACGTGGAACTGCTGTGGGAAACCATTCTCATGGCGATCACCGCGACCCTGCTGGGGGCCGCGGTGGCGTTTGTCCTGAGCTTCCCGGCGGCGGCGAACCTGGCCCCGAACAGCTGGATCTACTGGATTTCGCGCCGCTTCCTCGAGGTCTGCCGCGGCATCCCCGAGATCCTGCTGGCGCTGGTCTTCGTCTTCATGATCGGGATCGGGCCGCTCGCGGGCATCATCGCCATCGCGATCCACACGGCAGGCGCGCTCGGCAAGCTTTTCGCGGAGGTGAACGAGAACGCGTCCTCGCGGCCGGTCGAGGGGATCACCGCGGTCGGCGGCACATGGGCCGAGAAGATGGCCTACGGCATCGTTCCGCAGGTGGCCCCCAATTTCTTCAGCTACGCCATGCTGCGCTTCGAGATCAACGTGCGCGCCTCGTCCATCATCGGTTTCGTGGGTGCAGGCGGCATCGGGCAGGAGTTGAACCGCGTCATCTCGTTCTACTCCGATGACCGGGTGCTGGCGGTCCTGATCCTCGTCGTTCTCATGGTCACCATCATCGACCTGATCTCCGAGCGCATCCGCTTGGGCTACATCGGGCGGGAGAATTTCTGATGAGCATCGCCTCCCTTTCCGCCGTCACCGACGAGCAGGTCGCGGCCCTTCGCCAAGGGCACGCAGGCGCGTTTCCCGGCCTCGGCGGCATGCTGCGCCGCTGGTGGCCGCTGATCGCCGCCTTGGTCTACCTGGTCTGGTCGATGTGGTATTTCGACTTTGGCCGGTTGCTCGAAAGCTCCGAGCGGGTTCTCGCGCTTTTGCGGAACTTCCTGGTCTGGCAGGACATGGGCGACTGGGCCTATCGCCAGATCTACGTGGGCATCGCCCAGACGCTCGCCATGGCGTTTCTCGGCACGCTTCTGGGCACGTTGGGCGCGCTGGTCGTGGGCTTTCTGGCGGCCAAGAACGTGATGCCGCTGGCCATCGTGCGGCAGGCGGTGCGGCGCGTGCTCGACATCCTGCGCGGCATCGACCAGTTGGTCTGGGGCCTCGTCTTCGTCCGTGCCGTGGGGCTCGG
>CAZVQL010000123.1:0-9215 GCA_964629305.1 uncultured Roseicyclus sp.
CGCCCGAGACGCTGGAAGAGACCTACAAGATGGCCTGGGACTGGCAGCCGGACCTTGCCAACTGGGCGATGTACACGCCCTGGCCTTTCACGCCACTGTTCCAGGAGCTGGGCGACAAAGTCGAGATCTTCGATTTCTCGAAATACAATTTCGTCACGCCCATCATGAAGCCCGAGGCGATGGACCGCGACGAGTTGCTCGACCGGGTGATGAACAACTACCGGCGGTTCTATTCGAAGAAGGCGCTGTTCCACTATCCGTGGCGCGGCACGGGGTACCGGCGGAAATACCTGCTGGGCTGCCTCAAGGCCTTCATGAAGGCCGGGTTCGCGCGGCAGTTCTATGACCTGGGCAAGGTCGATTACTGGGGACCGCAGTCGAAGGGGAAGCTGAATTTCAACTTCGACCGGACGCGCACCATCGCGCCTGCGCAGATGGACGACTGGCAATCCAAGCAGGACATCGCGGCGCAGAAGCGCGCGGCGAAGATGTCGCGGGACGGCGAGTTCCTGATGCCGAACGGCGCCGTGGCCGGGCGCGATCCCGCCTCGGTCAAGGCCTGCGGCGGCGGGACCGAGCAGATGCGCGAGGACCGCGTCTCAGAACCGGCGGAGTAGCGCCCCATGGCCGAGGCGAGCGCCAAGATCGGGCCGAACGCGATCCTGCAACTGGTGCCGGTGCTGGAGGATGCGGCGGGCCGTGATGTGGCCGCGCATGTGCTGGCGATGGCGGGCGTCTTCGAGCTGCCCGACCCTGCGGCGGGGCTGATCGACGAGGCACCCGCCGCAAGGCTGCACCAGGCGATGCGCCTGGAGCTGCCCGAGGTCGCGCCCATGCTGGCCCGCGAGGCGGGCTGGCGGACGGGCGACTATATCCTCGAACATCGGATCCCCATGGCAGCGCAACGGCTGCTGCGGCTCTTGCCCGCGCGGCTGGCGGTGCCGATCCTGTCCAAGGCGATTGCCAAACATGCCTGGACCTTTTGCGGGTCGGGGGAGTTCCGTCTGGTGTCGACCTGGCCCGCCGTCTTCGAGATCGCGGACAACCCCGTGGTGCGGGGAGAACGCTCGGAGGTGCCGCTCTGCCATTGGCATGCGGCGGTGTTCGAGCGGCTGTTCTCGGCCCTCTGCGGTCCGCGCTGGCGGGCGGTGGAGACGGAGTGCTGCGCGCAAGGTTTTGACGCCTGCCGGTTCGAGATGAGCCGGGCGGCGCGCGAGACCTGAGGGCGGGCCAGGCCCGCGCATCTCGGCCTTCGGCCTGCGTCAGCGACGGCGGTGGCACCCCGTGCCGGGGTGCGGTTGCGCCCGGGATGGGGGCTGTCGCGCGGAATGGCGAGGGTGCGCCGAAAGAGGGGGCTCTGCCCCCGTCGCGTTCCGCGACTCCCCCGGAGTTGTAATTGCCAAGGTGAAGGAGACCCCCCTGCCCGGTCAGTCCTCGATGCGTTCGGGGGTCTGGAAGGTGCGGGTGCGGCCCGTGGCATCCGTGATGGTGACGGTGGCGACCGGGCTGACGAAGCCATCGCCGAAGACCTCTTGCAGGAGGAAGCGGATCGGGTTGGTGCCGGGGTCGATCTCGACGGTGTAGGCGTAGGTCCAAGGGCACTCCGTGAGGCGGCCGGACCAGCCGGTTTCCGCACCCGTGGCAGGCGCCGGGCCGAGGCAGGTGCTGGCATCCGACATGGCAACGGTCAGCATGTCGGCCTCGAGGCTGACGCTGCGGGGCGTGGCGGGGCCGGTGGCGCAGGCGGCGAGAGTCGCGAGCGTGGCGGTCAGGGCGATTGCGTAGCGCATGGGTGGGCCTTTCGGTCGGGTGCGGTCAGAGGGGCCAGATCAGCGGGATGGTCAGGCAGACCACCACGCCGAGGCTGAGGTTGAGCGGAATGCCGATCCGCATGAAATCGGTGAAGCGGTAGCCGCCGGGGCCGTAGACCAGCATGTTGGTCTGATAGCCGATGGGCGTGGCGAAGCAAGCCGAGGCCGCGATCATCACGGCGACGACCAGCGGGCGCGGATCGACGCCCACGGCTTGGGCGAGCGCGATGGCGATGGGGGCCATGATGACGGCGATGGCGTTGTTCGAGACCAGTTCGGTCAGGATCGTCGTCATGAAATAGACGGCCCAGACCAGCACCCAGGGCGGCAGGTCCATGAGTGCGGGCGCGACCTGACCCACGATCAGCTCGATCGCGCCGGTGTGGTCGAGGGCGGCGCCCACGGCGAGCATGGCGAAGATGAGGGCAAGGAGCCGCCCCTCGACGAAGGAGAAGGCCTCTTCCGCGTCGATGCAGCCTGTCAGCAACACGACAGCGACGGCGATGACGGCGAGAACGAGGATGGGCGCCACGTCGAAGGCAGCGAGCGCCACGATGCCCGCCATGGCGGCGATGGCGATGGGCGCCTTGGCGCGCCTGTAGGCGCGTTCGGAGGGCTGGGAGACATCGACGAGGTCCATGTCGGCGGCCAGCCGCTGGATGTCGGCGGGGTCGCCCTCGAGCAGGAGGGTGTCGCCGACGCGGACGGTGAGGTTGTCGAGCTGGCTGCCGATGTTCTGGTTCCGGCGATGCACGGCCAGCGGGTAGACCCCGTAGCGGCGGCGGAGCCGCAGGTTGCCCAACGTGCGGCCGACCATGCGGGCCCCCGGCGTGATCAGCACCTCGACCGTGGTGGTGCGCACCGAGGAGAGCTTGTCGACGGTCTTGAGCTCCTTGGAGGCCTGCAGGCCGAGCACCTCGGACATGTCCGTCCGCAGGACGACGCGGTCGCCCGCCTGCAGGACGACGCCCGACATGTCACGGCGGAGCGAGGCGTCGCCGCGCAGCACGTCGATCAGGCGCACGCCGTCGCGGCGGAAGAGGTCGACCTCGTTCACGTTCTGGCCGATGAGGGCGGAGCCTTCGGGGACAGCGACCTCGGTGAAGAACTTGGCCTTGGATTTGCCCGCGCCCAGCAGCGCCGCCATCGAGGTACGCTCGGGCAAAAGGCGGCGACCGATCAGCAGGAGGTAGATCAGCCCCCAGCCGACGACGACAAGGCCGATCGGCGTGATCTCGAAGATGGTGAAGGGCTCCAGGCCCTCGGCGCGCGCCACGCCGTCGACCAGCAGGTTCGTCGAGGTGCCGATCAGCGTGAGCGTGCCGCCCATGATCGCGGCATAGCTGAGCGGGATCAGCAGCTTGGAGGCCGAGGTGCCAAGGATTCTGGCGATCTGGACGAAGACCGGGATCATGATCACGACGATGGGCGTGTTGTTCATGAAGGCCGAGGCGATGGCGACGAACCCCAGAAGCGTGGCGACGGCCAGCGCGGGGTTCGAGGCGGCCTTGGCCTCGGCGAACTTGGTCAGCCGGTCAAGCGAGCCCGTGCGCACCAGCGCGCCCATGACGATGAACATCGCCGCGATGGTCCAGGGGGCGGGGTTGGCCAGCACCCCGGTCGCGCGGTCGGTGGGCAAAAGGCCGAGGATCAACAGGAGGGCGACACCGCCAATGGCGACCACCTCGGTTGGCCAGCGTTCGCGCAGAAAGAGCGCGAACATGCCCACGAGGATGCCCAGGGTCAGCAGGCCCTCGCCGGTCTGGGAGAATGGAAGGTCGATCATTCCTGTCCCTTCGCGCGGGCCGGGGCGGCCCCTGTCGCGAGGCCTCACTCTAGCGATGCGCGGGCGTGGGGCAAGCGGGTGCGCGGGCACGGGACGGCACAGGCATGTCGCGGCCCGTTGGCGCGGGTCCTGTTCTTCATCTTGGCAAATACAACTCCCGCCGGAGGCTCCCGAACCACGGCACTTGTCCGGGCCGTCGGGATTGGGCGAAGCGCCCCCACCGGGCCCCAGCGCAGCAAGGAGTGGCCCCATGGGGGCCCGACGCGCTGCGCCGCCGGGTCGAAGCCAAAGGCTTCGAAACACCCCTTGGCCGGGCCGGGCGCCCCATGTCGTTCACTGCGCAGGCTGCGGCTCGGCCGGTTTACGCGGCTGGACCAGGGCGAGGCCCGCGAGCATCAGGATGAGTGCGGCCCAGACCCAGGGGGAATAGGTCTCGCCCAGGATGAGCTTGGCCCAAAGGATGCCGAAGCCCGTCACGAGGTAGGAGACCTGCGCGGCAAAGACCGAGCCCGCCCGCACCACCAGCCAGACATAAAGCGTGTAGGCCATGACATGCGCGATGGCGGAGCCGAGGATGGCGAGGTCCGGGGCGCCCCAGGGCGGAAGGGGCGAGATGAACTGGCCCGTCATCAGCGCCAGCGGTGCGGCAAGGATCGTGCCGATGACCGACGCACCCAGCAGGACCTGCACGGCATCCAGGCCCTCGGTCCCGTAGCGGGCGACGAAATTGCCCTCGACCGCGTAGAAGGTGGGCGCGATCAGTGCCATGGGGATCCACCAGACCATGGCGCGGTCTGGCAGGCTCGCCTCGGGCAACACGATCAGCAGGATCGCGCAGAGGCCCAGCAAAAGCCCCACGAGCCGCAGGATCGAGAAGCGGTCCATGCCCAGCGCCAGCGCGATGGGAAAGGCGATCATCGGGATGAGCGACAACACGATCGACAGGATGCCCGAGGGCAGATGGATCGCGGCGGTGTAGCTTGCCGAGTTGGGCAGGAGCGTGCCGATCAGCGCGATGATCGTGTAGAAGGCGATATGGCGCGGCTCCCTCGGAAGGGGGCGGCCGCGCGCGGCATTCAGCGCCCCAAGAAACCCCGCGCCGATGGCGAATTGCCAGAAGATGATGCCGAAATGGCGGTAGCCTTCGGAGACGGCGATCTTGGCGAAGGGCTGGGTGATGCCCCAGCAGGCACCGCAGAAGACCAGGATGGCGACATAGGTCGCCCAGTCACGCCGCATCCGTGGGGCCTTCGGGCAGCAGCGCACCACCGGTGCGGACGGGGCGCACGAGGGTGGCGGCACCGGTCTTGTCATCGGTTTCCACGTAGAGGCCCGAAAGGGTGGCGGGGCCGTTCGCCGGCGTGAAGCGGTCCTTCGGCATGCCGGTGATGAAGCGGCGCATCGGCTCGGCCTTCTCCATGCCGATGACGGAATGGTAGTCACCGCACATCCCCGCATCCGAGAGGTAGGCGGTGCCGCCGGGCAGGATCATGGCATCCGCCGTGGGCACATGGGTGTGGGTGCCGACAACGATGCTGGCGCGGCCGTCGCAGAAATGGCCGGTGGCCATTTTTTCCGAGGTCGCCTCGGCGTGGATATCCACGAGCGAGGCCTGCACCGTGCCCCCGCGGGGGAATTTCCTGAGCGTGGCGTCGAGGGCAGAGAACGGGTCGTCGAAGGGGCGTTTCATAAAGACCTGGCCCAGCGCCTGCGTGACCAGCACCTGACGGCCTTGGGTGGCCTTGAAGACGCGGGCACCGGCGCCGGGGGCGTCCTTGGCGAAGTTCAACGGGCGCAGGATGCGCGGCTCCTGCCCTATGAATTGCAGCATTTCGCGCTGGTCGAAGGCGTGATCGCCCAGCGTGATGCAATCGGCCCCGGCCTCGAGGATCGCCTGTGCGTGCGCCGCCGAGAGGCCCGCGCCCGCGGTCGCGTTCTCGGCATTCACCACGACGAAGTCGAGGCGCCAGTCGGTGCGGAGTTTCGGCAGACGGTCGGTGATGGCGGCGCGGCCCGCGCGGCCCATCACATCGCCGAGAAAGAGGATACGCATAACGGTGGGCTTAGGTCGCGCAGGCGCGCTGGGCAAGGTGGAAATGGGTCAGGGGCGGAAGATGCCGGCCTCAGTCACGATGCAATCCAGGGGGATGTCGGTCGGCTCCACCGGAAGCGGGGGCAGTTCCTGGGCTGCGAAGGCGAAGCCGATGGCGCGGGTGGGGGCGCGGGCCATGAGCCGCGCCAGCGTGCGGTCGTAGAAGCCGCCGCCGTAGCCCAGCCGGTTGCAGGCGTTGTCGAATCCCACGAGCGGCACGATCAGCGTGTCAGGGGTAAGCCAGTCGCCGCCCTCGGGTATCAGCGCGCCGAAGGGGCCTTCGACAAGCGGGCAGCCCGGCATCCATTCGCGGAAGTCGAGGGGCTGGCCCTTGCCCGCGATCACCGGGACGGCGATGCGCGCGCCCTGCCCGTGCAGCGCGGTCATGGCGGGAAGGGGGTCAAGCTCCGTGCGGATCGGCATGTAGCCGGTGACGATATGGCCCTGCGCAGGGCCGATCTCGGCCAGCAGATGTGCGGTTGCCGCGGCGACGGCACCGGTTTCGGCGCGCGCGGCAAAGGCCGCCTTTCGGGCGGTATAGGCGGTCTGGCGGAGGGCGGCCTTGACGTCGGACATGGGGACGACGGAAAACCGGTTTTGCCGTCCCACGCAAGGCGGGGCGCGACGGGACAGGGCCAAGGGGCGACAGGAATGCTGACACTCGATCATATCGCGATCTCCACGGAACGGCTGGTCGAGGGGGCGGCAGAGGTCGAACGCGCCCTCGGCCTGCCCCTGCAGGGCGGCGGGCAGCATGCGGCGATGGGCACGCACAACCGGCTGATGGGGCTGGGCGCGGAGTACCTGGAGGTGATCGCGGTCGACCCGGAGGGGACCGCCCCCGCGCAGCCGCGGTGGTTCGACTTGGACAATTTCGAAGGGATGACGCGGGCGACGACCTGGATCTGCCGTTGCGACGACCTCGAGGCGGCGCTTGCTGCGGCGCCTGCGGGCACCGGCGCGCCCTGGTCGCTGGCGCGCGGCGATCTGCGCTGGCGCATGGCGGTGCCGGTGGACGGAAAGCTGCCCTTCGGCGGGCTGTTCCCCGCGCTGATCGAATGGGAGGGCGAGGCCCACCCCGCTCCGCGGCTGACGGATGTGGGCGCGCGGCTGGCAGGGTTACGGCTGATCTCGCCCGAGGCGGACGCCCTGCGCGCCGCGCTCGCGGGACTGGTCGACGATCCGCGGGTCGAGGTCGTGGAAGGCCCCGCGCCCCGCATGGAGGCCCGCATCGCCACGCCGGGGGGCGAGGTGGTGCTGTGATCCGCCCCGCCCGGCCCGGCGACGCCGATGCGATCTGCGCGATCTGGAACCGGGTGATCCGCGAGACGGCCTGGACCTTCACAACCGAAGAGAAGTTGCCCGAGGTCGTGGCGGCGCAGATGGCGGTGCAACCGTGGGTCGTGGCCGATGAAGGTGCGGTCCTGGGGTTCGTCACCTTCAGCCCCTTTCGCGGCGGGCCGGGCTACGCCCACACCGTCGAGCATTCGGTCCACGTGGCGGAGGGCGCGCGGGGGCACGGCGTGGGCCGGGCGTTGATGGACGCGGCGGAAGGCAACGCGCGCGGGGCCGGCATCCATTCGATGATCGCCGCGGTCGCGGGCGAGAACCCGGGCGCGGCGGCGTTTCATGCCGCCCTGGGCTATGCCGAGGTCGCCCGTCTGCCCGAGGTGGGGTGGAAGTTCGACCGTTGGCACGACCTTGTGCTGATGCAGAAAATGCTGTGATCGGGGCCGGTTTCCCCTGACATTCCCGGGGCTTTTCCGATAGGCTTTCGCCCCATGTCGCTCTGGTCCCGCATATCCGAGGCGCTGGCCGCACTCGCCAAGGGCGAGGGCCTGTCGGCCGTCTTCGACCGCCTGCGCGCGCCACCCGAACGCTCGGTCGCCTTCACCATCGCGGTGATCGCGCTTTCGGCCAAGATGGCCAAGGCCGATGGCCTTGTGACGCGCGACGAGGTGACGGCCTTTCGGCAGGTGTTTCACATTCCCCCCGAGGAAGAACCCGCGGCGGCGCGGGTCTTCAACATGGCGCGTGAGGACGTGGCTGGGTTCGAGGTCTATGCCGCGCGGATCGCGCGGATGTTCCGGGCCGAGGGCAAGCCCTGCGGGGCGGACAGTGTGCTGTGCGACCTGATGGAGGGGCTTTTCCACATCGCCACGGCAGATGGCGAATACCACCCGGCGGAGGACGCGTTCCTTGCCCGCGTGGCCGAGATCTTCGGCATGGGCGAGGCCGGGTTCCGCCGCATCCGCGCACGCTGGGTCGAGGGGGCGGCGCCCGACCCCTGGACGGTGCTGGGCGTCTCGCCCGACGCGCCGATGTCGGAGATCCGCGCGGCCTGGAAGGCCGAGGTGCGCGCGACGCATCCCGACCGGATGCTCGCCCGCGGCGTGCCGGAAGAGGCGGTGAAGCTGGCCGAACACCGGCTGGTCGCGGTGAACCGGGCCTGGGAGGAGATCTCGGCCCGGGCGGCCGAGCGGGCCTGAGCGAATGGCCGAGAAGCGGCTCAGGATCGCGACCTACAACGTGGAGTGGTTCCACGCCCTTTTCGACGATGACGGGCGCGTGCTGTCGGACAACCAGTGGTCGGCGCGCCAGAACGTGACGCGGCGCGAGCAGGTCGAGGCGTTGACGACTGTCTTTCGCGCCATGGATGCGGACGCCGTGATGGTGGTCGAGGCGCCCGATATCTCGCGCCACCGCAACGGCGCCGTGGCCTTGGCGAATTTCGCGCAGGCCGCGGGGCTGCGCGCGCGCGAGGTCTGTTTCGGCTTTGCCAATGACACCCAGCAGGAGCTGATGCTGCTCTACGATCCCGACGTGATCACCGCGAAGCACGACCCCGTCGAGCTGGGCGCGCCGCGCTTCGACGGGCAATACCGGATCGACCTCGATGTGGACGCGACCGAGGACGTGGTCGAGTTCTCGAAGCCGCCGCTGGAGATGCGGCTGGAGACACCGCTCGGCCCGATGCGGATGATCGGGGTGCATGTGAAATCCAAGGCGCCGCACGGCGCGCGCGACGCCGATCACGCGATGAAGATCGCAATCTCGAACCGGCGCAAGCAGCTGGCGCAATGCATCTGGCTGCGCCGCCGGATCGAGGCGCATCTCGGCGAAGGCGCGCCGCTGATCGTGCTGGGCGACCTGAACGACGGCCCCGGCCTCGACATCTACGAAGAGCTGTTCGGGCGGTCGGGCGTCGAGATCGTGATGGGCTGGGGCGACGGCAACGACCGGCTGATGTTCGACCCCCATGCCGCCAAGGCGCTGGAGCGGCGGATCGTGGCCGCGCCCACCACCGCGCGCTTCTACATCGCAAGCGAGGGGCGGTACCTGTCGGCGCTCTTGGACTACATCTTCGTCTCGCCCGACCTGCGCGGGGCGGCGCGGCGCTGGCGCGTCTGGCACCCGTTCGAGGACCCCGGCTGTTGGGAGGACGAAGCCTTGCGCGATGCGCTTCTGACGGCGTCGGATCATTTCCCGGTGACGCTGGACCTGTCGCTGGCGGGGTGAAACGGTG
>CAZVQL010000124.1:0-9194 GCA_964629305.1 uncultured Roseicyclus sp.
GCTGCCGCCCGCGTCGATGTCGAAGCTGATGACGCTCCTGATGACCTTCGAGGCGTTGCAGCAGGGCCGGCTGACGCTCGAGACGCGCCTGCCGGTCAGCGAGCACGCGATGAGCTTCGGCGGCTCGACGATGTTCCTCAACACCTCGGACCGGCCCACGGTCGAAGAGCTGATCCGCGGCGTGATCATCGTTTCGGGCAACGACGCCTCGGTCGTGCTGGCCGAAGCGCTCAGCCCCGATGGCACCGAAGAGGGCTTTGCCCGCATCGCGACGGATCGCGCGCGAGAGCTGGGCATGATGCAGACCACGATCCGCAACGGCAGCGGCTGGCCCGCGGCGGGCCATGTCATGAGCATGCGCGACCTCGGCATCCTCGCCGAGGAGATCATCACCGCGCATCCCGAATACTACCGTTATTTCGCCGAGACCGAGTTCGACTACGAGAACCGCTCGCCCGCCAACCGCTTCAACCGCAACCCGCTTCTGAGCATGGGGATCGGCGCGGACGGGCTGAAGACCGGCCACACGCAAGAGGCCGGCTACGGCCTTGTCGGGTCGGCCACTCAAGGGTCGCGCCGGATCACCTTCGTGATCACCGGCCTGCCCTCGGCCGAGGCCCGCGCACGCGAAGCCGAGCGGATCACCAGCTGGGCGCTGCGCCAGTTCGTCGAGCGCGAGGTGGTCGAGGCGGGGACCGAGATGGCGCGCGCGCCCGTCTTCATGGGCGGCGCGGCGGATGTGGGCCTTGCGCCCGCATCGGACCTGACGCTGCTGATGCCTGCCGTGGGGGACGCGGCCCTGACCGCCGAGGTGAGCTATGCAAGCCCCGTCCTTGCGCCCGTGGCGGCAGGCGACGAACTGGGCACGCTTCGTATCGTCTCGGGCGAGGGCGACGTGGCGGTCGAGCATGTCATCCCGCTTCTGGCGACCGAGGCCGTGGCCGAGGGGGGCATCATGACCCGGCTCGGCACCGCGGCGCGCGCGGTTCTCTACGAGGTGCTCGGGCCCCCGCCCGTGCCGGCCGGCGGCTGATGCCCGCGGCCGCCGGGCTGTTCATCAGCCTCGAGGGGATCGACGGGTCGGGCAAATCCACCCAATCGCGGCGGCTGGCCGACTGGCTGCGCGCCCGTGGGCGCGACCCCGTCCTGACGCGTGAGCCCGGCGGCGCGCCGGGCGCCGAGGAAATCCGGCGTCTGCTGGTCGAAGGCGATCCGGATCGCTGGTCGCCCGAGACCGAGATCCTGCTTTTCACCGCCGCCCGCCGCGACCATCTGGAACGGACGATCCGACGTGATCACCGATCGGTTCGCCGACTCGACCCGTGTCTACCAAGGGGCCACACGCGGTGATCTGCGCGGGTTGGTCGACGACATCCACGCCCGCGTCATCGGGATCGAGCCGGACCTGACGCTGATCCTCGACATGGAGCCGGAGGTGGCCCTGAGCCGCGGGCTTGCGCGGCGCTCGGGCGAGGACCGGTTCGAGGAGTTCGGCCTGCCCTTCCAGGAAAAGCTGCGCGACGGGTTCCGCGCGCTGGCCGCCGAGGCACCTGGGCGCTGCGTGCTGATCGACGCGTCGCAGGATGCGGACACGATTGCGGATGCGGTCGCGGCGGCCGTCGCGGCGCGGCTGAGCTGACCGGGCAGAAGTCCCGCGTTTCCCGCCACCCTGCCCCATGCTAGGAACGCCGCATGAGCGACGACGCCCTGCCAGAACCCGACCGCCTCGACGGTGCGCCGCACCCGCGCGAGACGCCGCGCCTGTTCGGTCAGGCCGAGGCCGAGGCGGCGTTCCTTGGCGCCGTCACCTCGGGTCGCCTGCCCCATGGCTGGTTGTTGACCGGGCCGCGGGGCGTGGGCAAGGCGACCTTCGCCTGGCGCGCGGCGCGCTTCCTGCTGGCGACCCCGATCGACGAGGGCGACGGGCTTTTCGGCGCCCCGCCCCCGCCCGAAACCCTCGACATCGACGAGGGGCACCCGGTCGCAGCCCGTCTGCGCGCGCTCTCCGAGCCGGGCCTTTGCCTGATCCGCCGCGGGCCGCGGCCCGATGGCAAGGCGCTGTCGGACGTGATCCGCGTGGACGAGGTGCGGCGCGTGAAATCCTTCTTCGGCATGTCCGCGGGCGGCAACGGGCGGCGCGTGGTGATCGTGGACAACGCCGACGAGATGAACCCCTCGGCGGCCAACGCGCTTCTGAAGGAACTGGAGGAGCCGCCGAAGAACGCGGTCCTGTTCCTGATCTCGCACCGCCCCTCGGGCCTTTTGCCGACGATCCGCTCGCGCTGCCGCACGCTGCGCTTCGGCGCGCTCGATACGGGCGACCTGCAAGCCGCGCTGGAGCAGGCGGGCCATGCCACGCCCGAGAATGCCACCGGGCTGGCGGAGCTGGCCGGTGGCTCGGTGGGCGAGGCCGTGCGCCTGATGGCGCATGACGGGCTTGGGCTATACGCCGATCTGTTGTCGCTTCTGGGCAGCCTGCCCCGGCTCGACCGGCCCTTGGCCATGCGGCTGGCGGATGCGACGCAGGGCAAGACCGGCGAGGCGCGTTTCGACCTGACGCTCTCGCTGCTCGACATCGCACTCTCGCGGCTCGCGCGCACCGGCGTCACCGGCCAGAGCCCGCCCGAGATCGTGCCGGGCGAGGCCGCAACGCTCGTGCGGCTTTCGCCCGATGGTCATGCCGCGCGGGCCTGGGCCGAGCTGGCCGCGACGCTCACGCAACGGGCGCGGCGCGGCAAGGCGGTCAACCTTGACCCTGCCGCGCTCACGTTCGATATGTTCCTCGACCTCGACCGGACCGCCGCGCAGCTTCCCGCGGCCTGACAGCCGCGAAAGCCTTTTGATGCCCGAGACCCCGGAAATCGTCGACAGCCACTGCCACCTCGACTTCGACAGCCTCAAGGACGAGCTGCCCGAGGTCGTATCGCGCGCCTGCGAAACGGGTGTCACCCGAATGGTAACGATCTGCACCCGGTTGAAGAACGCGGGCACCGTGCGGGCCATTGCCGAGGCGCATGACCCTGTCTTCTGGGCCGCGGGCACCCATCCGATGAGCGCGGCAGAGGAACCATTGGCCACCGTGGAGGAGCTGGTGGCGCTGGCCCGCCATCCGAAGTTCGTGGGCATCGGCGAGACCGGCCTCGACTACCATTACACGGCCGAGTCGAAGGCCGTTCAGCAGGAAAGCCTGCGCCTGCACATCGAGGCCGCGCGCCAGACCGGCCTGCCGCTCATCATCCACGCCCGCGACGCGGACGAGGACATGGCCCGCATCCTGACCGAGGAGCACCGCGCGGGCGCTTATTCCTGCGTGATGCACTGCTTCAGCTCCAGCGCCGAGCTGGCGCTTGCGGCGCTGGATCTCGGCTTCTATCTGTCGATGTCGGGCATTGCGGCCTTCCCGAAAAGCCAGGAGCTGCGCGATATCTTCGCCGCCGCCCCCCTCGACCGCATCCTCGTGGAAACCGACAGCCCGTATCTCGCCCCCCCGCCCCATCGCGGCAAGCGCAATGAGCCCGCCTACACCGCGCATACTGCGCGCGTGGGGGCCGAGGTCTTCGGCCTCGACTATCCTGCCTTCGCGCGGGCCACGACCGAGAATTTCGACCGCCTCTTCTGGAAGGCCGCGGCCTGGGCCAAGGCGGCGTAGGCGCATGGCCGAATTGCTCTTCACCATTCTCGGCTGCGGCTCTTCGGGCGGTGTCCCGCGGCTTGGCGGGCATTGGGGCGATTGTGATCCCGAAAACCCCAAGAACAACCGCCGTCGCTGTTCGCTTCTCATACGGCGGCGCGAGGGCGACGGCGAAACCGCGGTGCTGATCGACGCCTCGCCCGACCTGCGCGCGCAGCTGCTGGATGAGGGCATCGGGCGGCTCGACGGGGTGGTCTTCACCCATTCGCACGCCGATCACACCCATGGGCTCGACGACCTCAGGATGATCGTCTTCAACATGCGTCAGCGCCTGCCGGTCTGGGCCGACGGGGCGACGCAGAACGACCTGCTCAGCCGTTTCGGCTATGCCTTCGTGCAGCCGCCGAACTCGGCCTACCCGCCAATCCTCGACCTGAACGGGATCGACGGCGACGTGGTGATCGACGGGCCGGGCGGCGAGATCCGGCTGACACCCTTCGAGGTGCGGCACGGCAATATCGATGCGCTTGGCTTCCGCGTCGGCGACGTGGCCTATCTGCCGGATGTCTCCGACATCCCCGAGGCGGTCTGGCCTGTGCTGGACGGGCTTGACTGCTGGATCCTCGACGCGCTCCGGCGCACACCGCACCCCAGCCATGCGCATCTGGAGAAATCGCTGGAATGGATCGCGCGGGCGCAGCCGCGGCGCGCGGTTCTGACCAACATGCATATCGATCTGGACTATGCGACCGTGGCCGCCGAGACGCCCGAACACATCACGCCTGCCCATGACGGGCTGACGTTGACCTACGAGGTCTGAGCGCTTGGGCGACATCCTCGCCATCGTGATGCCGGTCTTCCTTGTCGTCGGCGCGGGCTACCTTGCCGTCTGGCGGGGGCTTTTCAGCGATGCCGCGGTCGACGGGCTGATGGTCTTCACGCAGAAGTTCGCCATTCCCTGTCTGCTTTTTTCAGCGATCGCTACACTGGACCTGGGCGCGGATTTCGACCTGGCGCTGCTGGCCAGCTACTACGCAGGGTCCACGGTCGCCTTCTTCGGGGCGATGTTCGGCGCGCGCTACGGGTTCGGGCGGCCGTGGACGGACAGCGTCGCCATCGGCTTCTGCGCGCTTTTCGCCAACTCGGTGCTCTTGGGGCTGGCGATCGGCGAGCGTGCCTACGGGATCGACAGCCTCGGGCCCAACTACGCCATCGTCGCGGTCCATGCGCCGTTTTGCTACCTTCTGGGCATCGTCACGATGGAAATCGTGCGTGCCGAGACCGGCGGTGTGGCGCTGGCGGGGACGGTCGCCAAGGCGATCTTCCGCAATGCGCTGATGATCGGGATCGGGCTGGGCTTCGCGGTGAACCTGATCGGCCTGCCCATCCCCACGATGATTGACGACGCGCTGGCGCTGATGATCCGGGCAGCCCTTCCGGCGGCGCTGTTCGGGCTTGGCGGTGTTCTTTACCGCTACAAGCCCGAGGGGGATGCAGGCGTCATCGCGATGATCTGCGTGATCTCGCTGCTGATCCATCCCGCAATCGCCTGGGGGCTTGGCAGCACGGTCGCAAACCTCAGCCAGGAGCAGTTGCGCGCGGCCGTGGTGACGGCGGCGATGGCACCCGGTGTGAACACCTACATCTTCGCCGACATGTATGGGGCTGCGCGGCGGGTTGTGGCGTCGTCCATCCTGATCGGCACCGCGATCACGGTGCTGACCGCAACGGGATGGATCTGGCTGGTGGGGTGAGCGCCCGCTTCTTACGCTGCCAGCAGAACTCGGGCCTCCAGTTCGGACACAAGCGGCAGGTCCGCTGCATCCGCGGTCGACTCCAAGGAAGCCTCGGCGAGGTGCGGGTGGGCATTCAGGACGGCGCGCCGGGTCATGATATCGAGTTGATCGAGCCCTTCAGGCCCAGGGCGGAGCGTTTCACAGGGAATGTTCTCGGCAAGCACCACCTCGTGCCGATCAAACATGAGGTGGACATAGACCACCTGCCCAGACGCTTCTTCGATTGTGACATCCGTGGAGTTCACGAAGGACTTAGCGGTGGCAAGGACGGCGTCTGCGTCGAACAGAAGCTGTGCGCGCCAACCCGAGACGCGAACCCTGTGGCCTTGGCCGAGGCGCAGGGGGCGCATGTTGTCCATCGTGCCGGTCTCGAAACGCACCGGGGCGGTGTCGGCCGTCGTTTCGACCCTTGTCATACCGACCCAGGAGAGACGGGCATGGCGGCCATCAGCGGTCAACACGACGTCACCGGCCGACAGGCGTTCAACGGCTATGTAGCCCATCGGCGTCGCGACCCGGGTTCCGGCGACGAAGCCGATCGTCTCACTGCTCTCGCTGACCGCGCAATCGCGACCCTCTGACCGCAGAAGCGAGGTCGGCATATAGGTGTTGAAGGCGTCGGGAAGGATCGGAGCAGACATCACAGGGTTCCTAGGTACAAAGCACTACAATCCCTTGATGGAATGAGTCTCAGGCGGGATTGCGGACCAATTGCGGCGTGTTTACGGCTTGTTGAGAGGCCCGACATAATCCCGACACGTTGCGACCTCGGAAGCGCCGGCCTCCGGGGGAGCGCCGGTCGCTTGTGTGGGCGGGACACATCGCGTAAGCCGCCTGAGATCAGAAAAACGATGCCAACCGCCGGAGCGGTCGCCCTGTCCAATCGCAACGACATTTCCAGACCAACACTGCTCAGCGGTGTTCCTGCCGCACAGCTTCTGCGGCGGCTTTGGCGCGAGCATGTGAGGGGCCATTGGCGTCGCCTTATCGTGGCGGGTCTGCTGATGACCATCGAAGGGGCAGCACTGGGCGGGATGGCCTACCTGATCCAGCCGCTCTTCGACGACCTTTTCGCGGCGGGCGACATGACGGGCGTTGGCCTGATCGCACTGACGATCTCTCTCGTATTCTTCGTACGCGCGGCAGCAGGCTTTGCGCAGCGACTGATCATCGCGAGGATCGGGCTCGAGGTGACGGCGGCGCTTCAACGGCGGCTGCTCGCGCATCTCCTGTCACTTGACTTGGGGTTCTTCCGCGACCACGCACCGGGCGCTTTGATCGAGCGGGTCCGGGGCGATACGGCGGCGCTTCAGTCATTGGCATCGAGCGTGGTGATGTCGCTCGGCCGCGACACGATCACCTTCGCGTCACTTGTGGCCGTGATGCTTTACAACGACTGGCGCTGGACCCTGATCGCCCTCATCGGGCTGCCGCTCATGGTGCTGCCTCTCGTGGCCCTTCAGCGCTATATCCGCAACACAGTTGCGGCGAGCCGCGAGACGGCGGCGCGGCTCTCGATGCAGCTGGACGAGATCTTTCACGGGGTGCAATCGATCAAGCTGAACCGGTTGGAGGCCCACGAGAATGCGCGCTTCGGCGGCGAAGTCTCGCGCTTCCTGCAACATTCCCTGCGCGCACAGAGAGGGATGTCCGCCAATCCCGCGATGATAGACGTCATCGCCGCCACAGGGTTTGCGGCTGTCTTTTACTATGGCGGGGCTCAGATCATCGAGGGCGACAAGACGCTTGGCGAGTTCATGTCGTTTTTCACCGCATTGGCCCTGATCTTCGATCCGCTGCGTCGTCTCTCGGGGGTCGCGGCCCAGGTGCAAGCCGGCGTCGCCTCGCTCGACCGGCTCTACGCGGCGCTGGAGGCGCGGCCGACGATCCTGCCGCCTCCAAGCCCGCAGCCTGTCAGGCCGGGCGAGATCCGCTTTGAAGACGTGCGCTTCGGCTACGACGGCACGCAAGTGCTGAACGGGCTGAGTTTCGCGGCCGAGGCGGGCCGGACGACGGCTATCGTCGGCCCATCGGGGGCAGGAAAGACGACGGTCTTTGGGCTTCTCACCAGGCTGATTGATGCCGAGGCCGGCACGATCACCATCAGCGGTACGCCGGTCACGGCGCTGGACCTCGATGAGTTGCGGGACGCGATTGCAGTGGTGGGCCAGGAAACAGCACTCTTCGATGCCACCATCGCCGAGAACATCCAGATGGGCCGCCTTGACGCCACCCCCGAAGAGGTCCGCGCCGCGGCCGAAGCGGCATCGGTTACCGAATTCACGGACGCCTTGCCGCAAGGCCTCGATACCGGTGTTGGGCCGCGTGGCTCGGCCCTTTCCGGTGGACAACGGCAACGCGTTGCGATTGCTCGAGCGATGCTGAAGGCCGCACCGATCCTGCTTCTGGACGAGCCGACTTCGGCGTTGGATGTGCAATCCGAACGTCTGGTTCAGGCCGCACTGGAGCGCCTGTCCGAGGGCCGCACGACACTGGTGATCGCGCACCGACTATCTACGATCCGAGACGCGGACCGCATCGTTGTGCTCGACCGTGGACGCGTCATCGAAGCAGGAAGCCACGCCGAGCTCATGGCCGCGGACGGAGCCTATGCACGGCTTGAAGCACTGCAGTCGGCTGGCCTGACCCCGTCACTCTAGACGCGCGTCGGACGGCGGCCGGCCGACTGTCCATGACCTCAAGATCGAGATTGGCGCCATGGCCAACCGCAACATTGGAACCCGGCGCGTCCAGCTTGCGCGGCGAGGCGTCAGACCGAGCGCACCGTGTTCTCTTGCCGCCCCAATCCTTCAACCGAAAGGCTGACGCGGTCACCATCGGCCAGGTAACGCGGCGGGGTCTTGCCCATGCCGACGCCGGGCGGTGTACCGGTCAGGATCAGATCGCCCGGCTCCAGCAGCACGAACCGGCTGAGATAGGCCACGATATGGGCGACCCCGAAGATCATCGTGGCGGTGCTCCCGGTCTGCATCACTGCGCCGTTCACCGAAAGCTCCATCCCGAGCGCCTGGGGATCGCGCACCTCGTCGCGGCTTACGAGAACGGGACCGCAGGGGCAGAAACCGGGATAGCCCTTGCCCTTCGACCACTGCCCGCCACGCTCCATCTGCCAGTCGCGTTCGGAAACATCATTGGCAGCGACATAGCCAAAGACATGATCGAGCGCCTTGTCCTCGGTGATGTTCAGCGCGGGCGTGCCGATGACCACGCCAAGCTCGACCTCCCAGTCGAGGCGCGTCGATCCCTCGGGCAACGGGATCGGGTCATTCGGCCCGCTGACCGCGCTGCCGGGCTTGGTGAAGAGAATAGGTTCCTTCGGGACGGGCATGCCCGACTCGGCGGCGTGATCAGAGTAGTTGAGGCCGATGCACCAAACGTTTCGCGGGCGCGCGATGGGCGATCCCGCCCGCGCCGCCGAGATATCGACGGCCGGCAGGCCCGTCAGCGCGTTCAGATCAAGCATCTGCTGCAAATCCGCCAGCGTCTCGGGCCCGATGTCGGGCACGTGCCGGGAAATGTCCCGCCATGTGCCATCAGGCGCCTGCACCACGGGGCGTTCGGCCCCTGCGTCTCCGATGCGCATCAGTTTCATTCTTGTGCCCCTCCCTGCCGATGTGGCGGGTAGTAAACACAGCGCAGCGCGTGTGTCACGGCCCAATGCGCCGACCCTTGGGGCGGCGACATCTCGAAGCGACTCATCTCGGAGTGAAAGGGAATGGTGCGGTCGAGAAGACTCGAACTTCCAC
>CAZVQL010000125.1:0-9170 GCA_964629305.1 uncultured Roseicyclus sp.
CCGCCACGGTGCATTCGTTGACCGGGTAGGCGATCTCGCCGTTCTCGACCCAGAAACCCGAGGCGCCGCGCGAATAATCGCCCGTCGTCGGGTTGATCGACGAGCCGATCATCGACGTGATCAGAAGGCCCGTTCCCATCTCGGCCATCAGCCCGGCAAGGTCCATGTCCCCCTGCGTCAGCGCCACGTTCCCCACGCTCGGCGACGGCGGGGACGAGGTGCCGCGGCTGGCACTTGCGGTCGAGGTCATCCCCAGCTTCCGCGCGGTGGCAAGGTCCAGCGTCCAGCCCGTCAGCACACCGTCCTCGACAATCGCGCGGCGCGCGGTCGGCAGCCCCTCGGCATCGAAGGGCTTCGAGCCCGAGGTCCGCGGGCGGTGCGGGTCCTCGATCAGCGAAAGGCCCTTGGGCAGAACCGCCTCCCCCAGCAGGTCACGCGCCCAGGACGCGCCGCGCACGATGGCGCTGCCGTTGGTGGCGGCCAGCAGGTGCCCGATCAGCCCCGAGGAGATGCGTTCGTCGTAGATCACCGGATAGGCGCCGGTCTTGGGCTTCCGCGCGCCTGCACGCGCCACGGTGCGCTCGCCCGCGATGCGCCCGACCTCTTCCGGGCTCATCAGGTCGGCGGCGTGGTTGCGCCCGTCGCCGAAATAGTCGCGCTCCATCCCCAGCCCCTCGCCGGTGATGGCGACGCAGCCCAGCCCGTGGTCCGACCGCTCGTAGCCGCCCGAAAACCCGTTCGTCGCGGCAAGGTGAATGCGCCGGCGTGAAAACCCCGCACTCGCCGATTGGACCTGGCTGATCCCTTCAATGGCCAGCGCGGCGGCCTCGGCCCGGCGGGCAGCGTCCTCCAGCGCGGCGGGGTCGGGGTCGGCCTCGGGGTCCGACATGTCCAGTGCGCGGCCATCGCGCACGGTGCTCAGCTGCGCCGGATCGGCCAGGCCGATGGTCGGGTCATCCGGCGCAAGCCGCGCCATGGCGACGGCGCGTTCGGCCATTTCGCGCAAGGTTTCGGGCTTCGTGTCCGAGGCCGAGACGCAGGCCTGCCGCGGCCCGACCATCACGCGCAAACCGACCTCGACGCCTTCCGAGCGCTCGGCCTGTTCCAGCGCGCCCGCGCGCACCCCGATGGACAGCGACGTGCCGTCGACGGCGATGGCATCCGCGGCATCGGCACCGGCACGGATCGCGGCCTCGAGCAACGCGTCGGTCAGGGGGGCGAGGGGCTCGGACATCTGGGGTTTCACCTTTTCATGGGGTTGCTACCGGACCTAGTGCCGTCCTGCCCCCTGCGCAAGACAGACCACGGCCCGCCCCCTGGCCTTGGGGGCGGGCCGCATCATTCAATCCGTATTACTGAAGCGGGACGCCGTTCGCGGTGATCCCGCCACCCTCGGTGAACTCGATGGTCGATTCCAGCGTGTCCGGCGTGGCGCCAGGCCGGGCAAAGGCACCCAGCATCCCACGCACCATCGCCAACTGTTCGATCGGCACGATGCCCGTGCCTTGCAGCGTGTCGAGCAGCGCCAGACCGCCCGACAATTGCAGATCGACCGAGCCGACCGGCATCGGCACCGGCCCCGGTGCAAACTCGGCGCTGCCCGTGCCGGTCAACGTGGCGCCCGCCGCCGAGATGCGCAACTCGTTCACCGTCATCTGCTGCAACTCGACGGGGGGCGGACCTGCCTCCATGTCGGCGGCCAGCAGGTTCTCCAGCACACGGACGCTGCCGCTGATATCCACGATCACGCTCAGCGGGTCGCGCGGAAAGCTTTCGGCCGGGTCGGCCATCGTCCAGATCCCGGGCCCAAGGACAAGGTCCTGGTAGGCAAGGCGCATCGCCACCGGCTGGCTGTCGCCGCCCGGCGCAAGCGGGAAGCTGAAGGCGATCTCGGCGTTTTCGACCGAGAACTCGATCGGCACGGGGATCTCTGCACCCGCGAGGTAGGTCGAACTGCCCGTCGCCGTCAGCCGATAGGCAAGCGCCGTCTCGGAAAAGGAGGACGACAGCCCGCCCCCCTCGTTCGAGGCGATCAGGGTGAAGGCATCCCGCGGATGCTCGAATGTCAGCTCCAGCCCCAGGCTCTCGTATTCGAAGGACCCGTTCAGATCGAAGCCCGACGGGACCAGGTCGGGGTTGGCGGCCAGCTCGGCCATGTTGCCCAGCCTGCCGTTGCCCGTGGCCGTGGTCGCGCCCGCGGACAGCACCAGCTTCATGCGGCCCTCTTCGCCCGGGGGCGGCAGGATGTTCACGGCGCCCGCCATCGACGAGAAGGACGAGGTGGTGTCGTACCCGAGGTTGGCGGGATCGCTCGCATCGACCTGGTAGGTCGCGGCGACATCCGACAGGGCGATGGTCATGTCGATCGTGGGCGGCGGCCCGTCGCCGCCGGTGATCGGCCCGTCCTCGACCGTGATGAGGGGCGCGGAATACTCGTAGACCACCGCCTCGGGCGTGCCGCTTGCCGTCATATCGAGATCCGGCGCGCGCAGGATGATCCCCAGGTTCACGGGCGGATCGCCCGCATCGGGCACGAAGGTAATGGTGAAATCATACTGGTCCGAAATCCCGATCGAGACCGAACCATCGCCGTTCTCGGTCATCACCAACTGTTCGACGCGGCCCACGGTCGACACCTCGCCATCCGTGAAGGTGGTCGTGAACCCGTTAAGCGTGAGTGTGCCGTTGCCGGGAACCACCTCGGCGGCGGTCATCACCTGGCCCGTGGCGGCGGCCTGCGTCTGCCACTGTGTCCAAAGCTCGTCGGCGGTCAGCGCAAGGGCGGGACCCGTCGCGATGAGCGCACAACCGGAAAGGGTCAGGGTAAAGAGGTTCGTCTTGGGCATGGGATCCGTCCAATGCTGAAATGGTGGCGTGATGTTCGCGGTCCCCGCGTCACGGGTCAAGGGCGGGATACCCTGACGTGGCGGGCCGAGGGGGCTGGCCCCGCGCGACACTGCGCGGTAGCTCTGGACCCAGAGGGTTCGCTTGCACAACACGGAAGGGGAGCACGCCGATGCCGGACAGCATGACCGGAAAGACCGTTGCGATCACCGGCGCCAGCCGGGGGATCGGGGCCGCCGCGGCCCGCAGTTTCGCCGCCGCCGGGGCCAATGTCGTCCTGATGGCGCGCGACCGCGAGGCGATCACCGCACTGGCCGGCGAGATCGGGCAGACCGCGCTGGCCGTGCCCTGCGACGTGACCCGCTACTGGGAGGTGGAGGCCGCGCTCGGCGCCGCCGCCGACACGTTCGGGGGCCTCGACGTTCTGATCAACAACGCCGGCGTGATCGAGCCGATCAGCCATATCGCAACTGCCGATCCCGACGCCTGGAACCAGCTGATCGACATCAACCTCAAGGGTGTCTTCCATTGCGCCCGCGCCGCCGTGCCGCTGATGCTGGCGCGCGGCGGCGGTACGATCATCAACATCTCGTCAGGCGCCGCCGTGAACGCGCTCGAGGCGTGGAGCGCCTATTGCACGTCGAAAGCCGGGGTGAAGATGTTCACCGCCTGCCTGCACAAGGAGCTTGGTGACAAGGGCATCCGCGCCCTCGGGCTGTCGCCCGGAACGGTTGCCACCGACATGCAGCGCGAGATCAAGGCATCGGGCGTGAACCCCGTCAGCCAGCTGGAGTGGACCGACCACATCCCGCCCGAATGGCCGGCCAAGGCGCTGGTCTGGATGTGCGGGCCCGAGGCCGACACGTGGCTGGGCGACGACATCTCGCTGCGCGATCCGGATGTGCGCAAAGCCGTGGGGGTCGGCCCATGATCGACTGCCATCGCGACGATGGGCTGTGGCGGATCACGCTCAACCGGCCCGACAAGGCGAACTCGCTGACGGCCGAGATGCTCTCGCGGATCGCCGATATCCTGGTCGAAGCGACGGTCGATCCGCATATCAAGGCGCTGATCCTGACCGGAACGGGGGACAAGGTGTTTTCCGCCGGTGCCGACCTCGACGAGGCGCGGGCGGGGCTTGCCACGTCGCCGCTCTGGGAACAGGTCTCGGGCGGGATCGCGGCTTTGCCGTGCCTGACCATCGCCGCGCTGAACGGGACGCTGGCGGGCGGGGCCTTTGGCATGGCGCTCGCCTGCGACGTGCGGCTGGCGGTGCCGAACGCGCGGTTCTTCTACCCGGTGGCGAAGCTGGGTTTCCTGCCGCAGCCCTCTGACCCCGGGCGGCTCGTTGCGCTGATGGGGCCCGCGCGGGCGAAGCTCCTGCTGCTCGGCGGGCAGAAGTTCACCGCGGACGAGGCCTATGCCTTCGGCCTGATCGACCGGATCACGCTGCCCGAACACCTGTTGGAGCAAGCGGCGCAGATCGCCGATGATGCGCTGTCGGGAAAACCGGAAATCCTGCAGCGGATCAAGGAGATGTGCGAAGGGCGCTAGAGGCTAGCGCCGCTTCCAGCCGCGCCGTGCGCCGGGGGTCTTGGAATGGAAATCGGAGGGGCGTTTCCCGACCCAGGCGAGGAACTTCGCCAGACGCGGATGAGCGCGGAGCGCTTCGACGGTATTGTAGCTGCGCGCAAGCTCCGCCTCGGAGAGGGTAGCGTGGATCTCGTTGTGGCAGATCTGGTGCAGAAGCACGGTCGGCCCGCCCTTGCCGCCCCTGAGCTTGGGCGTCAGGTGATGCAGGCTTTGCTTGGCCTCCCTCGGGATCGGGCGCTCGCAGAGCGGGCAGATGGGCATGTCCTCCATGATGGGGAAGTGTGGCGCGGCGCGGCGCGGGGGCAAGGGCATGGCTGAGGCGGTCGACGCGCTGGTGATCGGGGCGGGCCCCGCGGGGCTGATGGCCGCCGAGGAGATGGCGCGCGCAGGCCGCTCGGTGGTGATCGTGGAGGGCAAGCCGTCCGCGGGGCGGAAGTTTCTGATGGCGGGGAAGTCGGGGCTCAACCTGACGAAAGACGAGCCTTTCGAAGGGTTTGCCGCCGCCTACGGCAATGCTGCTCCGTGGCTTCTGCCGATGCTTCGGGACATGGGACCGGCCGAGGTCATGGCCTGGACGGAAGCGTTGGGCCAGCCGGTTTTCACCGGCTCTTCAGGGCGGGTCTTCCCCGTGGCGATGAAGGCCTCGCCGCTGTTGCGGGCGTGGTTGCGCCGGGTTCCGGCGGAGCTGCGGCTGGGGTGGCGCTGGACCGGGTGGGACGGTGAGGGCTGGGTGTTCGAGACGCGCGAGGGACAGCGGGTGCTGGCGCCGCGGGTGGTGGTGCTGGCCCTCGGCGGGGCGAGTTGGGCGCGGTTGGGCTCGGACGGGGCTTGGGCTGCGTGGCTCGCGGAAAAGGGCGTCGAGGTGGCGGCGTTCAAGCCGGCGAACATGGGGTTCGTGGTGGACTGGACGGCGCATATGGCGCCGCATTTCGGCAGCCCGGTGAAGAGCGTGGCTTTGAAAAATCCCAATGAAATCTGGGTGATGGGAGAGTTCGTGGTCTCGGCCCGCGGGGTGGAGGGAGGCGGGATCTATGCCGTCTCGGCGGAGGTGCGGGAGGGCGCGGCCCTCGTGGTGGATTTGCTGCCGGGGTTGACGGTGGAGGAGGTCGCCGCGCGGTTGGCGACACGGCCGCGGAAGCGGTCGATGGCGCAGCATCTCGGGAAGGTCCTGAAGCTTGATCCGGTGAAGCGGGCGCTTTTGCAGGAATTCGGTCGCCCCTTGCCGGATGGCGTTGATTTGGCACGTCTTATCAAAGGATTGGAGATAAGGCACCAAGGGCCGCGGCCGATGGACGAAGCCATTTCCACGGCGGGCGGGGTGATGCGCGAGGCGGTCGACGAGGGCTTGATGCTGCGTGCTTTGCCCGGCGTGTTCGTGGCGGGCGAGATGCTGGATTGGGAGGCGCCGACGGGCGGTTATCTCATCACCGGGTGCCTTGCGACGGGGCGCTGGGCGGGGCGGCATGCGGCTGATTGGGGGCGCTGAAAGGCGCGTACACATCCCGTACACACCCTGTACACACCGCGTGCATACGGGCTGAGCACGGTCCCGAAGAGGGGGCTCTGCCCCCGTCGCTGCGCGACTCCCCCGGAGTTTTCCTGCCAAGATGAAGGGGCGAGCGCGCGCGTTAACCTTAACGGGGGGTTACGCGCCCAGGGCTTTGTGGAAGGCGGGACGGTCGCGCATCATGGCGATGTGGTCGCGCAGGCGCGGCTCGGAGATCGGGAATTTCGCGGCGATGGCCCAGCCGCCGCAATGGGCGAGCAGGATGTCGGCGATGGTCATGGTCTCGCCCATCAGGAAGGGGCCGTCCTCTGCCATGCGATGGACCAGCGCGGTTTCGCTTTTCGCGAATTCCCACTTGAGGCTGTCCTTGATCGCGGCGACGCGCAGCTCTTCGGGGAGGATGAAGCTGTGGCGAGCCGCGGTCCAGAGGACGGCGTCGATCTCGTCCAGGATCATCTGCGTGAGGCTGTCCTGCCGCGCGCGTTCGATCGTGCCGGCGGGGAAGGTGAGCGCGCCGTGCCGGTCGGCGAGGAAGGTCATGATCGCCACCGAATCGGTGATCGGCACGCCATCAGCGACCAGCACCGGCACCTTGCCTGCGGGGCTGATGCGCGTGACCTCGTCCGACCGCGGCGGGGCGTCGATGTGCTCGTAGTCGAGGCCAAGTTCTTCCAGCGTCCAGAGCACGCGCAAAGCGCGGCTTTTGACGTTCCCGATCACCGTGTAGCCCATCAGCGCCCCCGTCTGCCCGGCATCATGGCGAGCCGGATCAATGTACGTTCCATCAGCGCCATTTGCGGCGCGCTTTGCGCCGAGCGCAAGGTCAGGTCGGTGTCGATCAGCAGGCTGAGCGCGGTTTCCAGCTGTGGCGTGCCCCAGCGCTGCGCCTGTCGCAGCATCCGGTCGCGGCGCGGGCCGAAGACGGGCGGGCGCTGGGCCTGAAGGCCCGCGGCGGGGCCGTTCGGGTGGCAGGCCGCGGCGTGGAGCGCGCGGAAATGGCGAAGGGCTGCGATGCAGAGCGAGACGGGGGTGACGCCCTGGCCCGAGAGGCGGGCAAGGATCGGGCCGATCGCGCCTTGCTCCGATTCGGCGGTGGCGTGCAGGATATCGTCGAGTTCGGCCTCGATGGTCATGGGAGCGACGGCGGCGATGTCGGCGGGCGAGACCGGGGTGGGGTCGCCGCGCTTGTAGAGGCCGAGTTTCTCGACCGTCTGGCGGAAATCGCCGGGCGGCAGGCTGCGCGCCAGCGCCTCCAGATCGCCCATCGCCTCGCGCGGGATGTCGCGCAGGCCCGCTTCGGAGAGCAGCGTCTCGATCTCGGCGCGGCCGGGCGGGTCGTCGTAGATCGCGGCGGCTCGGGCGGTCTTGTGACCTTCGAAAAGCTTGCGGAGGGCGGATTTCGCGGTCAGCCGTCCGGCGGTCGCGATGATCTGGGCATCGCCCGGCTGCCAGTCGGCAAGGGCCGCTTCGAAGACCGGGGCGAGGCCGTCGCCCGCCCCTTCCACGAAGACGGCGCGCGGGCCGGGGAAGAAGCCGACCGCCTTGACCGCGTCGATGAGCCGGGCAGGGTCCGAGCGCAGCTCGGCCGCGTCCATGCGCGTGAGGCGCATCTCTTCCTCGGCCCCCTCGCCGAGCAGGTTTTTCAGAAGCTCCTGCCGGCGGAGCGCGACGCGCATCGCGTCATCGCCGAAGATCAGGCAGCCCGCGGCCGAGGTGTCGGGTTTGCGCGCATAGGCGGCGACGTCGCGAGGGCTGAGTTTCATGCCCAGTCGGGGGCGCCCGACAGCAGGCGCGAGACCAGCTGATCGGCGAGCGCCACCATAAGCCGATCTTCGGCATCGCGGCGCGCGGCGGCGGTGGCGACGGGCGAGCCGGTGGTGGAATAGGCGGTGAAGGTCGAGACCTCGCCCGATTGCACGCGCAGGTCACTGCCCGCCTCGGTCACGGCGAAGGTGAGGGTTCCGTTCAGGTTGATGCGCGTGATGTCATCGGTGCCGGTGATGGCAAGGCCGCGCGCCGAGGTCTCGATATCCCAGGTCAGCACATGGGTGGGGGCCTGTGCGCGGCCCAGCCGATCCTCGAGGCGCGCGACGAGGACGAAGCCCAGCCGGGTGTCCGGCGGTTCGATCCTCAGGCGGTCGCGCAGGGCATTGCCCGCCCCGTTCGGCCCGTAGACCGGCGTGAAGCCACAGGCCGCGAGCGGGGCCGCGGCGAGGAGCGTCAGGAAGGTGCGGCGGTCAGATGACGACATTCACGATACGCCCCGGCACGACGATCAGTTTCCTGGGCTGGCCACCGGCCAGCGCCTTGAGCACAGCGTCGTCGGCCAGCGCGATCTTTTCAACCTCTTCCTTCGGCGCATCCTTGGGCACGGTGATTTCCGAGCGCCGCTTGCCATTGATCTGGATGGGCAGGGTGACGGTGTCGGAGACGAGCATCGCCTCGTCCGCCACGGGCCAGGGGGCGTTGGCGATCAGGCCGTCGCCGCCCAGCATCGCCCAGACCTCTTCCGCGAGATGCGGGGTCATGGGCGACATGAGCTGTGCGAGGGTTTTCGCGGCCTGGCGCTTTGCCTGCGCGCCGGCGGTGGATTTGCCCAGCGTGTTGGTGAAGGCGTAGAGCTTGGCGATGGCGGCGTTGAAGCCGAAGCTTTCGACGCCGTTGGTCACGTCGAAGATCGTCTTGTGCATCTCGCGAAGGAGCGGCTCGTCGGCGTCGTTGGCCGGGGTATCGTCAGTGGCGATGTCCGATGCGATGCGGTGGACGCGGGCGAGGTGTTTCGAGGCAGCCTCGGCCCCTGCGGCGGTCCATTCGACGTCACGCTCGGGGGGCGAATCGCTGAGGACGAACCAGCGGGCGGTGTCGGCGCCGTAGGTGGCGATGATGTTGACCGGGTCGACGACGTTGTTCTTCGACTTGGACATCTTGGCCGAGGGGATGATCTCGACCTCGGTGCCGTCCTTGAGGAAGCCGCTGCCGTCGCGCAGGTCCACGTCCTCGGGGTAGTGGTAGACGGGCCGCCCGTTCGCATCCCGCGTCTGGTAGATCGCGTGCGTGACCATGCCTTGCGTGAAAAGCGCGTTGAACGGCTCTTCGCAGCCTTGTGGCAAATGCCCGGTGATCTGCATCGCACGGGCGAAGAAGCGCGAGTAAAGCAGGTGCAAAATCGCGTGTTCGATCCCGCCGATATACTGATCGACGTTCATCCAGTAGGCAGCATCGTCCA
>CAZVQL010000126.1:0-5044 GCA_964629305.1 uncultured Roseicyclus sp.
TGACGCGGCCTTCTCCGCCCCTCGCGGCCTGTTCCGGCCTCGGTTAACGGGGCTCTTGCACCCTCGCAACACCCCCGGTGCAGCCCTCCGAAACCCTTTGCCTTGCCCCCTGAAATAAGGGACAACAGGCCCAATCAGGACGCGGCGCCAGAACGCCCGCGCGTGTAACGAGCAGGACAGAAGGGGTACCCCAAGTGGAACTCAACCGCAGGCCCGTGGCCTCCCTCTGGATCGGGGAAAAGCTCCAGTATCTCAACCAGTTATGCCTCGTCTCGCATCTGCGCCACGGCCATCCCGTGACGCTCTATTGCACCGACACGGTCACCAATGTCCCCGAGGGCGTCGAGGTGCGGAAGGCGTCCGAGATCATGGACATTCCCATGGACATCGTCGCCGAAACCTCCGCCTCGTTTCTCAGTAATGTCTTTAGATACAAGATGATACGCGCCACCGGCGCCATCTGGATCGACTGCGACGCCTTCTGCCACAAGCCCTTCCCCGACGATTGGGACTACATCTTCGCCGGCCACGGAATGCGCGGCGCTTTGAACTGCGGCGTCGTGGGCCTGCCGCAGCACTGCGAGTTGATGGATCAACTCCTTGATTACTACGACAATCTCCCCGACTACCCCGCCTGGTGGAACCCCCGCCAGCGCAAGCGGATGGACAAGCAGGACCCCAAGGCGCCTCACGCCGTGCGCATCTACAAGGCCGAGCGCACCGCCTTCGGCCCGCAGGCCTTCACGTATTTCGCCCAGCAGACCGGCGACTACGAAAAAGCCATGACCCCCGACGTCCTCTACCCCGTCCCCTTCCAGCTGAACGACATCTTCTACGACCCCCACGGCCGCGTCGAAGGCTGGTTCACCGACGCCACCGTCTCGGTCCACCTCTACACCAACGGCACAAAACCGTGGTGGCGCAAGAACATACCGCTGGAAAACTCCTACGCCTGGCGCATGTGCCAGGAGGTCGGCATCGACCCGGCCCAGGCGCTGGAAGACTGATACCGCAAGGCCAGACGGAGGTGCAGACCATGCCAACGCCGGAGCCGAGCCTCGACTTCGACCCGGACCGCCCCATCGACTGGACCCCCGAGGTCTTTCGCGACGTGGTCCTGATCCCCTGGGGAGAGAACCCGCCCGGCGGCGCAAAACGCGCGGCCGGCATGTTCGACGCCGACGGCAGGTTCCTGCCCGAGGGCCATTGCTGGCGCTACCCGGCGGGCCCGATCACGGTCGCGCCAGTCCCACCCGTCGCGGACGGACGCGTCGAGCGGCTGGAGGGACGCTGGCTTTTCGGCGGGCTGTTCTATGGCCACTTCGGCCATTTCCTCGTGGAAACGACCACGCGCCTTTGGGCCGCCGACACTGTGGGCGAACTCGACGGCATCGTCTTCTACCCCAAGCGTGCGCTGACCCACGAGCGTCGCATGTTCCGCGAGTTGGTCCCCTTCTTCGAACTGTGCGGCCTTGCCACGCTGGAGCTGCGCGTGCCGCAGAAACCGGTCGTGATCGAAGAGGTTCTCGCCCCGCCGCCCGGCTTCGGTATGGAAGAAATGATGGCCGGCCGCCCCGAATACCGCGCATGGGCCCGTGAGAAGCTGGGCCGCGCGATACCGGCCGATGGCCCCGAAAAGATCTACGTGTCGCGCTCACGCCTGCCGTCGAAACGCGGCTCCATCCTTTTGGAAGAACGGCTGGAGGCCCTGCTCGAGGCCGAGGGCTACACGGTCATCCACCCGCAGGAAGAGTCGCTGGAGCGCCAGATCGCACTCTGGAAGGCGGCGCGGCGCGTCGTGGCGCTGGACGGCTCTGCGCTGCACCTGGGGGCGATGCTGCTGTCGCCCGAGGCCGAGGTCGCAATCCTCAACCGCGGCCCGTCCCAGAATATCGAGGACTACATCCGCCAGTTCCGCGCCTTTGCCGGGATCGACCCGCTGCGTATCGAGGCGCTGACGGGCTTCTTCCATCCCACCGGTCAACGCATCGTCAAACGCGAGGTCTACGCGACGCTCGATTTCGCCGCCGTCGGCGCGGCGCTCGAGGCGGCCGGGTTCATTGCGTCAGCAAAGGGCTGGGTCGATCCGGGAGCCGAGGCGCTTTCCCAAGCTGCCGCTGCGGCGGCAGAGGGGCGCGACGTGACGCTGGACTGGGCGGCAATCTGAGGAGGTCAGCATGGCCAAGGACTTCGCCTGCGCGCTGACCCACGTGCGGCACGAGGATTTCTTCCTGGAAAAATGGATCGACCACTACGGCGCGATCGTAGGACGCGAAAACCTGTTCGTGGTGATCGACGGCGACGACTGGGAACCGACCGTCGATCTGACCGGCATCACGACCGAGGTGATCCTTGATGCGCCGCGCAGGCGTATCCAGAACGACCGCTTCATCGCCAAGCAGATGTCGGGACGGGCGAACACGCTGCGCAAGCGCTACGAATACGTGATCCGGGGCGACTGCGACGAATACGTGGTGATAGACCCCGACGCGGGGCTCGACTGGCCCGAGGCCATGACCGAACTGGGCGAGGCGGGTTATGTCTTTGCCCTCGGGGTCGATGTCGTGCAGGCAGCCACAGAAACACTGGCGCTCGACCGCGACAAGCCGATCCTGGGCCAACGGCGCCACGGCTATGTCGCGGATACCTACACCAAGCCTTTCGTCATTTCGCGTTGGGCGAACTGGGCCGGCGGCGCGCATCGTTTGCTCAATCGCCCTGTCCGTATGAGTGAGCATTTCATGCTCTTCCACATGGCCCTGTCTGATCAAGGCATTGCAGAAGAACGGATGGCGGCCCGGGGCGGCACCGATCAGCACCGCAGCTTCGTGGGGCACCAGACCGATCGGCTGAACGCGATCGCCGAGACCGAGCTGAGCGAAGAGCCACTGGACTTCATAGAGGCCCGGGAGATCGCCTTTGCGCAATTCCCGTTCGAGGCGGATGGAAGCCCCGCGAAACGCCCGCGGAGATCCATCGATCCGCGGGCGACGGACAAGGGTCTTCCGGTCAAGATCCCCGCGCGCTTCGAAGGGCTGGCCTAGAGATGGCCGGCGCGGCTCTGCCCCGGCTGACGGTCGCCACGATCGCTCGTGAACCCCTGCCGGTGCTCGAGCGTTTCCTGCGCTGGCACCTGGCGCAGGGCGCAGAGCGGATCATCCTGTTCCTCGACGACCCGGAAGATCCCGCGCAAGGGCCCCTGTCGGGCGACCCCAGGATCGAGGTTCGGTGCTGCACACCGGCCTTCTGGGACGGGCTTGGCCTGTCCCCCGACGCCCGCTTCACGCGGCGTCAGCGCGCGGTGATGACGATGGCCTATCGCGATGTGTCCGACGGCTGGGTCCTGATCCTCGATGCCGATGAACTGATGTGGATGCGGGGACGCAGCCTGCCGGACGCGCTGTCCACTCTTCCGCAGGGCACGGATACCCTGCGCGTGTCCAGCGCCGAGCAGGTCACCCTGGCCGATGGCGGTGAGGCGTTCCGCATGCCGATCGAGCGCCGTGAGGTGGACCGGATCTACGGCGCGGATGCACCGCTGTTCCGGCCACGTTTCGGGCTTGTGGGGCATCCTGAAGGCAAGTCGTTTCACCGCGCCGGTCTCTCCGACATCCGGCTGAAGCTGCACTGGGCCGTGACCGAGGCGGGCGAGAAGATCGAAGGACCGCTTTGGGGTGCGGACGAGCAGGCGCATCTCTTGCACTACTTCGCGCCCGGCTACGACCGTTGGCGGTCCAAGATGGAGTGGCGCGCAGGCGCGCATGGCTTCGCCGGTCCCCTCAAGGAACGCCTCGCCGAGATCGCCGCGATGGACGACCCCGAAACCGGGTACCGGGCGCTCTATGACCGGCTGCACGCCCTTTCCGCGCAAGAGGAAGCGGCGCTTGAGGCGGCGGGCGGCCTCTTGCGGGCCAAACCGCCTCTCGCCGCGGCATGAGCGGCATGGCCAATCCTCGTATCACCATCGTGAGCATGATGAAGGACGAAGGGCCGCGCCTGCTGGAATGGCTGGCCTATCACCGGCTGATCGGCGCGGCGGAGGTCTTTGTCTACACCAACGCTTGCCGGGACGGGACGGATGCGATGCTTGACCGGCTCGAGGCGATGGGGCTTGTCCGGCATCTGCGCAACGACGTACCGGCAGGGAAGAAGCCGCAGCCGCATGCCCTGGGCCTCGCCGAGCGGCGGGCCGAGATCACCGGGGCCGAGTGGCTGATGGTGATCGATGCCGATGAATTCGTGCATGTGAAGACCGGTGACGGCAGCTTCGCCGCGCTGCTTGCCGCCTGCCCCGAGGGGACGGAGGGCGTGGCGATCACCTGGCGGATGATGGGCTCGAACGGTGTGGTGGAGTGGTCGGACGCGCCGGTGCTGTCGCAGTTCACCCGCGGGGCGCCCGAGGATTTCCGCCGCGGCTGGGGGGTCAAGACGCTGTTCCGGCCCTTCCCGCATCTGAAACTGGGCATCCACCGCCCCACGGTGAAAGGCGCAAAGCGCGATCCAGCGCGGATGGCGGCGTTGATGGAAAGGCGCTGGGTCAACGGCTCGGGCCAACCGATGCCGCCCTCGTTCCTGCGGGACGGCTGGCGTGGGTCCGCGGCGACGGTGGGCTACGCGCTGGCCGAGGTCGCCCATTTCGCGGTGCAGAGCCACGAGGCCTACCTGCTGCGGGGCGACCGGGGGAACGTGAACCTGAAGGCCGACAAGTACGACGCGACCTATTTCGCGATCTTCGACCGGAACGAGGTCGAGGTGCCGGGGCTTGCGGGTTGGTCCGGTCGCGTGGCGAAGCTGGTGGCGGAGTGGTTGCGGGATGCAGAGTTGAAGCGTCTGCTTCAAGCAAGCGTCGATTGGCATCGCGCCCGGCTGGCCGTGTTGCGCGATGCGCCGGGCTACCGCGACCGGATGGATGCGCTCGCCCGCGCCGCGCAGGTGCCCTACGCCGCGCTCGACCGGCTGTTGTTCGTGCAGCCGCTGGCCCCCGCAGGCAAGCGGATGGTGGCCGAGTTGCAGGCCAAGGGCGTGCCCGATGCCGAGATCGCGG
>CAZVQL010000126.1:5144-9149 GCA_964629305.1 uncultured Roseicyclus sp.
TCAGTTCGTCTTGTCGGGCGGCAGGATCGGCAGGGGCGCGATCGGCACCCCCTCGTCGATCAGGGCCTTCGCCTCGGCCGGGCTTGCCTCGCCGTGGATCGGTCGCTCGTCCGCCTCGCCCAAGTGCATCGCCCGCGCTTCCTGTGCGAAGCGGCCGCCGACGTAGGTGGAGTTCTTCTTCAGATGATCGCGCAGCGCGCGCAGCATCTGCTCGGCCGGGTGGCTTGGGGCGCTCAGCGGGCGCTCAGGGGGAGCAGCCGGTTCGGCCGGCGCACCCTCGACCGCGGACACGCGAGGCGCCATCAGCGCCTTCGTGACCTCGGTTCCGCCGCAGACGACGCAGGACACAAGGTTCCTGCCCGCCAGCGCCTCGTAGGCATCGGCGGATTGGAACCAGCTTTCGAAGCTGTGGCCCTCGGCACATTTGAGCGCGTAGCGGATCATGGTGCACACAAGATATGCGGGTCTCGGACGCGTTCAAGCGGCCCCGTCACCGCAGCCGCGCGGGGTCGAATTTCGCGATGATCTGTTTCAGTTCCGGCTCGTCCACTCGCTGGGCGGCCTTTTTCGGGGTCAGCCACTTGCGCTTGCGCGCGCCCGCCTCGGGGTACGTGTCGTCGAGGTGACTGACCTCGAGGCCGAAGACCACCACGATGCACGGCAGCGACAGTTCTTCGTCCAGCCACTTGGAGTAGGAATAAAGGCCCAGCACGTCGTCGAAGACGCGGCCACGGATCCCGGCCTCTTCCCAGGCTTCCTCGGCCGCCGCCTCGGAGGGGCGCATCCCGTCCATCGGCCAGCCCTTGGGAATGATCCAGCGCCCGGTGTCGAGCGACGAGATCAGCAGGACCTCGACGTCGCCCTTCTTCTTCACCCGGTAGGGCAGCGCGGCAAATTGCGTCCGCGTCTCGCGTTTCGCGGCGGAGGCGATGCGCAAAGGCGCCTGTATGGTGGACTTGCGGGCCATGACGTGCGGGTATCGCATGTCGCACCCCCGCCTGCCAAGCCCGCTTGACGGGGACGCCCGCGGACATAGCTTTCCGCGCAACAGCGACCGGAGATCACGACCCATGCACCGCCGTAGCCTGATCTTGGGCCTTGCCGCCCTGCCCGTCTTGTCCGCCCTGCCGGCCCATGCGCAGGCCGCGTTCCGCTTCGACTCGATCGACGGAGGCCAGTACGACATGGCCGAGTGGAGCGGGCGGCCGGTTTTGGTGGTCAATACCGCCTCGCTCTGCGGCTACACCCCGCAATATGACGAGTTGCAGACCCTGCACGAAGAATACGGGCCACGCGGGCTTGTCGTGCTGGCGGTTCCCTCCGACGACTTCCGGCAGGAGCTGGGCAGCGACGACGACGTGGCAGAGTTCTGCGAGGTGAATTTTGGCCTGACCCTGCCGATGACCACGATCACCTCGGTCCGCGGTTCGGGC
This sequence comes from uncultured Roseicyclus sp., assembly GCA_964629305.1. Taxonomy (GTDB): domain Bacteria; phylum Pseudomonadota; class Alphaproteobacteria; order Rhodobacterales; family Rhodobacteraceae; genus Roseicyclus. Next base: position 6,578 of record CAZVQL010000126.1, read on the forward strand.
GCGCATCCCTTCTACCGCTGGCTGCGCGACACCTACGGGTTCGAGCCGGGCTGGAACTTCAACAAGGTGCTGCTCGACGGTCAGGGCCGCATGGTGCAGAGCTTCGGCTCGAACACGCGGCCGACCGGCGGGCGCATCCGGCGCGAGATCGAGGCGCTGCTGGGGGCGTGACACGGCCCCTTTTCCTCGGCTCAGAGATCTACCGCGGGTCCAGCTACGGCGCTTGGCATCCGCTGCGCGTACCGCGCGTGTCGACCGTGATGGACCTTGCCCGCGCAATGGGCTGGCTGGGTCCGGATCAATACCGCTCTAGTCCGCGCGCGAAACCCCATGCGCTGACCATCTGGCACACGCCCGAGTATGTCGCGGCGTTGGAACGGGCCGAGGCGACGCAGGAGGTGAGCGAGGAGACCCGCGCGCGCCATGCGTTGGGAACCGTCGCGAACCCGGTCTATCCCGAGATGTACCGCAGGCCCGCCACCGCGGCGGGTGCCTCGCTCCTGGCGGGCGAGTTGCTGGCGAAGGGCGGCACCATCTACCACCCCGGCGGTGGCACGCATCACGGGTTTCCCGATCGCGCTGGCGGGTTCTGCTACCTCAACGACCCGGTGCTCGCCATGCTGTCGCTCCGGCGGGCGGGCGCGCGGCGCATCGCCTATATCGACATCGATGCACATCATTCTGACGGCGTGGAACACGCTTTTGCCGGCGACCCCGAGACGCTGCTCATCTCGATCCACGAGGAGAAACGCTGGCCCTTCACCGGTGCGCTGGAGGAGGATGGCGGCGGCAATTGCCTGAACCTGCCGATGCCGCGCGGGTTCAACGACAGCGAGATGGCCGAGGTGCGCGAGCGCCTGATCCTGCCCGCCGTGGCTGGCTTCGCGCCCGATGCGATCGTCTTGCAATGCGGGGCGGACGCGGTGACCGAGGATCCGCTGAGCCGCCTCGCTCTGTCGAACAACGCCCATTGGGACGTGCTGCGCGGGCTCATGGCTCTGGCGTGCCCACGCCTGCTGGTGCTGGGCGGCGGCGGCTACAACCCGTGGTCGGTCGGGCGGCTCTGGACCGGGGTCTGGGCCACGCTGAACGGCCATGACATCCCCGACCGCTTGCCGGACGCGGCCGAGGGCGTCCTGCGCGCGCTGACCTGGGAGAACCCGCCGAAACTGGGCCGCGCGCCCGCGGCGCACTGGTTCACGACGCTGCGTGACGCGCCGCGCCCGGGCGAGGTTCGGGACACCGTGACCGAGCGTCTTGCCGTCCTGCAGGCGCGCCCTGCCGCGCGCGGCCAGATACCCGAGCATAAAACTCAGGATTGACGAAGGCGACTCTTTCCATCAGGAATATGGGAGACGGCGCAGACAGGACACACAGCACCGGGAGACACGCGCGATGAGCTACCATTCGGAACGGATCGACAGCCCCGACCAGAGCCGCACGGCGGCGCCCCATCCCAGCCTGCCCGTCTACGATGCGCGACGTCTGACCGACGGCGCGGGCACCGCGATGATCGTGCTGGACGACAAGACCTACACGCTCCGCATCACGCGGGCGGGCAAGCTGATCCTGACGAAGTAGGCGCGACGCGCCGTCAGGCCTCGGGCCACGGCGCTATTCGGGCGACAGCGGGCACGGTTTGGCGTAGGCTACGCGCCAGAGCCTGCGCCGCGGCGCCCCGGCCCGGGGACCGCCGGAGGCACACAGGAGCCGCACTATCCCCGATCTCATGCAACTCGTCTATTCCTCGCGGCCCTTCGGCTTCGACGAGGCCATGCTGGCCGGCATCCTCCTCGATGCGCGGCAGGCCAATACCCGCGACGGGATCACCGGGGCGCTGATCTGCCGCCGCGACATCTACCTGCAACTGCTGGAGGGGCCCGCCACGGCAGTCAAGGCCGCCTACGGGCGCATCCGGCGCGACGACCGGCATGTCGAGGTGCGGCTGCATGTGTCCGAACCGGTGACCGAGCGGCTGTTCGCGGATTGGGCGATGCTGCATGATCCGGCGCAATCGCTGGCCTGGACCCCAGCCGACATCGCGGACAATCTGCTGGAGCGTGTCAGCCCGGCAGAGGTGCGCAAGGTCTTTGAAACGCTTGCCGCACAGTCCGGGCAGCGCGCCTGAACCGAACAATCACCGACCATGAAAAAGGGCCCCGCGGAGGGGGCCCTTTCCGTGACTTTTGCAGGGTACAGACCGTCAGCCGATCTTGGGCAGCAGGCTGTCGACCGATGCCTTGGCATCGCCGTAGAACATCCGCGTATTCTCCTTGAAGAAGAGCGGGTTCTCGATGCCGGAATAGCCCGTGCCCTGCCCCCGCTTCGAGACGAAGACTTGCTTGGCCTTCCACACCTCGAGCACCGGCATGCCGGCGATGGGGCTGTTGGGATCGTCCTGGGCGGCCGGGTTCACGATGTCGTTCGAGCCGATGACGATGACGACGTCCGTATCCGGGAAGTCCTCGTTGATCTCGTCCATCTCGAGCACGATGTCGTAGGGCACCTTGGCCTCGGCCAGAAGCACGTTCATGTGGCCCGGCAGGCGGCCCGCGACGGGGTGGATCGCAAA
>CAZVQL010000127.1:0-9113 GCA_964629305.1 uncultured Roseicyclus sp.
CCTCCTACATCGTCGGCATCATGATCGCCCTGCCGCTGGGCATCATCTCGGCCTACCGGCAGTACTCGGTCTTCGACCAGGTCGGCACCTTCATCTCGATGGTCGGCTTCTCGGTCCCCACCTTCTTCACCGGCGTCCTCTTCATCGTGATCTTCGCCGTCCATCTCGGCTGGTTCCCAAGCGTTTACGACACCACGCACGAGGTGACGGATTGGGACAGCTTCGTCGTGCAGGTGAAGCAGATCATCATGCCGGTGATGGTGCTGGGCCTTTTCAACGCGAGCCAGATCAGCCGCTACATGCGCGCCTCGATGCTCGACAACCTGAACCAGGATTACGTGCGCACCGCGCGCGCCAAGGGGTTGAACGAAAAGGTCGTCGTGCTGGTCCACGTCCTGCGCAACTCGATGATCCCGGTCATCACCGTCATCGCGCTGAACATCCCCGCCGTCTTCGGCGGCGCGATCATCACCGAACAAGTGTTCAAGGTGAACGGGATCGGCCAGCTTCTGATCATCGCCATCCAGGGCGGCGACGTGCCCGTGGTGCAGACCGTGAGCGTGATCTTCGCGGTGCTGATCGTCCTCTTCAACCTCATCGCCGACGTGCTCTACGGCGTGCTCGACCCGAGGATCCGCTATGACTGAGAATGCCGACCGCCCGAACCAGCCGTTGCAGACGGCCGGCGCGACGCCCGCCGGCGCCATACCGGTGATGGAGTTCGAAAGCTACCGCGCCCCCCGCAACCAGTGGTGGGACGTCTGGGACCAGTTCAAGACGCACAAGGGTGCGCTCTTCGGTCTGGGCTTCTTCATCTTCGCGATCCTCTTCGTCACCATCGGCCCTCTGGTCTGGACGATCGACCCGCAACAGCCCTTTGCCGGTCCGCGCAACGCGGACCCAAGCTTCGCGCACCCGATGGGCACCGACCAGCTGGGCCGGGACACCATGGCAAGGATGATGGCAGGCGGTCAGATCTCCATCGCCGTGGGTTTGGTCGCGATGCTTCTGGCGCTGTTCCTCGGCACGCTGATCGGGGTGATGGCGGGCTATTTCAAGAAGCTCGACGGCCCGCTGATGCGGCTGACGGACCTGTTCCTCGCCATGCCGCTTCTGCCGCTTCTCCTCGTCATCATCATGCTTTTCCGCGACCAGCTTCGGGCGGCCTTTGGACCCGAGGGGGGGATTTTCATCCTGATCGTGATCGTGATCGGCGCGACCTCGTGGATGCAGACCGCCCGCGTGGTGCGCGGCGACGTGCTGGCGATCAAGGAACGCGAGTTCGTCCTCGCCGCCCGCTCCATCGGAACGCCGAGCCACAGGATGATCACGCGCCACCTGCTGCCGAACGTGATGTCGCCGATCATGGTCTCGGCGACGCTCGGTATCGCCAACGCGATCATCACCGAGTCCGCGCTGTCTTTCCTTGGCCTCGGCTTCCCCTCGGACTTCCCGACCTGGGGCAAGCTTCTGTTCGACGCGACAGACTTCCTCCAGCAGCACCCCGAGCGGGTGATCTGGCCCGGCATGATGATCTCGCTCACCGTCCTTGCGGTGAACTACATCGGCGACGGTCTGCGCGACGCACTCGACCCGCGCATCCGGGGGCGCTGACGCGCCGCAACCCGACGGACTTGCCAAAAACCCCCCGGCCCGCCACAGCCGGGGGGTGTTTCGTTTCGGGAAAGGCGCGCTCATGCCCTGGCTCTACCTTGTCATCGCCGTCGCCGGAGAGGTGGTGGGCACCACCGCGCTCAAGGCGTCGGACGGGTTCACCCGGGCAGGCCCTGCCGTGATCGTCGTGATCGGCTACGCCATCGCCTTCTACTTCCTCGCGCTGGTGCTGCGCACGATCCCGCTGGGCGTGACCTATGCGATCTGGTCGGGGCTCGGCGTGGCCTTGGTCACGCTGATCGGCTGGCTGGTCTACGGACAAAGGCTGGACGGGCCCGCGATGCTGGGCATAGGGTTGATCGTGGCGGGTGTCGTGGTGCTGAACGTCTGGTCAGGCACGACGCACTGAACGTTGCGTCACCCCAAAAGCAAAGATTGAAGCCGCCCGCAGGACCATTACCCTAAAGGCAACGCATGCCTGAGAGGGAGCCAAGATCATGGCCACCACCCTGACCGTCAACGGGACCGAGCACCGCGTCGACCTACCCGATGACGTGCCGCTTCTGTGGGTCTTGCGCGACGAGATCGGGCTGACCGGCACGAAGTACGGCTGCGGCGTCGCCGCCTGCGGGGCCTGCACCGTCCAGATCGACGGCGAAGCGGTGCGGTCGTGCCAGGTGGCGCTGGCCGATGTCTGGGGCGCGGTCACGACGATCGAGGGGTTGGGCCGCCCGGACGCGCTGCACGCGCTACAGGCGGCCTGGGTCGAGCACCAGGTTGCGCAATGCGGCTATTGCCAGTCGGGGCAGATCATGCAGGCGGCGAGCCTGCTGGAGCAGACACCGGACCCCACGGACGAAGACATCGACACGGCCATGTCCGGCAACCTCTGCCGCTGCGGCACCTACCCACGCATCCGCACCGCCATTCGCACCGCGGCCGCCACCCTGCGGGAGGGTTGAGCCATGGCCAACTGGGGCAAGATCGCAAGGCGCACCTTCCTGATCGGCTCGGCCGCCGTCGCGGGCGGGGTCGCCTTTGGCGTGTATCAATACCGCCGAGAGCTGCCGAACCCTCTGGAGGTGGGCGAGGGCGAGGTTACGCTGAACCCCTGGATCATCATCGACCAGGAGGGGGTGACACTGGTCGCCGCGCGCGCCGAGATGGGACAGGGCGTCTACACCACCCTCCCCGCGCTGGTGGCCGAGGAACTGGATGTCGCGTGGGAGGACGTGCGCGTCATCCACGGCCCCGCGGCACAGGCCTATTACAACGCTGGGCTGATGAGCCATGCCCTGCCGTCGACCGACTACGACCGGACCGCCTGGCAGGAGATGATGGTCGAGGCGATGGGCGTCCTGCCCAAGATGATCGGGTTGCAGGTGACGGGCGGCTCGACCTCGACACTGGATGCCTACGAAAAGCTGCGGCAGGCCGGCGCGACCGCGCGCGAGGTGCTGAAGCAGGCCGCGGCCGAGCGGCTGGGGCTACCCATAGGCAGTCTTTCGACGCAAGACGGCCGCGTGATCGCGCCGGGCGGGATCGAGCTGACCTATGCCGAACTGGCCGAAGACGCAGCGGCGATCGACCCGCCGCGGAACGTGGCGTTGAGGCCATCGTCGGAGTGGAAATACCTCGGACGCTCCATGCCGCGGCTCGACATGGTCGGGAAGGTCACGGGAACGGCGGACTACGGCATCGACGTGCGCCTGCCGGGGATGCGCTTCGCCACCGTGCGGATGAACCCGCGGCTGGGGGGCGAGATGCTGTCTTTCGACGCGTCGGCGGCCGAGGCGATGGCGGGCGTCGAGCGGGTGATCGACCTGGGCACCGGGATCGCGGTGGTGGCCAGCAACACATGGCTTGCCATGCGCGCGGCCGAGGCCGTCGAGATCGAATGGGGGTCCGCCCCCTACCCGGAAACCTCCCAAGCGCTGATGGAGGTGATCCGCGCAGCGCTGGACGGCGAACCGAACTCGATGCTGCGCGACGAAGGTGACGTGGAGCGGATGGAGGTCGAACCCTCGGACCGCGTGATCGAGGCGGAATACACCGTGCCCTGGCTCGCGCATGCCACGATGGAGCCGATGAGCGCGGCGGCCCATTTCACCGGCGACCGGCTGGAGATCTGGACCGGCAGCCAGGCACCGGGCTTTGCCGAGCGAGCGGCGGCCGAGGCGGTAGGGCTGGAGCCGGAGCAGGTCACCTGCCACGTCACCTATCTCGGTGGTGGGTTCGGGCGGCGGGGCGAAAACGATTTTGCCGTTTTGGCCGCGCGCGTGGCGCAGGCGATGGAGGGAACCCCCGTCTCGGTGACCTGGTCGCGCGAAGAGGACATGCGCCACGACTTCTACCGACCCGCCGCGGCGGCGCGGATGCGCGGCGTGATCCGCAACGGCTTTGCGCATGCGCTCGAGGGGCGGGTTGCCGCGCCTTCGGTCACGCGACAATCGATGGCGCGGCTGACGGGCAATGCACCCCCCGGCCCCGACAAGGGGCATGTCGAGGGGATGTTCAACCAGCCCTACGCGATCCCGAATTACCGGGTGACGGGGCATCTGGCCGATCTTGACGTGCCCATCGGGTTCTGGCGATCGGTCGGCAACTCGTTCAACGGCTTCTTCATGGAAAGCTTCATCGACGAAATGGCAGTCGCAAGCGGCCGCGACCCGCTGGGCTTCCGGCTGGAGCTGGCGCGGAACGAGCACGCACCCACCGCGGGCGTGCTGGAAGCCGTGGCCGAGATGTCGGGCTGGTCCGCCCCGCGGGCCGAGGGGACGGGCATGGGGGTTGCGATGACCCATTCCTTCCACACGCCCGTGGCCGTGGTGGTGGAAGTAGCCGACCGAGACGGCGAGATCGCGCTGACGCGGGCCTGGGTCGCCTGCGACGTGGGCACGGCGCTCGACCCGTCGATCATCGAGGCGCAGATGGTGGGGGGGCTCGTCTTCGGGCTGTCGGCGGCGATGATGGAAGAGATCAGTTTCGCGGGCGGCGAGGTGGAGCAGTGGAACTACCCCGACTACGACGCGATGCGGATGAGCCAGATGCCCGAGGTCGAGGTGCGCATCCTGGAGACGCAGGCGCATCTGGGCGGCGTGGGTGAGCCCGCGACCCCGCCGGCGATGCCGGCGCTGGCCAATGCGGTCTACGACCTGACCGGCGAGCGCATCCGCGATCTGCCGTTGAACCGGCGGGTGCGCTTCGTGATCTGAGCAGGGGCTGGCGGCGTGGCTCGACCTGCGGTCTGCGCCCACGACCGCGGTGGCACCGCTGCGCGGTGCGGTTGGGGCGCTTGATTGGCAGTGTGTGGGATGTCGGCGTTGCTCCCGAAGTGGGGGCTCTGCCCCCGTCCCTGCGGGACTCCCCCGGAGTTGTATTTGCCAAGATGAAGGGGGTCAGAAAAGGCTGCCCTGGTCCGGTTTGTCCGGTTTTTGTGCAACCCGCTTGGGGGCGGGTTTCGGCGTGGCACCGGTGGGCGTGACGCCGAGGCGGCCATCGGCGAACTCGATCTCGAGGGCGGCGTGCGTCTCGGCCGCGGATTTCGTCGTGACCGGCGTGTCGCCAGCGCGGACCACCGCGTAGCCGCGGGCGAGCGTTTCGGTGTAGCCCAGCGTCTGGTGCAGGCGGGCGAGGCCGGCCAACCTGTCGCGGCGGGTGGCGAGTGCGGTCTCGGCGCTGCGCGCGAGACGGGCGGAAAGGTCGTCGAGGCGGGCGCGCCCCTCGGTCAGGCGGCGGGACTGGCGGGTGGGATCGAGGCGGCGGATCAGGCTGTCGAGATCGCGGCGACCCTGTCGGGTGAGACCGCGGAGCGCTTGCGGGCTGAGCCGGGCCGCGGACTGCCCCAAGGCCAGGCGTTTGCGCGAAACGGCGCGGTCGAGCGCGGGGGTGAGCCGTGCGGCGGCGCCGTCGATCCGCCCCCGGGCCAGCGCGGTGCGGTGGCGCAGCGCGGGTGCGAGGCCGGAGGACGCGAGGTCGAGCCGTTGGCGCGCGCTGTCGAGCAGCGCCTCGGGCCGCGGCAAGGCGCGGGAAAGATCGGCGAGGCGCTGGCGGCGGCTGGTCATGCCCTGCGCCATGGCACGGGTCAGGATCCCCTCCTGCTGGCGGAGCCAGTTCAGCAGATCGAGGCGCACGGGCACCGCGCGTTCGGCCGCCGCAGTGGGCGTGGGCGCGCGCCAGTCGGAGGCGAAGTCGATCAGCGTGGTGTCGGTCTCGTGGCCGACCGCCGAGATCAGCGGAATGACACTTTCGGCGGCGGCGCGGACGACGGCTTCCTCGTTGAAGCCCCAGAGATCTTCGAGGCTGCCGCCACCGCGTGCGACGATGATCAGGTCGGGGCGCGGCACCGGGCCGCCCGCCTCGGGCAGGGCGTTGAAGCCGCGGATGGCGCGGGCGACCTCGGGGGCGCATTTCTCGCCCTGCACGGCGACGGGCCAGATCAGCACCTGCCGCGGGAAGCGGTCGCGCAAGCGGTGGAGGATGTCGCGGATCACCGCGCCCGAGGGCGAGGTGACGACGCCGATGACCTGCGGAAGGAAGGGGAGCGGCTGCTTGCGTTCTTCATCGAAGAGCCCTTCGGCGGCCAGCGCCGCGCGGCGCTTCTCGAGCATGGCCATCAGGGCGCCCGCGCCCGCGGGGCGCAGGTCCTCGATCACGAGCTGGTATTTCGACTGGCCGGGGAAGGTGGTGAGGCGGCCGGTGGCGATCACCTCCATCCCTTCCTCGGGCGGATGGGCAAGGCGGCCCGCGACCCCCTTCCAGATGACCGCCGCCAGCACGCTGCGGTCGTCCTTGAGGTCGAGGTAGACATGACCCGACCGGGGCCGCGACAGGCGGCCGACCTCGCCCCGCACACGGACATGGGAAAAGCCGCTCTCGATGGTGCGTTTCACCGCGCCCGAGATTTCCGAGACGGTGAACTCGGGCGCGTTGCCGGGGGCGGCGTCCTCGATCAGGTCATCCATGCCGGTCAGTCACCCTTGGGCTTCTGGCGCTCGCGCCACGCGTCCCAGCCGGTGTAGGCCGTGACGATGACGAGGATCGCATAGATCAGCGGCGGGACCGACAAGATGCCGACCCCGTGCAGCACGAGCATCGCCACCAGCGCGCCCGCGCAGGCCAGAAAGGCGATGAGCGCGATGGTTGCCGAGCCGTCCTCGGCGCCTGCGAAGGCGGTCCAGCGTGACCAAAGGTCCGGTCCTGTCATGTTGTGCCCGCCCCTGCCGGTTTGTAATGCAGGGCGAGACTAGCAAGAGGGGCGGCGAAGGTGAACATCCTGATACTCGGCGGCGGCGGGCGCGAGCATGCGCTGGCCTGGGCGGTGCTGCAGAACCCGAAATGCGACCGGCTGATCGTGGCACCCGGCAATGCCGGGATCGACATGATCGCGGAATGCGCGGCGCTCGACATCGAGAATGGCGAGGCGGTGGTCGGCTTCGCGGTCGAGGAAAGCATCGACTTCGTCATCATCGGGCCCGAGGCGCCGCTGGCCGCCGGCGTGGCCGATGCGCTGGCCGAGGCGGGTATCCTTGTCTTCGGACCGTCGGCCGCGGCTGCGCGTCTGGAAGCCTCGAAAAGCTTCACCAAGGAGGTCTGCGACGCCTGCGGCGCGCCGACAGCGGGCTGGGCGCGGTTCACCGATGCGGCGGCGGCGAAGGACTACGTGGCAGCAGAGGGCGCGCCCATCGTCGTGAAGGCCGACGGGCTGGCCGCGGGCAAGGGCGTGGTCGTGGCCGAAACCGTGGCCGAGGCGCAGGCGGCGATTGACGAGATGTTCGGCGGCGCCTTCGGCGCGGCGGGCGCCGAGGTCGTGATCGAGGAGTTCATGGGCGGCGAAGAGGCTTCGTTCTTCGTGCTGTCGGATGGCGAGACGGTGCTGCCAATCGGTACCGCGCAGGACCACAAGCGCATCGGCGAGGGTGACACCGGCCCCAACACCGGGGGCATGGGGGCCTATTCCCCAGCGCCGGTCCTGACCGAGGCGGTGGCCGCCCGCGCGCTCGCGGAGATCATCGAGCCGACCGTGGCCGAGATGGCGCGGCGGGGCACGCCCTATCGCGGGGTGCTCTATGCGGGCCTGATGATCGAGGGCGGCGTGCCGCGGCTGGTGGAATACAACGTCCGCTTCGGCGACCCGGAGTGCCAGGTGCTGATGATGCGGCTCGGCGGACAGGCGCTGGACCTGATGCTGGCCTGCGCCGAGGGGCGGCTGGCCGAGATGGCCGTGACCTGGGCCGAGGATCACGCGATGACCGTGGTCATGGCGGCCAAGGGCTATCCCGGCAGCTACGGCAAGGGCGACGTGATCGGCGGGCTCGACGGCCTGCCCGAGGATTCGCACAACATGGTCTTTCACGCGGGCACCGTGGCGCGCGACGGGGCGATCGTGGCGAACGGTGGGCGGGTCCTGAACGTGACGGCGCGCGGCGCGACGTTGCAGGAGGCGCGGGACCGTGCCTATGCGATGGTCGAGGCGGTGGACTGGCCGGGCGGCATCTACCGGCGGGATATCGGCTGGCGCGCGCTCTAGAGCGCTTGGCCCCGGATTTGTCGGGGTGCGTTCATAATCCCGCCTTAAGCGGAGGACATCGTTCCTGAAACGGTAACGATGGAGCGTGTGATGGCCGACTTTTTGAACTCGTATCTCTTAGGAATGCCGTGGCTTTTCGGCGGCATGACAATCATTGCAATCGCGGTCTTTGGCAGCGCTGCCGTGGCCCACAAGCAGAAGAGGCAGCAAGCCGAGGAAGCCGCCGAACGCCTCTCCGCTGACCTCAATCGCTACAAATCACCCGGCCATGACCATGCGCAAAAGGTTGGCTGGCGCCGCAAGCGACTTCTGAACAAGCCGGAATATGGATTGCTCCGCCAGTTGGAGACCCTCGTTCAGCGTGCACCCGGTGGGTATCGCCTGTTCGCGCAGGTGTCCTACGGCGCATTCCTCGAAGCGACCTCACGCCATGATCTCGAAGAGACGCGGAAGGCGGCGGAACATGCCCTCATCCGCAAGCGCGCGGACTTCCTCATCATCGACCGGTACGGCAACCCCGTCGCGGTGCTCGAGTACCAGGGCGACGGCCACTACCAGGGCAATGCCCATGACCGCGATCAGGCCAAGCGGATCGCCTGTCACCGTGCGGGTATCCCCTTCATCGAGGTGCCTGCCGAGGGCCTGACATGCGGCCAGCGCCTTGACCTCGAGCAACGGCTGGGGCTCCGCCCGCCTCTAGCGGCGGAATAATCCCCAAACCACGATATATTGTGGATACCCCGTTTTATCGGGGTTGCCCGCCTTTCGGTCACAAAAATACTTCTTTACAGATCGCCCCAACCGCCGCACCATATTTCGTAGGTGAGGGGCAGCCCGCCCCCACCACATGAAAGACACCCAGCCTATAGCGGGCGTCTTGGATCGTGACCCAAGGCCCGCAAGGCTGCCAAACATGAGGCCTGGGCAATGTCGCATTCCGAGCAGTATCTGGACATCGAAGACCTGCATC
>CAZVQL010000128.1:0-9039 GCA_964629305.1 uncultured Roseicyclus sp.
CTCAATGCGATGGAGCGCCATGACCTGAAGCGCGGCGTGGCCGCGATCTGCATCGGCGGGGGCGAGGGCACAGCCATTGCCATCGAGCGGGTGTGACCCGCTTCACGCTTCGTTAACCCCGCCGGGCTATACCCCTCGCTTGCCATGGCATGGCGGGGGTCCCACCCCCTGCCGCAAACGGGAACGGTCGCCGATCCGGCTGAAGACAGCCCCCAAAGGGCCAAGGACGGATCGGACGGACAGCGCTAGACCCGGTGCAAACCAGCGCCGGGCCGACAGACCGCTTTCGAGCGGCGCCGCTCACCTCGTTTTCCCGATGATCGCCGGGGCATCACAGCCCCCCAGCGCGAGCCGCCATATCACACCGCCCCGTCCCGTCGCGATGCGCTTCGGCCTGTGCGGGCGTTACTCCGCCTCGTCGTCCTGCGTGATCAGCTCTGCCGCCGTCAGGCTGCGTGGTACGGCCTCGACCCTTGGCGCATCCTGCAACTCCGCGGCGGGGGATTGCACCACCTGCATCGCCTCGAGCTTGCGGGCCGAGGGCAGCACCCGCGCCTCGAGCGAGCCCATCGCCTTGTTGTAGCTGTCGACCGAGCGGTTCAGCGCCGTGCCGACCTTCTGCAGGTTCCCGGCAAAGGTCGCCAGCCGACCATACAATTCCTTCGCCTCGCGGTGGATCAGCACGGCGTTCTCGGCAATCGCCTCCTGCTGCCAGCCGAAGGCGATGGTCCTGAGCAAAGCAATCAGCGTCGAGGGCGTGGCGATGACCACGCGGGCCTCCATCGCGCGTTCGAGCAATCGGGGGTCCGATTCGACCGCAGCCGACAGGAAGACATCGCCGGGGATGAACATGACCACGAAATCCGGCGTGCCGGACAACAGGTCGTGGTAGCGCTTGGAGGACAGCATCTTGACGTGATCGGCCACCTGCCGGGCGTGGCGGGTGATCGCGACCTCGCGCGCCTCGGGCGTCTCGGCCTCGAGCGCGTCGAGATACCCGTCGAGCGAGGTCTTGGCGTCGATCACCAGCGACCGGCCGCCCGGCATGCGCACGATGGCGTCGGGGCGTTGCAGCCCCTCGTCGGTGCGGTGGCTGATCTCGGTCTCGAAATCGACATGTTCGCTCATGCCGCTCAGCTCGAAGACCTGCCGCAGCTGCATCTCGCCCCAGCGCCCGCGGGTCTTGGGCGCGCGCAGCGCCTGCACCAGCTTGCGCGTCTCGCCCGACAGCTGCGACTGGCCGAGCCGCAACTGCTCCACCTGCTCGCGGATCGCGCCATAGGCGTCGGTGCGGTGCTTTTCCATCTCGCGCAGGATGGTGTCAAAGGCGCCGAGCTTTTCGTTCAGCGGCTTGACCATGCCGTCGATCGCCTTTTGCCGGGCGTCCAGTTCCGCCTTGGCGGTCTCGGAATGGGTGGCGAAACGTTCGGTGACGCGGTCGAGGAAGGCCTTGGAGTTGCCCTCCAGCACCTCGTTGGCGAGGGTCTTGAACTTGCCCTGAAGCGCGTCGTTCAACCCGCGGAGCTCTTCGAGCCGGGCAGCATGGGTGCGCTCGACCGTTTCCAGCCGCGCCTCGGCCTGGTTCAGCGCGCCGAGCAGGCCGTCGCGCTCCTCGCGCGCTTCGGACAGGGCCTGTTCCATCTGCGGCAGGCGTTCGGCGCGGGCTTCCAGCACGGCGACCTGTCGGCGCAGATCCTCGGCGCCCGCAAGGTCGCGCCGCGCCTGCCGCAGCTTCGCGCCGCGCAGGAGGAACGCCACCGTCAGCCCCGCGGCAAGGAGGAGGGCGAGCACGAGATAGGCCGGGATCGGATCGACCTCGGGGCCGAAGGGCGAGCCCGCGCGCAAGGACGCCGCGATGCGGTCGAGGAAGGTGAAGAGGGGTGCGTTTTCCATGGCCTAGCTACGCCCGAAGAGGCGTTCGATATCGGTCAGCGAGAGGGACACCCAGGTGGGCCGACCGTGGTTGCATTGGCCCGATTTCGGCGTCGCCTCCATCTCGCGGAGAAGCGCGTTCATCTCGTCCGCGCTCATGCGGCGGCCCGTTCGCACCGACCCGTGACAGGCAATGCGGCTGAGGACCGCGTCGAGCCGGGCCCGCAGGGCTTCGCTTCGGCCCAGCTCGTCGATCTCGTCCAGCATGTCGCGCAGAAGCGGCTCGGCAGCGACCGCGCCCAGAAGCGCGGGCACCTCGCGGACGGCGACGGCGCCGGGGCCGAAAGCCTCGATCACAAGGCCCAGTTGACCAAGGTCCTCGGCATGCTCCAGCAGCCGGTCTGCGTCATTGCCCAGGGTCACGATCTCGGGGATCAGCAGCGCCTGCCGGGCAATGCCGTTCTCGGCCATCTGCCGCTTGAGGCGTTCGTAGACCAGCCGCTCATGGGCGGCATGGGCATCGACGAGGATCATGCCGGTCTCGGTCTGGGCGACGATGTAATTCTCGTGGATCTGCGCGCGGGCCGCGCCAAGCGGGCGGGCCACCGCCTCGGGGGTAGCCTCGGGTTCGACGCGGGCCGAGGGGGCGGGGGCCTCCCACAGGGGCGTGTCCTCGGCCATCGCGGGCGCTTGCCAGTCGCGGGCGCGGATCAGGCTCGCCTGCGAGGGGCGGTCCATCTGGTAGACGCGCGGCGGCCCCTCGGGTTCGGCGCGGAATGCCCCAAGCGTCGCCTCGCCCACGGTCGAGGACGCCCGGTGCCCAGCCTCCGCCAGCGCATGGCGCAGGGCCGAGACGACAAGCCCCCGCGCAAGGCCGGGGTCGCGGAAGCGCACCTCGGATTTGGCGGGGTGGACGTTCACGTCCACGAGGTTCGGCGGGCAGTCGAGGAAGAGCGCCACCGCCGGGTGACGGTCGCGGGCCAGCACGTCCATGTAGCCTGCGCGGAGCGCGCCGTAGAGCTGCTTGTCGCGCACGGGGCGGCCGTTGACGAAAAAGAACTGCGCGACAGCCGCGCCGCGCGAATAGGTCGGCAGCGCGGCATATCCCGTCAGGCGCAGCCCCTCGCGCTCGGCCTCGATCCTCAGCGCGTTTTCCACGAACTCACGCCCGATGAGGCCGCGCAGACGCCCCGCCAGCGCGTCGAACAGATCGCCGGTTTCGGGGTCCGCGCGCAGGACGACGCGCTCGCCCTCGGTCACGTCTTTCAGGGTGACCCCCACGCCGGGCTCGGCCATTGCCAGCCGTTTGATGACATCCGTGATCGCCTGCATCTCGGCGCGGTCGGTGCGCATGAATTTCAGCCGGGCGGGCGTGGCGTAGAAGAGGTCGCGCAGTTCGACCACCGTGCCACGGGAAAGCGCGGCAGGGCGGACGGCGGACATCTCGCCGCCGGTCACGCGGATCTCGTGGGCCTCGCCACCGGTGACGCGGCTGACGATCTTCAGGCGGCCCACCGCGCCGAGCGAGGGCAGCGCCTCACCCCGGAAGCCGAAGCTTTGGATATTGAGCAGATCGCTGCCGTCGATCTTCGACGTGGCATGGCGGCTGAGCGCGAGCGGCAGGTCGTCCGGTCCCATCCCGCAGCCGTCATCGGTGACGCGGATCAGCGACTTGCCGCCATGCGCCACCTCGATCAGCACACGGCGTGCGCCCGCATCCAGCGCGTTCTCCACCAGCTCCTTCACGGCCGAGGCAGGGCGTTCCACGACCTCGCCCGCGGCGATCCGGTTGATCGCGGTCTCATCCAGCTGGCGGATGACAGGACGGCTTATGTTGGGGTCGTCGAGGGACATGCCGCAAAACCTAGCATGTCCCTGCCCGTCGGGCCAATCCCCGCGGGGTCAGTTTCCGGGGGATAACCCCTCGGGCTGGCCAACCACCACGAAATGCAGGTTCTCGGGCTGCAACAACTCGGCGGCGACGCGGTTGATGTCCTCCAACGTGACGGCGCGGACATAGTCGTTGCGGTTCACGATGTAGTCGGCGGGCATGCCGTCGGCCTGCATCCCCGCAAGGATGCCCGCGATCCGACCGTTGCCGTCGAAACGCAGCGGGTATTCGCCAGTCATGTAGCGGATGGCGGCGTCGAGCTCGTCCTGCGTGATGCCGTTCTCGGCGATGTCGGCCCACTGGTCGCGCACCACCTCGATCGCCTCGCCGACAAGGTCGTTCGAGGACGAGAACTGACCCAACAGCGCCGGCGACAGGTCGGCCAGTGACAGAAAGGTGCCGATGCCATAGGTCAGGCCGCGTTCGACGCGGACCTCTTCCATCAGGCGCGAGCGGAAGCCGCCGCCGCCGAGGATCTGGTTCAGCACGAAGGCGGCGAAGAAATCGGGGTCGTCCCGCTCGATCCCGCGGTGGCCGAAATAGGCGACCGATTGCGGGCTGGGGAAATCGACCACGGTGGTGCCGCCGGTCAGGCCGAACTCGGCCAGGTCGGGGCGCGGCGGGGCCTCGGCCGGAAGACCGCCGAGGATGCGGTCGATCAAGAGGCCCAGCTCCTCGGGCGTTATGTCGCCCGCGGCGCCCACGACGACCCGCTCGCGGGTCAGAGCGGCGCGATGGGCGGCGACGATGTCGTCGCGGGTCAGCGCGCTGACCGTTTCAACGGTGCCCTCCTGAGACGAGCCATAGGGGTGATCGCCATAGGCGAGCGCGTTGAAGGTGCTGCTGGCGATGTCGCCGGGATCACGGGCATTGCCCTCGATGATCGAGAGAACCTGGCCGCGCACCCGTTCTATCGCGCTGTCATCGAAGCGCGGTTCAGTCAGGGCGGCGCTGAGCAGGGCGGCGGCCTCGTCCCGGTTCTGGGTCAGCATCTGCGCAGAGACGACGACGGCGTCGCGGAAGCTTTCGAACGAGAAGCTGGCGGCCAGCCCCTCGACCGCGGCAGCGAAGCCCTGCGCGTCCATGTCGGCGGCGCCTTCTTCCAGTAGGCCGGTCATCAGGTAGGTCGCGCCGCGCTTTTCGGCGGGGTCCAGCGTGGAGCCGCCGACGAACCAGAATTCCAGCGCGACGAAGGGGATCGACGGGTCCTCGACCAGCCAGGCGTCGATGCCGCCGGGCGAGGTCAGTTCCTCGATGTCGATATTGGCCGAGGCCGGGAGGGCGAGGAAAAGGGCGGTCAGCGTCGCGGCGATGCGGGCGATCATTGGCTCACCTCCAGGGCTTCGGGTTCGGCCGCGGGTTCGGCCGGGCGCATCAGGTAGCCGGTGACGGTCGAGGGATCGTCGAAGAGCCGCCGGGCGGCCTCCATCACGTCCTCGGGCGTGACCGACGCCAGGGTCTCGGTCCAGCTTTCCACGTCGGCGACGCTGAGACCGGTGGTCAGCTCGACGCCATAGGCGCGGGCAAGGCCCTGGGTGTCGTCCTCTTCGTAGATTTCACCAGCCTCGATCTGGAACTGGATGCGGGCGAAATGGTCGGGGTCGATCCCGTCCTCGAGGAAAGTCTCGACCATGCGCCACAGATCGGCCTCGGCCTCTTCCAGCGAGATGCCGGGGACGGGCACGTTGACCAGCGTGAAGCCGGAGGGATCGACGCTGGTCGCGTCATAGAAGGTTGCGGCGTAAAGCGAACGCTCTTCCTCGATCTGAAGCGTGCGCGCCATGAGCGAGGTCTGCCCGCCGCCGCCCAGAAGCTCGGAGAGGTACACGAGCGCCGCCGCCTCGGCCTGGTCGCCGGGCTCGCGCACGGGTGCGAGCATGCGGATCGAGACATAGGGGTTCGCGACGCGCTCATCCTCGTAGATCACGCGGCGGTCGGCGATATGGGGCGGCTCGGTCGGGCGGACGCGCGGCGGCAAACTGTCCGACGCGGGGATCGGGCCGTAATGCTCTTCGGCCAGGGCCAGCACGTCCTCGGGGGTCACGTCGCCCGCGACGATCAGGATCGCGTTGTTGGGGTGATACCACGTGTCGTAGAAGGCGCGCGCGTTTTCCAGCGTCAGCCCCTCCATCTCGTGGCGCCAGCCGATGATCGGGATGCCGTAGGGATGGTTGAGGAACAAGGCCGCGCGCATCTGTTCGTTGAACAAGGCGCCCGCCGAACTGTCGGTGCGTTGCGCCCGTTCCTCGAGGATCACGCTACGTTCGGTGTCCACCTCGACCGGGTCGAAGCGCAGGTTGCGCATCCGGTCGGCCTCCATCTGCATCATCAGGCCAAGCCGGTCCGAGGCGACGCGCTGGAAATAGGCGGTGTAATCATAGCTGGTAAAGGCGTTGTCGCGGCCACCGTTGCGCGCCACCGTGCGCGAAAACTCGCCCGATTCCAGCTCGTCCGTGGCCTTGAACATCAGGTGTTCGACGAAATGCGCGATGCCCGACTGGCCGGGCGGCTCGTCGGCGGCGCCGGTGCGGTACCAGACCATGTGGGTGACGGCGGGGGTGCGGTGATCTTCGATCACGACGACCTGCATGCCGTTGTCGAGCGTGAACTCGGCGACCTCGCCCGCGGCATGGGCCATGAGAGGGGTCAGGGTCAGTGCCGTTTTCAGCCCAATGGCCAGAGCTAGGCGACGCAGCATGCGCATCCTCCCGATAGCGAGTGTTTGGAGAGAGATAAGCGCCGCGCGCGCAGCATCAACGGTCACTGACGGTGACGTGAGCGCTCATTCGAACAGTTGCTGCGGCGGGGCTGCAGGCGTGCGGATCCCGGCACGGCGCATCCGCTCGAGCTCGGCATATCGGTCAAGCGCCATGGGGCGATACGCGCTGAAATAGATGTTCACGTTGAACACACGCTCAAGCAGGCGACCGTCGTTCTGGCGGCGGTATTCCAGGTCCTCGGCGGCGAGGGTGCCGCGGATCTCGGGCGTGACGCCGAAGCGCGACGCGTAGGAAATCACATCGCCCGACGCGCGCGCAGCGCGTGCCGGATCGCCACCCAGCGCAAGGATCGCGTCGCGCTCGGGATCGGGATCGGTGCGGCTGACGCCGCCAGGTGTCGGAGTGGGCAGATCCCGCAAGTTCGCCGGAATTTCAAGAGGTTCGGTCGGCAGGACCGAGAACTCGTCCGGTCCGGATTCGGTGTTGCGAAGGTTCATCAGATTAGGGTCGCCCGATCCGCCGCACGCAGCCAGCGCGATCAGCGCGGCCCCAAGCGTCAGTGTCTTCATCAGGCGGGTCATCCTGTGATCCTTCGTCATCCTTGCGATCGGGGTCTATCGCAAATCTCAGGCGTCGTCACGGGGCATCTTGCTGTCATTGGCGAAGATCAGCAACCCGAAGGCACCCGCGAAGATGCCGATATCCGCCACGTTGAAGGCGAACGGGTTATCTATGCCACAGCACGACATGTTCAGGAAATCGGCGACTGCACCGTAGAGCAGCCGGTCGAGCGTGTTGCCGAGGGCCCCGCCGATCACCGCGCCCGCCGAAATCAGCGCGATGGGCCGCGTCAGGCCGTTGCGCGACCACCACAGAAGCCAGGCGATGATCGCCACGGCGATGCCGATGAGGATCCAGCGCGTCGTTCCCGGGCCGCCGGAGAAGAGGCCGAAGTTGATGCCGGTGTTCCAGCCCATCTTGAAGGTCAGAAGCGGTGGAAAGACCTCGATCACGCCGCGCTCGATCAGGTTCATGGCGTGGACCACGGCGTATTTCGAACCCTGGTCGAGGGCGAACCAGATCGCGGCGGAGATCAGGACGAGGCGCATCGGCTTTCCCGTGGCTGGCGTTTCCGGGCAGATAGGCGATTGGCCCGGCAAAGGCCAGCGCCGATGCCGCGCTGTTTGCTTGACGATGGGTAAAAGGGTCATAATTCCTGACCCATGATGCTACTCGCCAAACCCCCAGCCGACCGGCACACGCCCGTCGAGGATGTTCAGGGCATCCTGATCGGGGCCACGCTGGTTGCGCTGTCGATCCAGTTCCTGCGCGCCTCGGACCTGATCACGGGTCAGATCGCGGGGCTGGCGCTGGTGGCGACCTATTGGCAGGGCTGGTCCTTTGGCGTGACCTTCTTCGTGATGAACCTGCCCTTTTACCTCGTAGCGGTGCGGCTTCTGGGGTGGGTGTTCGTGGTCAAGAGCGCGTCGGCGGTGGCGCTGATGTCGGTCCTTGCAGACACGTTGCCCTTCGTGCTGACGATCAACGACCTGCACCCGGCGCTCGGGGCGAGCTTGTTCGGCGTGCTCGCGGGGGTGGGCCTTCTGTCGCTCTTCCGGCATGGCGCGAGCCTGGGCGGTGTGGGGATCGTGGCGCTGCTGTTGCAGGAACGGCGGGGCATCCCCGCGGGCTGGACGCAGCTGGCCTTCGACCTTTGCGTTTTCGCCGCGGCTTTTGCGCTGCTGCCGTGGCAGGCGGTGGCGTGGTCGCTGTTGGGTGCGGTGATCCTGAACGCCATCATTGCGACGAACCACCGCCAGGACCGCTACATCGCGCGGTCCTGAGCGGGGGAAGGCGCGTCGATGCGCCTTTCTTGCTCAGTGGCGGAAGTGGCGCATGCCGGTGAACACCATCGCAAGGCCCGCCGCGTCGGCGGCCGCGATCACCTCCTCGTCGCGCATGGAGCCGCCGGGCTGGATGATCGCCGTCGCCCCGGCCTCGGCCGCGGCCATCAGGCCGTCGGCGAAGGGGAAGAACGCGTCGGAGGCCACGACCGAGCCCTTGGCCGGCGTCTCGGGCAGGCCCAGTTCCGCGCCCATGCGCCCCGCCTTCAGCGCGGCGATGGTCGAGCTGTCCACGCGGCTCATCTGGCCCGCGCCGACGCCCACGGTCGCGCCGTCCTTCACGTAGACGATCGCGTTCGACTTCACATGCTTGGCCACCGTCCAGGCAAAGCGCAGGTCGGCCATTTCGGCGGTCGAAGGCGCGCGTTTCGTCACGACCTTCAGGTCGGCCTCGGCCACGAAGCCGGTGTCCTTGTCCTGCACCAGCAGGCCGCCCGCGACCTGTTTCCACGCGGTCACGGCTGCGCGCGGGTCGGGCAGCGCGCCGGTGGTCAGAAGGCGCAGGTTCTTCTTCGCGGCGAAGATCGCCTTGGCGTCGTCATCGGCGTCGGGGGCGATCACCACCTCGGTGAAGATCTTGACGATCTCCTCTGCCGTGGCTCCATCAAGGGTGCCGTTCAGCGCCACGATGCCGCCAAACGCGCTGGTGCGG
>CAZVQL010000129.1:0-9025 GCA_964629305.1 uncultured Roseicyclus sp.
CCTGATCCTTTTTCTCCGAGATGTAGAACTGGTAAAGCCAGCCGATTATCTCGACATCCTGACAGGCGTCTTCGGTCATGACCTTGCGCAGCTCGGCAAGTATGGAGGTCTGCGACAGCAGATCCTCGGGCATCAGAAGTTCGGTGTAGTCGTCAATTTCCTCGAACAGAAACGGCATCGGCGCGTGCCACTGGTTGCAGGTATGGACCAGCAGCTGGCGATAAGCCTCGGCCTGCGGATCAGACGACGGGGTGCGGCCATCCAGCAGCGCCGCGATGCTGCCCGGCGCGCCATCTGGCAGGTTGCCTGCCATCGCCTCGGCCAAAAGTTCGGGGCGGGTCTGATCTCCGGTCGGCGACACAACGCCCACGGTCGTGTAGCCGTTCACATCCATGAAGCGCAGGGCGGTGAAGCGGTTGAACCAGGTATAGGCGACCTGTTCGATCACCTGCCGCTTGCCGTCCCGCGCGACGGCGGCATTGAGCGCCTTCATCGCTGTAGGATGCTCGCGCTGCACCGGGGAGGCAGGATCGAGCACGAGGTCGAGCTTGGAGGTGACCTGATCGATCAGCAGGTTCCGAGCCGCTTGGGCAAATTTCTTGAGCGCGTTCGTGTCCATCAGACGATCACCTTCTTGCCCGCGCGGATCTGCTCCAGCAGGGTGTTCTTCATTGCGTCAACATATTGTTCGACGTCCGCCTCTTCGGTCAGGTAGGGCTTGACGAAGCCCACCTTGATTTCCGAAGCGTTGACATAGGTGGGCTGCGGGGCGGGCGCCGGCGTTTCGCCTATACCGGGGTTGGGCTGCGGTTGCGTGGCCGGTCGGCTGAGCCGTTCGACCTCCGCCAGAATGCGCGGCAGCAGATCGAGCTTCGCACCGTTCGCCCTGTCGCGCAGGATCGGGATCATCTTGACGCTATCGAGCCCGGCTTTGTGGCTGTCGATGTTGCGCTTGATATGCGCTTGGTCATCTGCTGAGAGTGCCTGGAACTCTGGCGTCTGCGCGACCTTGGCCGAACACTCATCGATGGCCGTGATCACGGCCTTGCGCTCCTCGAGCACGGTCAATTCCACGCGGTCCTTAAGCCCGTAAAGTTCCGTCTTGAGGGATTGAATGGCCGAGCCCCTGTAACAGGCGGGATCTGCCAGCGTGCGGGCCAAGGCCTCGCCCGCGACCGCATCGACGTAGGAAATATTCGCTTCCTGATCGCGCAGAAAATCGCGCGCATCGTCATAGATCTCGCGCTGTGCGCCGCCCATGAAACTGCGGACCTTGTCGAGCACGTCTTCCTTGGCGTCGAGCACGTCGTCTTCCTGCGCCGCAGGTTCAGTTATGTACCAAGTGGCGGGTTTGCCCACCATAGCCGAGACTTTCGCCGCCAAAGGCTCAAGTGCCACGACAAAAGGATACTGGGCTTTTTGGGCCAGCAGCTTTCCCAGTTCTTCCGACAGTGTCCGAGTGCTTTCCAGCCATTCCGCCCCAATCGTGCGGGCGTCGGTGCCGTCCGTGGGGAGGTCAAACAGCTCTTTGTAGAGCTCCTTCGCCTTCCGAATTTGGGCGGAGGTGAACTCGGTCTGCGGAGTCAGAAGGACATTGGCCAAGGCATGGCTGTTATTGAGCGCCTTGGCGAGTTCGGCGCGTTCAAGCACCATGCTGTCCGAGCGAGCCTCCAGCTTCCCTTTACCGGATAGGCTGGCGGCGAGGCATAGAACTGCGGTGACAGGCCACCCATAAGGTTTGCCGCCAAACCGTTCTGTAAGGTACTTGACGGAGACCTTCACGCCGATCCGGGCCTGAGACTGGACGTAGTTCAACACGTCCTGCTCGGCCTCGGTCAGACCTTCGCCGTTGTCGCCAAATAGTCCGCTTTCAGGCGTTGCGGCCTTCAGAATGTCGGCCTCGGAATAGGTCACCCCCCGCAACATCGGGAGGTTGACATAGACTTTGTCGACGAGGCCCTGGAAGCCTTTCACGATCCGCTCTTGTGGCTCTTCGCCGCCGATATCAAGCTCATCGCCTCGCACGAACATCCGCGCCTCTGCCATGAGCTTGCGCAAGCGCAGTTCGAGGTCCTTGTAGCGGCGGCTGTTTTGATCCCCTTTCTCCGCGACAATGCGGTCGCGCCCCGGCTGCTCCGAGCCTGCTCGGGCTTGCCGGATGAACTTGTCGGTCTGCTTGAAGAGCGTCAGATCACGAATGAACCGCACATCAGCTTGCAACACGACCGCTAGTTCCTCGCGGCTCACATTCCGCATTCGCACAGCCTCGGGCGAGGCGACATCGTCGTTGAAAGGGCTGATCAGATTGATCGAGAGCTCATGCTCCCGGCCCAAGAGGTGATCGTCCAGTTTACGGCTGAAGCTGTATTCATTGCCGGTGGTCAGATGCTTGATCTTGCGATGGCGCAAGATCGTATCAAATGCCAGCGTCTCCATTTCCTTCGACAGCTCGGACGGGTCGACATCGAGCGCCTTGATCTCAGCCTCGACATCCTTCTCCTCGTTTGTCAGGAACTCGTAGACCTCGCCATTGCGCTGGATAAGCGTGTTTCGTTCGAGGAAGGACAGCGCCTCCTCAATCTTGCGGCGTTGTTTAATCTGATCAGTATCGAACTCAGAGAGCAAAAGGACGCTGATGTTGCGCACCGTTGGCTTGAACTCCTTGACGTATTTGACAAGGAAGAGCGCTTTCAGCACCCGGATCGCAAAAGGGTCGATGTCCTGGATTTCTTTTTCGGCAATCTGGATCGACTGTTGGACGGCGGACTTTAGGGCGGTGCGGATGCCCTCGAACATAAGATCGAACGTAGCAAGGTCGCCCACAGGCTGGTTCGCCATCTTTTTGGCGACCTCCTGGAACACACCCAGCATCGAGCGTTCGCCGACCGAGCTGTGCTTGCCCTCGAAAGCGTTGTGCTGAGACAGCGACGTGATTGCCATCTGGAACAGCATGTATTGATAGGGCGGGAACGGGTAGCTTGAGACGAAGTGGGCGCGCCCATCAAAATTTTTCAGCTTTATCGACCCGTCCGTGAAATCGAAAAGGGTCTTGAGGTTGTTTTCTTCGCGATCATGCAGGTTGCCAAGCCTGACCTGACCTTCGTCGGTCTTGGATAATAGGCGACGCTGGATGACCTCTGCCACGTCGGCCGAGTTCAGCGGCATCTTCACGCCGAAGCGCGCCATAATCTTTGAGAAGTCCTGGGACTGGAATGCTTTACCGTCCCCGATGATGGCTTCCATGTCCTGTTGCGACGTGACGATGACCCAGGCCTGACCCTTGCATTTCGTATTCAGGCTTTCGGCGATGGTCTGCAGGTTCGTCATCAATTTGACGTTCTCGGCGATGTACTGGCCGACCTCGTCCACGAAGAAGTTCAACCGGAACTTTGGCCCCTGTTTGTCGATCCAGGCCTTCACCTTGATCGCAAAATCCTCGATTGAGACGCGCGTATCCGCCCGGTACTGGCCCAGAATATCCGCGGCATCCGCCGGGTCCCCGCCCGTGACCACGGCAAATGCGGTCGCAATGTTCTTCCGCTCAAGCGCTGCTTGCTCACGGCCTCGCTCCCAGGGTTTGCCTGCAGCGGTCTCATAAGCGTCCTTGAACGCAGCCAGCTGGCCGCGATCATCGAGGTCTCGTTCAAACTGCGCTATATGTGGCAGCTTTCCATAGTATCCGCAGGCTTCGTCGAAGACCTTCTGGAACACTGAGAGAAGCGCGTCGACGTCGGCTTTGGAAATGACGTCGGCCTTCTGGTCGATATTGAACAGGATCGATCTCGATGGCACGGAAACAGCCTTGCGCAGAGATCCTTGAAGCATGGGCTGATCGGCCAGCTTCTCTTCGAAGATGTCGAATGCCCGGACCCCATCCACTTCCCGGTTTTCCATGAGAAGGGCGAGCATCTTCAAGAGGTGCGACTTACCCGATCCGAAGAAGCCCGAGATCCAGACCCCATTGGCGGTGTCGTAGTTGTTATAGGCGTCGAGGAAGGTCTCAAGACGTTTTCCGATTTCATCGGTGATAACATACTCGTCGAGTTCGACGCGCAGGCTCGCCTCGTCGTCCGCTTTGATCACACCATCAATCGGGCGGTCGACAGGCTTTGCAAAAATGCTTCTCAGAGCGGTGGTCATCGGATCAGACCTCGTAGTTCAAAATGTTGAATGCACGGTAATACTTGTCGTCATGCAGCAGCCCGAAGAGATCAAGGGACCCTCCGGTTGCCGTGGAGTGCGTATAGCTGCCCGGGAAGAACAGGACGGTCGGCCTGTCCTTGGCCGTACTCTGGAGATTGTTGAGCACATTGTGCGAGCGGATATACGGATAGACCTCGCCCACACCGGAGAGAAAGATCACGTCATGCGGCTGAGCGGCGATGGCCGCACCAATCTTTGGGATCAGGTGCTCGTGGACATCAAGAACGCCCTGCAAGAGCTCGCGCAGCTCTGACTTCTCCATGTCAGGCTCTGCGGCAAGGATGTCTTCGAGGATGCCACGTTCCTCGAGAAGCCCAAGGGAGATATCGTAGAGGCTCAGGTCGAGCGCTGTCACGCCCGCATGCGCGATCCGCTCGATCAGGTCGCGTCGGTCCTCGATCAAGGTGACGCCTTCTTCCGCCGGGAACGGGCAGATGAAAAATGGCACTTCGTTGCCGAGGCCTTGCTTGGTCAGGAACCGTTCGCTGGTGATGACCCGGTAGAGGTGCTCGGCGCGTTCCTTGCGTGACAACTGCGGCATCATGATGAGCCTCCCTCGATCGCAACGCCAGGGAACACCGCAAGATCGGTGGGGTCGGTCGCCTCGATTATCTGCCGCAACTGCGCCGAGAGATACGTCGACTGGATCCGGTTATCTCCAGAGATAACGCCAGCTTCCCGCATCATGCGGAATAGGATCTGCCGAAGCTTGTTGCGGGTGCTGTCGCTGATCGAGGCCAGCCCCTCATTCCAATCGGCTTTGGCATCAAAGAATATGTCGAAGCTCTCGAGCGGCAGGTCCAGCTGATAGGCGAGATACCGATCACAAATGACCTCAACAGCGAACTCACGCACGAACCTGTAAGCCCGACATGTGGCGATCCACAGTAGGTGCTGTTGTTCTTGTCGACCGGGCTCACTGACGAAAAACCGGATTTCGTCTTCGGTCAGCGTCATCAGGCGGTTGACGATTTCGCGGAGGGTGCGCCGGTTTGAAGCCGCCTTCGGCAAAGACGTCGCCCCCTCTTCGAGCGCGCGTGAAAGCGTTACTTTCCAATCTTCACCAGCTACGTGCAGTTCGGCGACGATCACGCTCTCGTTCAGAAACAGCCCCCCAGAGGTGAAGGACATTTTGTAGGGCTGATGGTTTGCTCCGAAGTCTGCTTTCCGTGCTGCCATGGTCATCCAACGACCTCGTCTCGATTCAACAGCACGATCTGCTGGTCCTGCGGTTTTCGAGCGGCGGGGTCGGTATCAAGCCCCAGCCTCTTAAGCGCGTAGAACAACAGCGCGCGGCGGACCACGATCTGCGCGCGGCCCGCCTCCATGCCGTAATCCATCTCTATCGCGCGGCGTTGGTTGTCGGAGAGGTCCGGATGCGGCCCAATCTCGAGCAAGACGTCTGTGTGCCAAGCGCCATCGGAGCCTGGGTCCGACGTAACAGGCCCTTGGTCCCCGACCTCCACGATGCGAGAGAGCAGGAAATCCTTGAAGACCTGGTCATTCTGGCAAAACGCGCGGGCATGCCAACGGAAGCCGTCAAAGGCAAGAGCATGGGGCTCGATCCAGCGCGCGTTTGGCTCAGGGCGCGACATCGACTGATAGGTCACCTGCAAGGCGGCCGGCAAACGGATCGCCGCGAGAACATCGCGCAGTGTTTCAGGTGCCACGCCTCGGGCAGGTGTCGGCGTTGCTCCAAAGCCCGGAAAGACGCTGATCCAGCTTTGCTCCGCGCTCACCAGCCCCTGATCGACGGCCCGCAGCTGCGCGAAGTACTCCTCCGCATCGGGCTTGAGATATTTGGGCTTGAATTGTTTGCCGCGCAGGTAGGTGCGCAGGCTCTTGTCATAGACGAGGTTCCGCTTGGCCTGATCGATATAGGCGTTCAGGTCCAGCGATGCCTGCTGTGTTGAAACCCCGAACGCGTCCATCAAATCCCCTCGGTTTATCCGCCCCTGCCAGAACAGGCGAAACTCGATGAACTCATATCGACGTTCGACACCCCAGTTCAGCTGCTTGCCCTTCTTGCGAGTCACTTAGTGCCCTCATATATATGTCGCAAAGTTACACGCGTCCAGTTTTTAGATTGACTCACAAATCAGACCATATGACCCTTGAAGTGTCAGGAAGTCGATTCGTGACAAGCCCGTCACGTTATTAGACGTATCACAAACTTGGGGGCTCGCCCCAGCATTACCCTCCCGCACCGCTCACTGGAAGGGAAAAGGAGCTTTTGCATGACGAAAATTCGTACGCTCACCGCATCCCTGTTGATCAGCACCTGCCTGACGGCAGGCGCCGTCGCACAAGAAAGCTCTCCGCTGGACGCAGAAATTGCAGCGATCGACAGCCAGATTTCCGAAGTCGATGCGACGATCTCCCGCTATGACGGGGGATTGATCCGTATGCTGGCCGAGAGCCGCCGCGAGGCTCTGCTTCTCTTGCGCACGGTCGTGGAGGCACGACAGGCGGCGGAAGCCGCTGGCGCGATGATCGAGGTCACCGTACCGGCGGTAGAGCCAGATCCAGAGCGCGCCGAGCAGCTTCTAGGAGAAATGGCCGCACAACAGAATCGTGTCGAGACCGCGGAGCGAGAAGCGGCCTCGGCAGGAGGATTGATTCAGGCGGTGGCCCTCAGCCGTGTGGAAACGGAAAAGCTCACGCTCGCTCAACTGCAAATGGCCTATCTGCAGGCCCGTTACGGCATCGCCTTCCCGGTGACACCGACCGGTACGAATTCAGCGCCGCCCATAACCGACCCAACTGCGCCCGCTGCCTTGATCCAAGGCGACGAGGTCGCTGAGACCGCACTACCTTGGGCCGACCCGGACCACCCGGACATCGACTACAGCCTCACGCCTTTCGAGCAGGCGCATAATGAAGGGGACCGGATCGCAGGCTGGTGGGTGATCAATGAAGAGCGTGCAGCAATCGACGACAGCCCGTCGGTGGTGGCCGTCAACTACTCTGCCTATGACGCGCGCAGCTTTGGGGGTCCTACAGCCCTACTCGCGCAATGCCGTGAGGGCGTGACGTCGGTGGTGTTTATCCAAGACGATTTCTTGATGAGTGCCATCCGACGGGATTCGTTCGACATCACCTACCGGATCGACAGCAATCCTGCGCAATCTACGCGCTGGAACGAGTTGACCAATAACAAGGGGGCCGGGCTCTTCGGCTCTGGCTCGGAGGGGTTCCTGCGCGGCCTCTATGATGCCGAGAGCTTTTTCATCCGGCTCACGGACGGCAATGGCCGACGCTACGATGCAGAATTTGATCTCGCTGGAATCGAGGAAGCGATTGAGGCAGTGGCTGGCGCCTGCGGGTGGTCGACGCTAGATCTCTCGCCAGACGACTACCGCGCGATCCAGACTCTCCTGAACGCCGGCGGGTTTGAAGCGGGCACCCCGGACGGGGTCTGGGGTAACGGCTCGCGGAATGCGATGCGCGCATTCCAGGAGCAAAGGGGCTTGCCAGCCTCTGGCGCGCCAGATCGCGCAACCCTCGAGGCATTGGGCGTCCAGCCCGGCGAATAGCAACCTTGCCCACACAGCCCTGGCTCAAAATCCTCCCTGTCTTGTTGCAGTGGCCAACCGGCGGCTTCACAGGGCTTTAGTGTTCACTGCAGGATGATCCGTTTATGTCTGGTCACCTTTTCTCAAAACAGGTTCGTCTGATGCGCTGTCTACTCGGCTTCCTTCTGTTCTGGTTTGCTGCCGTCCCACAGGCACATGCCGATCGGTTGACCGGCGTTGCCAGTGTCATTGATGGCGATACTCTGGAAATCCGGGGACAGCGCATCCGGTTGCATGGGATCGATGCCCCGGAAAGCCGGCAAGTTTGCGCCACGGCTGAGGGTCAGCGCTGGCGGTGCGGACAACAAGCGGCACTGTCTCTCGCCGACAGGATCGGCCGCAGGCAGGTCAGTTGCACCGTTCGCGATACCGACCGCTATGGCCGCTTCATTGCGGTCTGTCATCAAGACGGCACCGATCTGAACGGCTGGCTCGTGCGTGAAGGGTGGGCGGTCGCTTATCGCCAATACAGCCGCGACTATATCCGCGATGAGACCGAAGCCAGATCCGCACGACGCAATATCTGGTCCGGACGCTTTGACATGCCATGGGACTGGCGCCGCGCGCAACGTGGCGGATGACGACGGGCGGCTCGGTCACCTCGCAATCTTGCTGACCGCCGCAACCGCAACACGCATCATCAATGTTGCAATAGTATATTTTCGTATGTATGCTGGGTGAAGATTGTCAAGGGTCCTTGCCATGCGTTTCGAATTCAAAAACCTCCCTCTGGCGGCCTTTTTAGCTCTCGCCTTGACCGGGCCAACAGTTCAGACGCAAGCCCGCGCACAAACCTATCAGATCGATTGCGCCATCCTGCTGTGTTTGTCCGGTGGGTGGCCGGCTTCCGTGCCATGCGCACGCGCGCGGGCCGAGTTCATCCGGCGCATCACACCTTGGCCGGTGGAGCCGCCGCTGCAGATTTGGCGCTGCCCCATGGGTGCGTCTTACGATGGGCCTGCCAGGTCGCGCCCCACGGACCGGATCTTCGATGCCCTATATGGTGGTTCAGGAACCCCACCAAACTCTTCAGCCCCGCTCTTCGATCAGGCAGCCGAGGCAGTCGGGATGCTTGGGCTTAAAGGCTCCAACGCGGCTTGGGACAACCTCGTAAGGGCTGATTACGCCCTCCAGCTCGTAGAAGACCGCGCCGACATCGATATCAGCGGGCCGGAATTCAATTTCGTGCGCTCCATCCGCGTCTTTGACGTTCGTTATGCCCGCCAGCACGAATCCGGGCGAGATGG
>CAZVQL010000130.1:0-8984 GCA_964629305.1 uncultured Roseicyclus sp.
ACGAATGGGTGGGCTGGCAGAACTACGACCGCCTGTTCCGCATCCGCGAATGGGACATCGCGATCAGCAACCTTGCCGTCTTCGCCTCGCTCTACATCGGGATCTCGACGGTCATCGGCCTGTCGCTGGCGATTTTCCTCGACCAGAAGATCCGGGGTGAGGGGATCCTGCGCCCGATCTTCCTTTACCCGATGGCGCTGTCCTTCATCGTGACGGGGACCGCGTGGAAATGGTTCCTCGACCCCGCGATCGGGCTTGAGAACACCATGCACCTCTGGGGCTGGGAGAGCTTCACCTTCAACTGGATCAAGGACCGCGAAATGGCGATCTACACCGTCGTCATCGCCGCGGTGTGGCAAAGCTCGGGCTTCGTGATGGCGATGTTCCTTGCCGGTCTCCGCGGCATCGACAACGAGATCCTGAAGGCCGCCCAGATCGACGGCGCGTCGAACTGGAACCTTTATCGCCGGATCATCCTGCCGCAGCTGCGCCCCGCCTTCCTGTCGGCCTTCGTCATCCTCGCCCATCTCGCGATCAAGTCTTATGACCTTGTCATCGCGCTGACGGGGGGCGGGCCCGGCAATGCGACCGCGCTGCCCGCGACCTTCATGTATTCCTACACCTTCACCCGCAACCAGATGGGGATCGGCGCGTCGTCCGCCGTGATCATGCTGATGACCATCGCGGCGATCATGGTGCCCTACCTCTATGCCGAGCTGAAGGAGAAGAAGTGATGGCCGTCGCCTCCTCCGATACCGCGATCCGCACCTCGCGCATCACGCGGGCCTTCATCTACCTGTTCCTGCTGCTCTTTGCGTTGTTCTACCTGCTGCCCTTCGGGATCATGCTGGTGAACTCGCTCAAGCCGCTCAGCGAGATCACCGGCGGCAACATGATCGCGCTGCCGCGCGAGTGGACGATCGAGCCATGGCTTTCGGCATGGTCCACGGCCCAGATCGGGGTCGAGCCCACGGGCCTGCGTCCCTATTTCATGAACTCGCTGATGATGGCCATTCCCGCCGTGATCCTGTCGACGGTGGTGGGGGCGCTGAACGGCTACGTGCTGACCAAGTGGCGCTTCCGCGGTGATACGATCATCTTCGGGATGCTCTTGTTCTCCTGCTTCATCCCGTTCCAGATCGTGCTCATTCCAATGGCGCGTATCCTCGGCATCCTGCAGATCGCGGGGACGACGCCGGGCCTGATCCTGGTGCATTTCGTCTACGGGATCGGGTTCACCACGCTCTATTTCCGCAACTACTACGCCGCCTTCCCGACGGAACTGGTGCGCGCGGCGCAGATCGACGGGGCGGGGTTCTTCCAGATCTTCTGGCGCATCATGCTGCCCTCGTCGGGGCCGATCATCGCGGTCAGCTTCATCTGGCAGTTCACCAACATCTGGAACGACTTCCTCTTCGGTGCCTCCTTCGCGTCGGGCGATGCCGCGCCGATGACGGTGGCGCTGAACAACCTCGTCAACTCGTCCACGGGCGTGCGCGAATACAACGTGCATTTCGCCGGCGCCATCATGGCCGCCGCCCCCACGCTTCTCGTCTACATCGTCGCCGGCCGCTACTTCGTGCGCGGTCTCATGGCTGGCTCCGTGAAAGGATAACCCGATGGGATTTCTCGACATCGACAACGTCACCAAGTCCTACGGCGCCGTCGAGGTGCTGCATCAGGTCGACATCTCGGTCGAAGAGGGAGAGTTTCTCGTCCTCGTCGGCCCCTCGGGCTGTGGCAAGTCCACGCTCTTGAACATGATCGCGGGGCTGGAGGGGATCACGAGCGGAGAGATCAAGATCAAGGACCGCGTGATGAACGGGGTCCACCCCTCGAAGCGCAACATCGCGATGGTGTTTCAGTCCTACGCGCTCTACCCCAACATGACGGTGGGGCAGAACATCACCTTCGGCCTCGAGATGCACGGCACCCCCAAGGACGAGCGCGAACGCGCGATGAAGGAGGTGGCGCAGCTGTTGCAGATCGAGCCGCTTCTGACGCGCAAGCCCGGCCAGCTGTCGGGCGGCCAGCGCCAGCGTGTCGCGATGGGGCGTGCGCTTGTGCGCAACCCCGACGTGTTCCTGTTCGACGAACCGCTTTCGAACCTCGACGCAAAGCTGCGCGTCGACATGCGGACCGAGATCAAGAAGCTGCACCAGCGACTTGGCACCACCATCGTCTACGTCACCCACGACCAGATCGAGGCGATGACCCTCTCGACCCGGATCGCGGTGATGTACAACGGCTATGTCCAGCAGCTTGGCACCCCGAAAGAGATCTACGACAGCCCCGCGAACCTGTTCGTGGCGACCTTCATGGGCAGCCCGGCGATGAACGTTCTGCCCGTGAAACTGGTCGAGCGGAACGGGGCGTTGCATGCGCTTCTGACCGGTGCCGAAGGGCAGGAGATCGCGCTGAGGATCGAGAACGCGCCAGCCGCCTACCAATCCTACAAGAACGCCGACGTGTTCCTTGGCATCCGCCCCGAGGCGATCACCGACCCCGAGGGCGCGGACCGCAACGCGCGCAACATCCAGGGCCTGACCAACAGCGTAACGGTGACGGAACCGGCAGGTGCGGACACCTTCGTGACGATGACGCTGTCGGGCAAGGACTGCATCGCGCGGATGCGGGCGGATGCCGATGTACACCCCGGCCAACCCTTCGAGTTCGCGGTAAACATGGACAAGGCCGTGCTGTTCGATCCGAAGACGGAAGAACGCATCGGCTGAAGCATGAACCCGCGGCCGCATAGGGTCGCGGGTTTGTTTTTCTGCTGGATTTGGAACGATCCAATATCTAATAGTCGCTGCAGGGAGGATCAGGTGAGCGACGCCGATATCATCATCGTCGGCTCCGGCATGGGGGGCGCGACGCTGGCCGCGGGGCTGGCGCCGACTGGCCTGCGCATCCTGATCCTCGAGCGCGGCGAACGGCTGGAGGATTGCACCGAGGCACGCGACCCGGTGGCGATCTTCGCCCGTGGCCACTTTCGGCCTGCCGAGACCTGGCTGACGCCCGAAGGCACGCGCTTCAACCCCGGAAATTACGCCTGCGTCGGCGGTAACTCGAAATTCTACGGTGCGGTGATGATCCGCTACCGCGAGGCCGATTTCGCACCGCTGCATCATATGGGCGGGACCACCCCCGGCTGGCCCTTTCCCTACGCAACGCTGTCGCCTTGGTATGACCTGGCCGAAGCCATCTACCAGGTGCGGGGGCAGGGCGGCATCGACCCGACCGACCCGCCGCGCGCCGCCAACTACCCCTATCCGCCCATTCCGCACGAACCCGCCATCGCCGACCTCGAGCGGCGGTTGCGCGCCACGGGCCTTCACCCTGCGCCCTTGCCGTTGGCCGTTGATCTCGACCGCTGGCTCGCCCGCGCGGGCACACCCTGGGATGCGTTCCCCGACACCACCGGCGGCAAGCTCGACGCCGAAACGGCCGCACTGACGCTTGCCTTGCAGCACCCGAACGTGCGTCTGCAAACCGGCGTGACCGTCCAGCGGATCGAAGCCGAGGGCGACCGCGTCACCGGCCTATTGACCAACGCGGGACGCCTGACCGCGCCGCGCATCGCGCTGGCGGCGGGAGCGGTCCATACCGCCGCCTTGCTGCTGCGCTCGGCCGATGCGGCGCACCCCACGGGCCTTGCCAACCGCTCCGATCAGGTGGGGCGGAACTTCATGAACCACAACGCCTCGGCGCTCCTGGCTGTCTCGCCGCGGCGGAACCGGTCGATCTACCAGAAGACCCTGATGTTGAACGATTGGTACCTGACCGGCGGACCGCAGGGTGAGCCGCTGGGCAACATCCAGCTTCTCGGCCGTGTCTCGGCGCCGATCCTTGCCGCGCAGACGGGGATGCCGGGGCCGATCGCCAAGCTGATCGCCGATCGCGCCATAGACTTCTACGTCATGTCCGAGGACCTGCCGCAGCCCGACAGCAGGGTGACCGTGCGCGGCGAGGACATCGTCCTCGATTGGCGCCGCTCGAACTGGGACGCGCATCTGGCATTGGTCGCCACGCTGAAGCGCGCGCTGCGCCGTGCGGGGTTCCCGGTGCTGTTGTCGAAAGCCTTCGACCGCTCCACGCCTTCGCACCAATGCGGTACCGCCCGGTTGGGCGATGACCCGGCGACCAGCGTGACCGACCCCTTCGGCCGCTGTCACGATCACCCCAATCTCTGGATCTGCGACGCCTCGCTTCTGCCGACCTCGGCGGCGGTGAACCCGTCGCTCACCATCGCGGCGCTGGCCCTCAGGCAGGCCGACCGCATCGCGGGAGAGGCCGCATGAAACAAGCCCTCATCACCGGTGGTCAGCAGGGCATCGGCCTTGGCATCGCGCGCGCGCTGCATGGCGCGGGCTGGCAGGTGGCGTTGGCCGCCGAACAGCCGCCCGAGGCGCAGCCCGTGCAGGATGTACTGGCCGCGATGCCCGGCGCCACCTATCACCGGCATGACCTGTCCGACCTGTCGGGCATTCCCAGGCTGCTCGACAGCGTCGGTCCCGTCACAACGCTCATCTCCAACGCGGGCGTGCCCGCGATGGTCCGAGGCGACCTGCTCGACATGTCGCCCGAAAGCTTCGACCGCTGCATCGACGTGAACCTGCGCGGCGCGTTCTTTCTTGCACAAGAAGTGGCAAAACGAATGCTCGCGCTGCCCCCCGATCCCTACCGCTCCATCACCTTCGTGACCTCCGTCAGCGCCACGATGGTATCCCCCGACCGCGCCGAATACTGCATCTCCAAGGCTGGCGCGGCGATGATGGCTCAGGCTTTTGCCGCCCGCCTCGCGCCAGAGAACATCGGCGTCTACGACATCCGCCCCGGCATCATCGAAACGCCCATGACCGCACCCGTGCGCGACCGCTACGACGCGGCGATAGCCGACGGCCTTGTCCCCGCCCGCCGCTGGGGCACGCCTGCCGACATCGCACAAACCATCCTGCCGCTCGCCCGCGGCGATTTCGCCTTTGCCACCGGGGCCGTCATCCCCGTCGATGGCGGGCTCTCCATCCACCGGCTCTGAGGGAAGACCATGGCCGAAGGCTACGACTACATCATCATCGGCGGCGGCAGCGCGGGTTGCGTGCTCGCCGGGCGTCTCTCCGAAGACCCCACTGCCACCGTCCTGCTGCTGGAGGCGGGCGGGCGTGATCGGAACCCGCTTTACCACCTGCCTGCGGGCTTCGCGAAGATGACCAAGGGGCTAGGGTCATGGGGCTGGGAGACCGTGCCGCAAAGCCACATGAAGAACCGCGTCTTCAACTACACGCAGGGCAAGGTGATCGGTGGCGGCTCCAGCCTGAACGCGCAGATCTATACACGTGGCAACGCCGCCGATTACGACGAATGGCGGCAGATGGGCTGTGACGGCTGGTCCTACGAGGATGTGCTGCCCTACTTCCGCAAGGCCGAGGACAACGACACCTGGGACAACCTCTATCACGGCAAGGGCGGCCCCTTGGGCGTGTCCCAACCCATCGCCCCCCTGCCGATCTGCGAGGCCTATTTCGAAGCCGCGGCAAGCCTTGGCATCCCCCGCAACATGGACATCAACGGCGAGGTGCAAGACGGCGTCTGCTACTACCAGCTGACCCAGCGTAACGCCCGCCGATCCTCGGCTGCGATGGCCTATGTCGCCCCGAACGAGGGCCGCCCGAACCTGACCGTCCGCACCGGCGCGCAGGTCCGCCGCATCACGGTGACGGCAGGCCGCGCCACGGGGGTGGAGCTGATGGATGGCACCCGCCTGACCGCCACGCAAGAGGTGCTGCTCAGCGGCGGCGCCATCGGCTCCCCGCGCCTGTTGCAACTCTCCGGGATCGGCCCGGGGGATCATCTACAAGAACTTGGGATCGACGTGATACTCGACCAGCCGCAGGTGGGCGAGAACCTGCAGGATCACCTCGACCTCTACTGTATCTCGGAGCTGAAAGGCCCCTACAGCTACGACCGCTATGCCAAGCCCCACATGGCGGTGCTTGCGGGGCTGCAATACCTGCTGACGCGCAAGGGGCCGGTCGCCTCGTCGCTCTTCGAGACCGGCGGGTTCTGGTATGCTGATCCGAATGCGCGCTCACCCGATATCCAGTTTCACCTCGGCCTCGGCACCGGCATCGAAAAGGGCGTCGCCGCCATGCCGCAGGGGGGCGTGACGCTCAATTCATGCCACCTCCGCCCGCGCTCTCGTGGAAGGGTGCGGCTTGCCTCAAGCGATCCTGCCAAGGCCCCCTTGATCGACCCCAACTACCTTGCCGATCCCCATGACCGCGAGATGTCGATCCGCGGCCTGAAACTGACGCAAGAGATCATGGCGCAGGGGCCACTTGCCCAATACGTGCTGGCCGAACGCCTGCCGGGGCCTGAGGTGAAGACCGACCAGGACTACTACGATTTCATCTGCGAGCATTCGAAGACGTCGCACCATTGCGCTGGCACCTGCCGCATGGGCAGCGATCCCGCCGCGGTGGTCGACACGAGGCTGCGCCTGAACGGCATCGACGGCCTGCGCGTCGTCGACAATTCGATCATGCCGCGGGTGATTTCGTCGAACACCAACGCCGCGGCCATCATGATCGGCGAGAAAGCCGCCGACATGATCCGCGAAGACGCGAGGGCCTGACATGCTGCTGCCGACCTACGCCGGAACGCTCGAGGACTATCGCCTGTCGGGCGATCCGCTGACCCCGCGCGCGCCACGCTTGCCGTTGACCCGCACCGCCTTTGCCGCGGCCCATGTCATTTCCGACCCCCTGGCCGAGCGTGACCCTTGGGCCGGTCGCCCTGCCGTCGACTGGGACGCGACGCTCGCCTTTCGCCACACCCTCTGGGACCAGGGCCTTGGCCTGGCAGAGGCGATGGACACCGCGCAGCGGGGGATGGGCGTCGACTGGGCCACGGCGAAAGACCTGATAGAGCGCACGATGCGCGACGCCCGCGCCCATCCGATGAAACCTCGCGTTGCCTGCGGGGCGGGGACGGATCACAAGGCACCGGCAGAGTTGACCAGCGTCGCGGCGATCACCGACGCCTACCGCACCCAGATGGAGACGATCGAGGCCGCGGGCGGGCAGATCATCCTGATGGCCACCCGCGCGCTTCCGGCAATCGGCGCGGGGCCAGAGGACTACGCCCGCGTCTACGATAAACTTATAGAAGAAGCGTCTGCCCCCGTGATCCTGCACTGGCTGGGCGACATGTTCGACCCGGCCCTGACTGGCTACTGGGGCGCGCAGGATATCGAGACGGTGAACAGTATCGTCCTCGACCTGATCACGCGCCACGCCGCCAAAGTGGATGGGATCAAGATCAGCCTGCTCGACCAGTCACACGAAGAAGCCTTCCGCGCCAAACTCCCCGACGGCGTCCGCCTCTACACCGGCGATGATTTCAACTACGCCGCCCTGATCGAAGGGGACGGCACCCAGTATTCCCACGCCCTTCTCGGCATCTTCGCCGCCATTGCGCCGGCCGCCGCCCAGGCGCTGGAAGCATTGGCCAAGGACGACCGCGAAACCTATCATGCGCTTCTGGCACCCACTGTCCCCCTAAGCCGCGAGATCTTCAAGGCGCCCACCCGGTTCTACAAGGCGGGCATCGCCTTTCTCAGCTGGCTGAACGGCACGCAGAGCCATTTCATCATGCCCGGCGGCTTTCAGTCCTCGCGCGAGATCACCCATTACGCGCAGGTCTACCGCCTTGCCGACCAAGCCCGTCTGCTCACCCGGCCCGACCTGGCCGAGGCGCGGATGCGGACCCTTCTGGCGTTGCACGGGATCGACGGCTAACAAGGCACCATGAAGCGCCGTCCCACGATCATGGATGTTGCCGCCCGCGCGGGCGTGTCGAAATCCACTGTCTCCCTCGTCCTGCAGGGCTCCAAGCAAGTGCGCGACGAAACACGCGCCGCCGTGGAAAAGGCGATGGCCGAGATCGGCTATGTCTACAACCGCGCCGCGGCCAACCTGCGCTCGTCCTCGGTGGGGCTCGTTGGCCTAGTCATCAACGATCTGCGCAACCCGTTCTTCACCGAGTTCGCCACCTCGCTTCAGATGGCACTTGCCGCCGAGGGCTATGCCACCGTCATCGCCAACTCCGACGAGGACCCCGAGCTTCAGGCGAAACTCGTGGGCTCGATGATCGAGCATGGCGTCTCGGCCATGGTCATCTCGCCTGCGTATGCCGAGGCGTCGGATACCTTCGACCAGCTGGCCCGGCGCGGTCTGCCCGTGATGCAGGTGCTGCGCCAGATGGATAGCCGGACCGACCTTTTTCCCTTTGCGAGTTTCGACTACGCCGCAGGCAGCGCAAAGGCCACGCGCCACCTGTTGCAGAAGGGCGCCCGCAACGTCGCTTTCGTCGGCGGTCTGCCGGGCCGCGCGATTACCCGCGAACGCAAATCCGGCTGGCGTGATATCCTGAAGAAGGAGGGGCTGGAGGAGGTCGCGCTGCACGGCAAATCCACCCGCGCCTTCGGCATGGACATGGCCGATACCCTGATCGCCGACCACCCCGAGATCGACGCCGCGGTCTGCTTCAACGACCTCGTGGCGCTGGGCCTGATGGCGGGCTTCGCCCGCGCCGGTCGCCCGGTCGGTACCGACTTTCGCGTGGTCGGCTTCGACGACATCGAGGAAGCTGCGCAAAGCTGGCCGCAGCTCTCGTCGGTCTCTTGCGACATCGGGCAGTTCGCGCA
Organism: uncultured Roseicyclus sp.; assembly: GCA_964629305.1. Lineage (GTDB taxonomy): Bacteria > Pseudomonadota > Alphaproteobacteria > Rhodobacterales > Rhodobacteraceae > Roseicyclus. Next base: position 8,711 of record CAZVQL010000130.1, read on the forward strand.
GGATACCGCGGCGCGTCTGCTTGCGTGGATCGTCGAGGGGGAACGCCCCGAGCCAGAGCGCCGGATGCCCGTGCGTCTCATCGCTCGCACCTCCAGCACCGGGGAAACGACGTGACACCAGCCGACCTTCTCCGCGCCATGTTCGACCGTGCCGTCGCCGTGGCTGACCCGATGCAAAGCCTCGCCGCGGCGTTGCCGCCCAAGCCCGAGGGCCGCGTCGTCGTGATCGGCGCGGGCAAGGCCAGCGCCCGCATGGCCGAAGCGGTCGAGGCCG
>CAZVQL010000131.1:0-8969 GCA_964629305.1 uncultured Roseicyclus sp.
CTCGGCGTGCCGATGCTGATCGTCCTGATGGGCGAGGCGGCGGCGGGGCCGGTGCTGATGGTCTTGTCACTCGACCTGATCGTGTTCTCGTCACTGATCGTGATCCTGATCACCGGAAGCCGGGACGGGCGGATGTCGCTCGGCATCTTGAAGACGGTGGGCCTTGGGCTCGTGAAGAACCCCATGATCGTGTCGATGGTGCTGGGTCTGGCGTGGTCCTCGACGGGGTGGGCGGTGCCGGGCCCGGTGAACGAGTTTCTGGCGATCCTCGGGGCGGCGGCCACGCCCGGTGCGCTGTTCGCCATCGGCGCGTCGCTGGCGGGGAAGTCGGCGGAACGGATCGAGGTGGCGGGCTGGCTCAGCTTCTGCAAGCTGGTGCTGCATCCGCTGGCCGTGGCTTTTGCCGCGCTGATGCTTTTCCCGGTCGAGACCTTCGACGCCGCGGTGATGATCGCGGCGGCCTCTCTGCCGGTGGCGGGGAATGTCTATATCCTGGCGCAGCACTACGGGGTCGCGCCTCAGCGGGTGTCGGCCTCGATCCTGATCTCGACGGCGCTGTCGATCGTGACGGTCTCGGTGGTGATCGCCTGGGTCAGCCAGATGGCCGGGATCGTGCCGGGCGGGTGACCTGCTTGCGCGCGCGGGCCGCGGCGCGCTACGCCTGTTGCGCAGGCCAGAGGAGGGCAGGATGGACACGATTTCCGAGAACCGCTGTTTCGGGGGCACGCAGGGCGTCTATCGCCATGCCTCGGACGCGCTGGGTTGCGAGATGACCTTTGGCCTGTTCCTGCCGGCCGAGGCCGACGACGGGCCGGTGCCGGTGCTGTGGTACCTGTCGGGCCTGACCTGCACCCACGCCAACGCGATGGAAAAGGCCGGTGCGCAGCAATGGGCCGCCGAGCAGGGGATCGCGCTGGTCTTTCCCGACACCTCGCCCCGCGGCGCGGGCGTGCCGGATGACGAGGCCTATGACCTGGGCCAGGGGGCCGGGTTCTACGTGAACGCGACGCAGGACCCCTGGGCCGAGCATTTCCAGATGTGGAGCTACGTGACCGAAGAGCTGCCCGAGCGGCTGTTCAAGCGCTTCGCGCTGGACGAGGCGCGGCAGGGGATCACGGGGCATTCGATGGGCGGGCATGGTGCGCTGACCATCGCGATGCATTTTCCGGATCGTTTCGCCTCTGTCTCGGCCTTTGCGCCGATCTGCAACCCGATGGAAAGCGACTGGGGCCGGAAGCAGTTCACCGCCTACCTCGGCGAGAACACCGCGCTGTGGGAGGCGCATGACGCGACGCGCCTGATGCGCAAGCGGGGGTTTCCTGGGCCTGTCCTGATCGACACCGGGACGGCGGACCAGTTCGGCGATCTCCTGAAGACCGAGGCGCTGGCCGAGGCGATGGCCGCCCGGCGCCAGCATGCGACGCTGCGGATGCAGCCGGGTTATGATCACAGTTACTATTTCGTCTCGAGTTTCATGGAAGATCACGTGAGCTTCCACGCCGAGGCGCTTTACGGGGTGAGCGAATGACGCCAGAGGCGGTGATCTTCGATATCGGGAACGTGCTGATCGAGTGGCAGCCCGAACGCTACTACGACCGCGTCTATGGCGAGGATCGGCGGCGCGCGCTGTTTGCCGAGGTCGATCTGCACTGGATGAACGAGCGCGTGGACCGGGGCGAACCGTTTCGAGAGGTGATCTACGAGACGGCCGAGGCCTATCCTGACTGGCGGGCCGAGATCCGCGATTGGCACGACAACTGGATCGAGTTGGCGACCCCGGTGATCGACCATTCAGTCACACTGCTGCGGCGGCTGCGCGCCAAGGGCGTGCCGGTGCATTGCCTGACGAATTTCGGCGTCGAAAGCTACGCCTATGCGCAGACGCAGTTCGACTTCCTGAACGAGTTCGACATCGAGTTTGTCTCGGGGCGGATGCAGGTGACGAAGCCCGATCCGCGCATCTACGAGATGGTGGAACAGGGCCTGGACGTGCCGCCCGGCGCGATCCTTTTCGCCGACGACCGCGACGCGAATATCGCGGCGGCCGAGGCGCGGGGATGGCAGGCGCATCTTTTCGAGGGGCCCACGGGTTGGGCCGCGCGGCTGGTTTCCGCGGGCTTGTTGACGGCAGAGGAGGCCATGGCATGACTGTTCCCATGATCGGACCGGAGGCCGAGGCCCATCTCGACTGGCTGGCGCTGTGCGACGCGATCGAGGCGGGCCATGCCCTGCCCAAGGCCGAGATCGGGGACACGTTCCTCTATCGGCGCGAGGACACGCTGCTCAGCCGGGCGGCGTGGATCGACGGGCTCGGGCAGCTGGTCAAGACGGCGACGATCTTTCCCGGCAACGCGGCGGCGGGCTTGCCCACGGTGAACGGGTCGGCGGCGGTCTATTCCGATGTCGATGGGACATTGTCTGCGATCGTGGATTTCCACCTGCTGACGAAGTGGAAGACGGCTGGTGACAGTCTCTGTGCGGCGCGCAGGCTCGCACCCGAGGGGGTGGAGACGATCCTGATCGTGGGTGCGGGCACCGTCGGCCGCTCGCTGCGCGCGGCCTATGGCGCCGGGTTTCCCACTGCGCGGTTCCTGGTCTGGAACCGGACGCGGGCGGGGGCCGAGGCGCTGGCTTCCGATTGGTCCGACACCGAGGTGGTGGACGACCTGGAGGCCGCCGTGGGGCGCGCCGATATCGTGACCTGCGCCACGATGGCGACCGAGCCGGTTCTGTCGGGCGCATGGCTGCGGCCCGGTCAGCATATCGACCTGATCGGGGCCTATCGGCCCGACATGCGCGAGGCGGATGACGACGCCTTGACGCGCGCGCGGGTTTTCGTGGACAGCCGGGACACGACCCTGGGCCATATCGGCGAGTTGAAGATCCCGCTGGAGGCGGGGGTGATCGGTGAGAGCCATGTGGTGGCCGATTACTATGATCTGCCCTCGGGTCGGTTCGCGCGACGATCGCAGGACGAGATCACGCTGTTCAAGAATGGCGGTGGCGCGCACCTGGACCTGATGGTGGCGCGTTACATCCTCGACGCGGTCGCGGGGGCCTGAGGGGTTTCGCCCGCTTGCGCGGTCGACCCGCGCGCCGCTCGCGCGGCGCGGAACCTTCGATTGCGCCTGCGGCGCGGGGGGCTCTGCCCCCGTCCCTTCGGGACTCCCCCGGAGTTTTTCTGCCAAGATGAAGGCTCAGGCGGGGGCTGCGGTCGGGGAGCGGTCCTTGAGCGGGGTTTCGCGGATCGGCAGGTGGACCACCGCCGAGAGCGCCCCGATGGCGACGCCGACCCACCAGACCGCCGTGTAGTCGCCGTAGACATCGTACAGCGCGCCGCCGAGCCAGACGCCGAGGAAGCTGCCCAGCTGGTGGGAGAAGAACACCAGCCCGTAGAGCGTGCCCATGTAGCGCAGCCCGTAGATGTAGCCGACGAGACCCGAGGTGAGCGGCACGGTGGCGAGCCAGAGCGCGCCCATGACGATGGAGAAGGCGATGACCGTCGTGGGTGTGATGGGGAACAGGATGAAGAGGCCCGCGGCGATGGTGCGACCGGTGTAGATCGCGGCCAGCAGGTAGCGTTTCGGGAAGCGGTGGCCGAGCCAGCCCGCGGTGATCGTGCCCGCGATATTGGCCAGGCCGATCAGCGCGATGGCGAAGGCGCCGAGCGCCGAGGTGGTGGTGACGCCGATACCCGCCAGCATCGAGCCGGGGTCGATCGGGCCGCAAAGCTCGGTCACGAAGGCGGGGAAATGCGCGGTGATGAAGCCCAGCTGGTAGCCGCAGGAAAAGAAGCCGATGAAGATCAGCGCGAAGGAGGGGTCGCGGATGGCCTTTCCGACGATTTCTCCCATGCTTTCCTCGATCTGCGCTTTCGAAGCGGGCGCGGGGGCGCGCAGGAGCGGCAGGGCGAAGAGGCTCGCGAGGATCATCGCGGCGAAGATCAGGAAGACGGTTTGCCAGGGGAAGACGCCGAGAAGCCCCTCGGCCAGCGGCGCGCCGAAGACCTGTCCGGCGGAGCCCGCGGCGGTGGCGATGCCGAGCGCCATGGAGCGGTTCGCGTCCGACGCCGCGCGGCCGACGATGGCGAGGATCACGCCGAAGCCGGTGCCGGCGATGCCGAACCCCACGAGGATTTCCAGGAGTTGGTGCTGGCCGGGCGTGATGGCGTAGGCCGAGAAGACCAGGCCCGCGGCATACATCAGCGCGCCGAGGATGATGGCGCGGCGGTCGCCGAAGCGTTCCGCGATGGCGCCGAAGATCGGCTGGCCGATGCCCCAGGCGAGGTTCTGGATGGCGATGGCTAGGCTGAACTCGGCGCGGAGCCAGCCGAATTCCTCGGCGATGGGGATCTGGAAGACGCCGAAGCTGGCGCGGATGGCGAAGCTGATCATGATGATCAGGCAGCCGCCGATCAGGACCGGCGTGAACAGGGGGGCGTCGCGCGTCATGCGCGCACTCTGCATGGGCGCACGGGGGCGTCAAATCAGATGTGTTGAACTGGGCGTTAAAGGCCGCTTAACCCGCGCGGCGTTTGGCTGTAGTCAGAGGCGCCATGGGACAGCATCTGCAAGCGATCTACGACACCCGCGTGGCCGAGGGGCTGCTGCGTCCGGACCCCGTGCAGCGGGCCGCCCTTCTGCGGCTGGAGGAGCTGCGGGAGCGGCTGGAGAACCGGCCGGCGCCGCGGTCCGGGTTGCTGGCCCGGTTCCTCAAGCCAGAAATTCCGCAAGGAAAACAGGGGCTTTACCTGTGGGGCGGGGTCGGGCGCGGCAAGTCGATGTTGATGGACCTGTTCTATCAGCATGCGCCGACGACCCAGAAGCGGCGGGTGCATTTCCACGCCTTCATGCAGGAGGTGCAGTCAGCCCTGCACGAGGCGCGCAAGACCGGGGTGGATGACGCGATCAAGCCAGTGGCCGAGGGGATTGCCCGCGATCTCAAGCTGCTGTGCTTCGACGAAATGCAGATCACCGATATCGCCGATGCGATGATCGTGGGGCGGCTCTTCGAGCGGCTTTTCGCGGCGGGGGTGGTGATCGTGACCACGTCGAACCGGCATCCCTCGGACCTCTACAAGGACGGGTTGAACCGGCAGCTGTTCCTGCCCTTCATCGCGCTTCTGGAGGAGAAGCTGGAGGTCGATCAGCTGGAGGCGATGACGGATTACCGGCAGGATCGGCTTGCCGGGGAAGTCGTTTATTTCCAGCCGCTTGGTGCTGAATCTACCGCTGCGATCAACGAGATCTGGCGGGATCTGACCGGCGGGCGGGAGGAGGAGTTGTGCCTTGAGGTGAAGGGGCGCGAGGTGCATCTGCCGCGCTACTGGGCGGGGATGGCACGGGCGTCGTTCTGGGACCTTTGCGGGCAGCCGCTGGGGCCTGCGGATTACCTGGCGCTGGTGGGCGCGGTGAAGCTTTTGGTGCTGGAGGGCATCCCGCGGCTGGACGCGACAAAGTTCAATGAAGCCAAGCGCTTCGTGACCTTGATCGATGCGCTTTACGAGGGGCATGTGCGGCTGATCTGCTCGGCCGAGGATGAGCCGGAAAGGCTCTATCTCGAGGGTTCGGGCAGTTTCGAGTTCGAGCGGACCGCCAGCCGGTTGCGCGAGATGCAGGGCGCCGATTGGGGCACGGGGCGCGACGCGGTGGCCTGAAACAGGCCGTCGGCATCGCGTACACACCTCGTACACACCGCGTGCATACGCCGGGGCACTCGCCCGCGGGCGGAGGGCGGCTAGATTTCCCTGCATGAGCGACCTGCCCCCCATCGCCCTTTCGGTGCGCCAGCCCTCGGCTTGGGCGATCATCCATGGCGGGAAGGAGATCGAGAACCGCTCGCTCGGGTCGATCCGGGCGGGGCGGATGAGGCCGGGGCGCATTGCGATCCATGCGGCGACAGGCATGAAACGGGCCGAGTACGCGTACCTCGCGTGGCGCTGGGCGCGGGACGGCGTGAGTGTGCCGCGGCCCGATGCGCTGCCGCGGCGGGCGATCATCGGGTCGGTCGAGGTGGTCGAGATCGTCACCGAAAGCGACAGCCCGTGGTTCGGCGGCGAGGCGGGATTGCTGCTGCGCGACCCGGTGCCCTGCGACCCGATCCCGGCGCCGGGCGCATTGGGCTATTTCCAGTGGTCGCCCGGGGGCGCGCTGGCCGAGCCGCTGGACTGGATGCGAGGCTGGGGGGCCGCTGATGGTGGGCTGTTCGACGTGCTTCCGGTGCAGATGGCGGTGCCGCCGGAGAAACCCTTTGGCCGCAAGAAACGACCCTGACCGGCCGGTTCGATTATGATCACCAAGGCATCGAGGTGAAAACCCGATCGGCCCGCGTTGACCTTGGGCCCGCGGCCTCTATCGTGCCTGCGACCAGAGTTCACCGAGGTGCCCCATGACGACCCTGACCCATAAGGCGCGCATTGCGCTGCTGACCCTTCCGCTGATGCTGCTGGCCGCGCAGGCGGGCGCGCATACCGGCGAGGGGATCAACACCGGCTTTGCCAGCGGGTTCTGGCACCCGATCTATGGCTGGGACCACGTGGTCGCCATGGTGGCGGTGGGCCTGTGGGGCGCGTTCCTGGGCGCACCGGCGATCTGGATTTTGCCGGTCGTCTTTCCGCTGGTCATGGCCTTTGGTGGAGCGTTGGGCGTTCTGGGCGTGCCGATCCCCATGATCGAGACTGGCATCGCGCTGTCGGGCGTGGTTCTGGGCCTGCTCATCGCCTTTGCGGTGCGCGCGCCGATCTGGGTCGCCGCCGTCATCGTGGGTGTCTTCGCGATCTTCCACGGACACGCGCATGGCACCGAACTGCCCGAAGCGTTCAGCCCCTATGGGTATGCCGTGGGCTTCGTCGTGGGCACGGGCCTGTTGCACCTCGCCGGTATCGCGCTGGGCTTCCTGACGAAATCCGAGGCGGGCAAGATGGCCGTGCGCGGGGCCGGCGGGGTGATCGCGCTGGTCGGCGCGGCGTTCCTCTTCGGTCTGGCCTGAGCGCCTTGCGCCGCATCGGGGTGCTGGCGGCGGCGGGGGTCTTTCCCGCCGGACAGGCGGCGGCGCACGCCTTTCAGGGTGGCGCGGATGGCTATGCGCAATTCGTCGAGGGTGCATCGGTCATCCTGACCTATCCCGGTATCCTTTTGCCGATCCTTGCCTTGGGCGTCGCTGTCAGCCTGTGGGACACCGAGGGGCTTCCGCGGGTCTGGCCCTATGCGCTGGCCGGGCAGGTCGCGGGCATCTTCGCGGCGTCGGTCGTGGGTGTCTGGGTGGCCGTGGCGTTCATGGGCCTTGGCGTCGTGGTGGCGGCGCTGGCGGCCCTTTGGCCCAGCAATCAGCGCGGCGTCATCGCGGGGCTTGCCGGGTTGACCGGCCTTGGCGCGATTGCGGCGTCGCTGGAGGGACATGGGCTGTTCGAGCTGCCCCTGATGATCCACCTCGGGATTCTCTTCGGTGCGAACCTGGTGCTTGCCGCCGCTTCTGGCGCGTCGGCACTGGCGATGGAGCGGGTTCCGGCGGAGTGGATGCGGATCGGCTGGCGGGTGGTCGCCTCGTGGATCGGGGCGATCCTTGTGCTCTTCCTGGCCTTTTCGCTGAGGGCCGGGGTCAGCTGACCGGGACGACCGGGTCGCAGTTCAGGCGCGCGTCCATCGGAAAGGCCCTGAGCGGCGTGAACGGGTCGATCGAGCTGTCCTCGATCCAGGTGTTGTTGATGCAGACATCCTGTGCCCAGTTGCCGCCGTTGAAGCCGAAGCCGCCCTCGGCGCCGCAGTTGTTCACCTGGCCGTTGGCGTTCCATTCCTGGTAGGTCTGCTGGCTGCGGCTGCCGCCCGTCGGGAACTGCAGGCTGCGGGTGTCGAAGCTGACGGTCCACGAGGTTTCGGGCGTGAGCATGTCGAGCGACCAAAAGCCGACGGGGACGCCGTCCTTGTAGCCCTGGATGCGGAAGCCCGTGACCTGCCGTTCCGAGATGATGTCGGTGTCGAGAAGGCGTTCGGGAAACTCGATCATGCCCTCCATCGTGTAGCCGTTGGCGCCGATCCAGCAGAACTGGAAGCGCGCGGTGTCGGCGGCGGCGGTCTGGGTCGCGAGGAGGGCTGCGGTGGCGGCGAGGGCGAGGCGTTTCATGTTGGGGAGTGTGGACGCCGGTGCGGCTGCGTCAAGGGCGCTAGCCGTTCTCTTTCAGGATCTCGCCCGCCAGGTAGAGCGAGCCGCAGATCAGGATGCGCGCGTGCGGGTCGCTTGCGGTGATCGCGGCGAGGGCTGCGCCGACGCCGTCGGCCTCATGCGCGGTGAAGCCCGCCTTGCGCGCGGCATTGGCGGTTTCCGTGGCGCTGAGGGTCGCGGTCTGGCCGGGGATGGACACGGCGTGGAGGCTTTGGGCCACCTGCGCCAGCGGGGCCATGTAGCCGGTGACGTCCTTGGTGTTGAGCATCCCGCAAATGAGATGCGTCGGCCGCGCGGGCATCTCGGCCAGAAGGGCCGCGATGGCGCGGGCGGCGTGCGGGTTATGGCCACCGTCGAGCCACAGCTCGGCTTGCGGGGCTGCGTCGATCAGAGGGCCGCGGCGCAGGCGCTGCATCCGGGCGGGCCAGATGGCATTGGTCATGGCGGCGTCGAAGGCGGCCTCAGACTGGCCGAGGGTGCGCAGCGCGGCCAGCGCGATGCCTGCGTTTTCCACCTGGTGCGCGCCCAGAAGGGCGGGTTTCGGCAGGTCGAGAAGGCCGGTTTCGTCCTGGAACACGAGGCGCCCGCGTTCCTCCCACACATGCCAATGCTGGCCGTGAGCGAAGACGGGTGCGTTCAGGCGGGCGGCCTGTGCCTCGATCACCTCGAGGGCTTCGTCCTGCTGGCGGCCGACGATGACGGGGACGCCGCGCTTGATGATCCCGGCTTTCTCGGCGGCGATCTGGCCCAGCGTCTCGCCGAGATATTGCTGGTGGTCCATGTCGACGGGGGTGATGACCGTGAGGGCGGGG
>CAZVQL010000132.1:0-8820 GCA_964629305.1 uncultured Roseicyclus sp.
CCCGTGGTGGGCCGTCCCCTGACCGCGCCCGAGGCGAAGGAAACGGAGCTGCCCGACCCGTTGAACCCGCCCACCGGCTGCGCCTTCCGCGCGCGTTGTCCAAGGGCGAGCGACCGCTGCGCCGCCGAGGTTCCGGTGCTGACCGAGGATGCCAAGGGGCAGGCCGCGGCCTGTTTCCACCCGCTCGAAGGGTGACGCCCCCTCTGGCCTTGGCCCGCGACCGGGCCTAGTCTGGCGCGCACAGAGGGGGAGGGGTCGACCTGAAAACCGACATCGTCATCATCGGCGGCGGGCCATCGGGCCTGTTGCTGTCGCAGCTTCTGAACCGGGCGGGTGTGGATACCGTGGTGCTGGAACGCAGCCCCCGCGCGCATGTGCTGGGGCGCATCCGCGCCGGCGTGCTCGAGGCCGGCACGGTCGAGATGCTGCAAGAGGCCGGCGCAGGTGACCGGATGCTGGCCGAGGGGATGCCGCATGGCGGCTGCATCTTCAGCGACGACGATCTGATGGTGCGCATCGACTTCAAGGCGCTGACCGGAAAGTCGGTCATGGTCTACGGCCAGACCGAGGTGACGGCCGATCTCTATGCCGCGCAGGACGCGATGGGGGCGACGATCCTGCACGAGGTCGCCGACGTTGCGATCCGCGATGCGGAGAGTGATGCGCCTTATGTCGAGTTCACCCAAGGCGGCGCGCGCAAACGCATCGACTGCGCCTATGTCGCGGGCTGCGACGGGTTTCACGGGGTCAGCCGCAAGACGATCCCCGAGAGCGTCAGGCGGGACTACGAGCGCATCTATCCCTTCGGCTGGCTTGGCCTTCTGTCGCGCACGCCGCCCGCGCATGACGAATTGATCTACGCGAATTCCGCGAACGGCTTCGCGCTGGCCTCGATGCGCAACCCGATGCTCAGCCGCTATTACGTGCAGGTGCCGCTGACCGACCGGGTCGAGGACTGGTCCGACGACCGGTTCTGGGAGCGGCTGAAATCCTGCCTGCCGGGCGAGGTGGCCGAAACGCTGGTGACCGGCCCTTCGATCGAGAAATCCATCGCGCCCCTGCGGTCCTTCGTGAGCGAGCCCTTGCGCTGGGGGCGGCTTTTTCTTGTAGGCGACGCCGCGCATATCGTGCCGCCGACGGGGGCGAAGGGCCTGAACCTTGCCGTGTCGGACGTGTTCTACCTGCACCGTGCGCTGATCGACGCCGTCAAACATGGCGAGACCGCGGGGATCGACGGCTATTCCGAGCAGGCGCTCAAGCGGATCTGGAAGGCGATGCGCTTTTCGTGGTCCATGACCATGATGCTGCACCGCTTCGACGGCGAGGACAGTTTCGCTGCCGAGATGCGCCGCGCCACGCTGTTGCACCTGTCGCAGTCGGAAACCGCGCGGCGGGACCTGGCCGAGAACTACATCGGCCTGCCGTTCTGAGCGTTCCCTCGGGCGCTTGGGCATGGCACAAGAGGGCAGGGGAGGAGTTGCGATGACAGACCGCCACGCCAAGGGGACGGAGGTGCGCCGCGCCGTACTGGGCGACGCCCATGTCGACCGGGCCGAGGCCGCGGCGAGCGATCTCGACGCGCCGTTTCAACGGCTGATCACCGAGGCCGCGTGGGGCACCGTCTGGGCCTCGGACGCGCTGACGCGGCGCGAACGCTCGATGCTGACGCTGGCGCTGCTCGCGGGGCTCGGCAATCACGAGGAGCTTGAGCTGCACCTGCGCGCGACAGCGCGGACGGGGGCAAGCGCCGAAGACGTGATGGAGGTCTTCCAGCATGTCGCGATCTACGCAGGCGTGCCGCGCGCAAATTCTGCTATAAGAATTGCGAAGCGCATTTTCGCGGAAATGGCGGGCGAAGCATGACCGAGGGCCGCCTTATCCCCCGCCGTCGCGACCTGCATCCGGTGCCGCGCGATGCCGACTACAAGACATCTGTCACGCGGTCGCCGACCCTTCCGCTGCTGTCGCTCGAGTCCACCCCGTCCGAGGAGACCGGCCCACGCTTCGGCCATGACCTGATCGGCCCGCTCGACAACGACCTGATCCGAAACTTCAGCCGCGGCGAGGGGCTGGCCATCGGCGAGCGCATCCGCGTCCATGGCCGGGTGCTGGACGAGAACGCGCGGCCCGTGCCGCACACGCTGGTCGAGATCTGGCAGGCCAACGCGGGCGGGCGCTATCGCCATGTGAAAGACGGGTACTTCGCGCCGCTCGACCCCAATTTCGGGGGCTGCGGGCGGACCTTGACCGACGCCGAAGGGCGCTACGAGTTCATGACCGTGCGCCCCGGCGCCTACCCCTGGCCCAACCGGGGCAACGACTGGCGGCCGATGCACATTCATTTCTCGGTCTTCGGCCACGCCTTCGGCCAGCGCCTGATCACCCAGATGTATTTCGAGGGCGACCCGCTGATCGCCCGCTGCCCCATCGCCGCGACCGTGCGCGACCGGGCGCAGCTCGACCGGTTGGTGGCTCCGCTCGATATCGGGGCGTCGCGTCCGATGGATTACCTCGCCTATCGCTTCGACATCGTGCTGCGCGGCCACCGCCAGACGATGTTCGAGAACCGACCCGAGGGGATGTGAGCCATGGTGCAACCGCTTGAAACCCTGCACGAGACCGCCAGCCAGACGGCGGGGCCCTACGTTCATATCGGCTGCATCCCCAGCTTCGCCGGTTTGCCGGGCATCTATCCCGAAGACCTGGGCCGCGCGCCTTTCAGCGATGGGGCGCAGGGCGAGGTCGTGACCATCACCGGCGCGGTGCTGGACGCGATGGGCGCGCCGCTCCGCGATGCGATGCTCGAAAGCTGGCAAGCCGATGCGTCAGGCTGCTATCCGGGCACGCAAGGGGCCGACCCCCATGTCAGCGGCTTCTGCCGCTTCGCCGCCGACAAGGACACGGGCGAGTTCACCCTGCGCACCATCCGCCCGGGCGCGGTCATGGGCCATGACGGGCGCGCGATGGCGCCGCATATCTCGCTCTGGATCGTGGCGCGGGGGATCAACATCGGGCTCCACACGCGGCTCTATTTCGAGGATGCGGACAACAGCGCCGACCCGCTCATGTCCCGGATCGACCCGCCCGCGCGGGCGGCCACCCTGATCGCGGCACGCACCGCGCCCGGCGCCTACCGCTTCGACATCCGCCTGCAAGGCGCGGATGAAACCGTGTTCCTGGACATCTGAGAGATGGGTGCGCCGGTCATCATCGCGGGTGGCGGGATCGCGGGGCTGAGCCTTGCGCTGACGCTGCACCAGATCGGGGTCAAGGCCCACCTGGTCGAGGCCGCGCGCGAGATGAAGCCGCTGGGCGTCGGCATCAACCTGCAGCCCAACGCCGTGCGCGAGCTTTACGACATGGGGATCGGGCCCGACGTGCTGGGGGCCGTGGGCCTGCCGGTCAGGGAATGGGCACTGGTGGGTCTGAACGGGCGCGAGGTCTATGCCGAGCCGCGCGGGACGGTCGCGGGCTACCGCTGGCCGCAATTCGCGGTCCATCGCGGGGCGTTTCACATGGCCCTTTACGAGGCGGTGCGCGACAGGCTGGGTGACGGCGCGATCACGCTGGGCGCGCGAGTGACGGGCCATGTGCAGGACGCCGGTGGCGTCACGGCGCATCTGACCCACATCGATGGCAGCCGGTCCGAGAGGCGCGGCGCGCTTCTGATCGGGGCGGATGGCATCCATTCGGGCATCCGCGCACAGCTGTTCCCCGACGATCCCGGCGTGCAATGGGGCGGCGCGATCATGTGGCGGGGGACGGTGCGGGCCAGGCCGCTGCGCACGGGCGCGTCGTTCGTCGGACTGGGCACTCACCAGCACCGCATGGTGATCTACCCGATCTCGGAACCCGATGCCGAGGGGCACGCGCTGGTGAACTGGATCGCCGAGGTGACGGTCGACCCCAGCCACGGCTGGCAGCAGGAGGGGTGGTTTCGCCCCGTCGAGGTCGCCGATTTCGTCCATCATTTCGAGGGCTTCCGTTACGATTGGCTTGACGTGCCCGACATGCTCGCGCGCGCCGAGTGCGCCTATGAGAACCCGATGATCGACCGCGAGCCCTTGCCGACATGGGTCGAGGGACGCGTCGCGCTGATGGGCGATGCGGCGCACGCGATGTATCCCACCGGGTCGAACGGGGCGAGCCAGGCCATCGTGGATGCGCGGACGATCGGGGCGATGATGCTCGCCCATGGCGTGACGCCCGAGGCGCTGGCGGCCTATGACGCGAAGCTCTGCGCGCCGGTCTCGGAATTGCAGACGCGTAACCGCGGGGCGGGGCCCTTTGGCCTCCTGAACCTGCTCGACGAGCGCTGCGGCGGGGTGTTCGAGGAGATCGACGCGGTGATCCCGCCCGAGGAACGGGCCGCCTTCATGGCGGGCTACAAGGCCGCGGCGGGTTTCGCGATGGATGCGCTCAACGCAGCGCCCCCGACCATTCCGCCGGGTGCGCGGGTGACCTGACGCGCGACGCGGTTTCGAAACCGGGTTCACAAGGCCTTTGCAAAGGCCTTTCTCGCCCCGTCACAGGTTGTCCGCCCCAAGGGTCAGTGCCACGCGGTCGCCCGCGAACCAGGTTCGGCCGAATTCCACCGGGCGCCCCGCGGCATCCACGTTCACCGCCACCGTGCGCAGGATCGCCGCCCCCGCGGGCAGCTGCAATTGTGCGGCCAGCGTCGGTGTCGCCGGTTTCGCGGTGATCTCGGTCGAGGCGCGGATGTAATCGGCCAGCCCATGCGCCGCGAAGCCCGCGGTCACCGATTGGCTGTCCCTCAGCGCGTCCAGCATCCGGGGGAAGCGGTCGGCGGGAAAGACCGAGCGGAAGAGCGCGAGGGGCGCACCGTCGGCGAGGCTGAGGCCCTCGTAGACATGCACCTGCGTGCCCGTCTCCAGCCCCAGCGCCTGTGCCTCGTCGGCATTCGCGCCCCGCGTTTCCAGCAAGAGTATCCGTTTTTCCGGCACGCGGCCTGCGGCCAGCAGGTTCTGGTGGAACCGCACCCGCCGCCCCAGCGGATAGGCCGTTGGGCGGTGGCGCACGTAGACGCCCGCACCGCGGCGCGCGTGGACCGTGCCTGCCTGGGCCAGGTCGGCCAGCGCGCGGCGTACGGTGTGGCGGTTCACACCGAACCGGTCTGAAAGCTGCGTCTCGGTCGGCAACCGGTCGCCGGGGGCGTAATGCCCGCGGGCGATTTCCTCCGACAGGTGGTCGCGGATCGAGGTCCAGAGAGGGGAGCGGCCCATGGGTGTCACCAAAACTTCACGGGGGCGGGTCTTGCGCCGACTCGGCCCCTGTGAGATGAAATTTGTATAGTTGTATAAATAAATGGACAACTTCACAAGATGTCTGCGACCGACCCCAAGACCGAGGCCCGCCGCGCGCGGCTGTCCACTTTGGCCAAAGCGCCCCCTGACCGACTGAAGGCGCTTTGGACGGCACACATGCCCGAGGTGCCCGCGCACGAGGTCCTGCGCGCGCCCGAGATCGGTACCGTGATGGTGCGCGGTCGGGCCGGGGCCGTGGGTGCGCCCTTCAACCTTGGTGAAATGACTGTGACGCGCTGCTCCGTCCGGCTGGTTTCCGGCGCTGTCGGCCACGGCCATGTGCAGGGCCGCGACCGCGAGGCCGCGCTGGCCGCCGCCCTGATCGACGCGGCCTGCGAGGATGGGCAGGCCGAGGTGTTGGAGGATGCGATCCTCAGACCCCTGCGGGAGGAGGCCCACGCGCACAAGACCGCCCGTGCGGCACGCGCCGCGGCGACGAAGGTGGAGTTCTTCACGATGGTGCGGGGGGAAAACGCATGACGATCACCCATCTCGATGGCGGCTTTGTCGACCCCGCCCGCGACGGCGCGCGCGCCTTTCGTGCGGCGTTGCAGGCGATGTCGCGCCCCGGTCGGATCGAGGCCGTCACCGGCGCTGAGCCGCCCGCGCCGGCCTCGGCCGCCGCCGGTGCGCTTCTGCTGACGCTCTGCGACACCACCACGCCGCTCTACCTTGCGCCGTCGCATGACACCGACGCCCTGCGCGTCTGGATCACCTTTCACACCGGCGCGCCCTTCACCGTGCCGGAGCACGCCATGTTCGCGCTGGGCACGTGGGACGCGCTGCAACCGGTGACCCGCTTCGCTGTCGGCACCTCTGAATATCCCGACCGCTCGGCCACGCTGATCGTCGAGGTCGCGGCGCTGACGAACACCGGCCCCACCCTCACCGGCCCCGGCATCGAAGCGCAAGCGCAGCTGTCGCTCCCCGAGACAGAAGCGTTCCGCGCGAACCGCCGTCGCTTCCCCCTGGGCTTCGACACCTATCTCACCTGCGGCGACCGCCTGGCCGGCCTGCCGCGCAGCACGCATGTGGAGGGCTAGGCGATGTATGTCGCGGTAAAGGGTGGCGAACGCGCCATCGACAATGCGCATGCCTGGCTCGCCGAGGAACGGCGGGGCGACACCGCGGTGGCGGACCTCACCATCCCCCAGATCCGCGAACAGCTGGCGCTGGCGGTCAACCGGGTCATGGCCGAGGGCTCGCTCTACGACCCCGACCTTGCCGCGCTCGCGATCAAGCAGGCGCGCGGCGATCTGATCGAGGCGGTCTTCCTGATCCGCGCCTATCGCACCACGCTGCCCCGCTTCGGCGCGTCCCATCCCGTCGATACCGGCGAGATGGCCTGCGACCGGCGTATCTCGGCCACCTTCAAGGACCTGCCGGGCGGCCAGATCTTGGGCCCGACTTTTGACTATACCCACCGGCTGCTCGACTTCGCATTGGCCGCCGAAGGGCTGGAACCGCCCGTAGCCCCGCAAGCAGAACCATCGGACACGCCTTTGCCGCATGTGACGGGCTTCCTCGCCCGCGAGGACCTGATCCAGGACGAACCTGACGGCCCCGCCACGCCGCGCGATCTTACGCGCGAGCCGCTCGACTTTCCCGCCGACCGCCCCCTGCGCCTGCAGGCACTGACCCGCGGCGACGAGGGCTTCGTGCTGTCCATGGCCTATTCCACGCAGCGCGGCTACGGGCGAAACCATCCGTTCGTGGGCGAATTGCGCATCGGAACGGTGCCAGTGGAAATGGACATCCCCGAGCTGGGGTTTTCCATCGAAATCGGTGAGCTCACACTCACCGAATGCGAGACCGTGAACCAGTTCACAGGCTCGAAAACGGAACCCCCGCAATTCACCCGCGGCTATGGCCTCGTCTTCGGCCAGACGGAACGCAAGGCGATCTCCATGGCGCTCGTCGACCGCGCGCTGCGCTGGGAAGAGCTGGGCGAGGACAATGTCGGCGCGCCGGCGCAGGACGCCGAGTTCGTCCTCTACCATTCCGACAACGTGCAGGCGACGGGGTTCCTGGAACACATCAAGCTGCCCCATTACGTCGATTTCCAGTCCGAGCTGGAGCTGATCCGGCGCCTCCGCGCCGAGGCGATGCAGGCCACCCGGCAGGAGGCCGCGGAATGAGCCTAGTCGCCCCCGCCATCCCCGCTGCCGTCCCCGCCGCCGTCGCTGTCCCAGTCGTCGCGCGGGTCCCTGGTCGACCGACGCTCGCTGCCGTCGAGGTCGAGCCAGACATACCAGGTTGCGCCGCTCTCCTCCTGCACGCGCAGGCTGCGCCGTCTGCGCAAGTCCAGCCAGGACGCGCGGATCGCAAAGAGACCGAACAAGGGAAACAGGACGGCAAGCGCACGTTCCCAATCCGCGAGCGCATCGAGGTTGGAGACGAGCAGCGCCGTGCTGATCACGGTCCAGAGAATGGAAAAAATCAGTGCGAACATGGTGAGCGGACCTGTCTTGCCTCCTTGGGCGCAGGCTTGTCCGACCAATCCGGCACCATCATGGCGATTTCGCGGGGATGACATGAGCGACACAGAATACAACTTCGCCTATCTCGACGAACAGACCAAGCGCATGATCCGTCGTGCGATCCTGAAGGGCGTCGCCGTGCCGGGCTACCAGGTGCCCTTCGCCTCGCGCGAAATGCCCATGCCATACGGCTGGGGCACGGGCGGGGTGCAAGTGACGGCCGCCTGCCTGACGCCCGAGGATACGCTGAAAGTGATCGACCAGGGCGCCGACGACACCACCAACGCCGTCTCGATCCGCAAGTTCTTCGAAAAGACCGCGCAGGTGGCCGTGACCGAACGCACGACTGAGGCCACGATCATCCAGACCCGACACCGCATCCCCGAGGTGCCCCTGACCGAGGATCAGATCCTCGTCTACCAGGTGCCGATCCCCGAACCCCTGCGCTTCCTCGAACCCTCCGAGGTCGAGACACGCAAGATGCACGCGCTGGAAGACTACGGGCTGATGCATGTGAAGCTTTACGAGGATATTTCGAAGCACGGCGAGATCGCCACGGCCTACGCCTATCCGGTCAAGGTCGAGGGGCGCTACGTGATGGACCCGTCCCCGATCCCGAAATTCGACAACCCCAAGCTGGAATCCGCCGCGCTGCAACTGTTCGGCGCGGGCCGCGAGCAGCGGATCTATGCCGTGCCACCGTATACGAAGGTCGTCAGCCTCGACTTCGAAGATCACCCCTTCGACCCGTCCAAGGCGCCGCATCCCTGCACGCTTTGCGGGGCCGAGAACACCTATCTCGACGAGGTCATTACCGACGACATGGGCAACCGGATGTTCGTCTGCTCCGACACCGATTTCTGCGCCCAAAGGCGGGAGGATGCCGCATGACACCGCTTCTCGACGTTCAGTCGCTGACCAAGACCTATGGCGGCCGGATCGGGTGCACCGATGTGTCGTTCCGTCTCTATCCCGGCGAGGTTCTGGGCATCGTGGGCGAAAGCGGCTCGGGCAAG
>CAZVQL010000133.1:0-8796 GCA_964629305.1 uncultured Roseicyclus sp.
AACGCCAGTTCGATCCAGCCCCAGAGCGCCAGCGCCGACAGGAAGGCGACGTAGATGCCCGCGACCGTGCCGTTGGCCAGCGTGTCGAGAAACCCGAAGGCTCCCAGCACCAGGAACGGCAGGTTCCAAAGCACGGCCCATAGCCGAACCTTGGCCCCTTCGCGGTCGACACGCCGCACAGCCATGAGGATCGCCCCGGTGGAGAACCACCAGAGGAACAGGGCCACGAGGGCCGCGATCCAGGGCGAGTGCAGCATCAATACGCGGGCTCCAGCCGGGTGACCGTGTTCACGGCATGGTGCTTGGCCGGGATCGTGTAGAGGCTTACGAAGGCCATGGCCGCCCGCGCCTTGGCACCGATCTTTTTGAAGACCTGGCCGTTGGCCTCGGCCTCCGCCAGGTCCAGATTGGCCTGCTGCATCGCCTCAAGGGTTTTCTGCCAACGCGGATGATCGATATCGAGCATCAGCGGAAAGACCTGCTTGGAGATCTCGAACGTCTTGCGGAACACCTCGTGGGCGTACTCATCGGGATCGACACCCAAAGCCGCGTGGAAGGCGGGTCGCTGGTGATCGCGAATGTACATGGTGGCGCAAAACGCCGTGAGGAAGAATTTGATCCACAGCTTGTTGGTCCAGGTGCTGGTCAGCTTGGGATCGGTCTTCATCAGCAGGGCAAAGGCCTCGCCATGGGAGAACTCATCGTTGCACCACTCGCGGAACCACTTGAAGATCGGATGGAAGCGGTATTCCGGGTTTTTCTCGAGGTGGCGGTAGATGGTGATGTAACGGGCATAGCCGATCTTCTCGGACAGGTAGGTCGCGTAGTAGATGAACTTGGGCCGGAAGTAGGTGTACTTCTTGTTCTGGGTCAGGAAGCCAAGGTTGACGGCAATACCCGCCTCGCGCAGGGCGTCGTTTATGAATCCCGCGTGGCGGGCCTCGTCGCGGGCCATCAGTTGGAACAGCTCCACGATGTCCTTGTTGTTGCCGCGCCGCTTCATCTCCTTGTAGAGCACACAGCCCGAGAATTCGGCGGTGCACGACGAGATCAGGAAGTCGATGAATTCGGCGCGCAGCTTGGGCTCCATCCCGTCCCAATCGACGTGGTCCCAGTCCTCGTTCTTCTTGAAGTGGCCCTTGTTGGGGTCGGATTTCATCTGGTTGATGAGCGCATCCCATTCCTCGCGGATACCATCGACGTTGATCGCGTCCATCGCGTCGAAATCGGTGGTGTAGAAACGAGGGGTCAGAAGGGTGTTTTGCAAGGCAACGGCAGTCGCCGTTTCACTGTCGATGACGCCTTGGTTGTCGGCGGCCAACGCCTCTTCCACGGTGGCGGCGTCGGCGGAATGGGTCATATCCTTCATGCTGCGACTCCTTTTTTGCCGGCTGCGCGGGGCGCGGCCTCGGGGGTGATCTCGTCCGAGAACGAGAATTCGCACAGTTCCATGAACTCGAAATCGCCGGTCATGCGCGTCCAGAGCTGTTCGAGCTTGCTGGCCCGCGCGATGCGCGCGGTCCGCTCTTCGCGGACGACCTCGCCATAGGGCGCCATCACCGGCGGGCCCTGCACCTGCACTTCGTCACCGGGGTTGATGACAGCTCCGTTCAGGAACTTCACGTGTGCATGGAGCGAGTCGAAGCAGTGGCTTACCTCGACCACGCAGGGCACGGTTTCAAAGTCTCGGGTCAGTAGTCCCATCGGTCATTCCTCCAGAAGGCGGGCAAAAACCGCCTCGTTGTCCGCCCCAAAGCCGAAGAGCTCGGCCCGGAAATCGGTCACGTCGTCACGAAGCCCGATGCGCCCGTCTGAAAAGCGCACAAGCCGGATGGGCTCCGATGCATGGAGGCCGACGGCCCCCCTCTCCCGCTCCAGCACGCGGTAGATGCCGGCGACAAAGCCGCCTTCGGTAGGACCGAGCGTGGCAATCACGGTCCCGTCCTCGGCGAGGACACGGGCCGAGCCGTCCATCTCGCCGAAAATTCGGATCACGCGCTCCTGCACCACGGGCACCTCCGCCTCGGAGGGCGGCATCGCCTCGAGCGGGCGATCGGTGAGACGGGCATAGGACACGATGATCAGGACACAGACGCACAGGACGAACATCGCGCGGACCAGGATGGTCGGAACCATCTCCTTGTCGCGTTCGACCAGCTTCTGCTCGGGTTTGGTGTAGCTGCGGGTGTAGGCCATGACGCGTTACTCCGCTGCGACCGGCTGCGCGGCCGGGACGGTTTCGATAACGGGCTCGGACACGGCGGTCTCGGCGGCTTCGGCCAGGATCGCTGCGACCTTGCGCGCGTCGGGAATGCAGCGCAGCGCGGGCTGGGTGTGCTTCATCCGCCACGGGCGCACATGCGGCCAGGTCAGGATGTAGGACAGGCGGACGCCGTCATCCTCGACCAGTTCCAGCGCGATGGTGCCGGTGCCGTTCTTGCGCAAGCCCAGCTCGGCATTCGCGACCTTCCGGAAGGGAATGTTCAGCGTCATGGTCAGGGCCGCGCCGATGCGCAGCGCCACGCGCTTGTTGGTGATCGTGTAGACCGTCGCCTTGGCCTGCATCAGCGCGACCAGCAGAAGGATCGCGCAGACGATCGCGCCCAGCACCAGGAAGAACGACGCGGCGGTCGCGCTTTCGGTCCAGGTCTCGGTCGCCGCGCCGGCGGTGGTGCGCCAGGCGAAGAGGAAGGTGAAATAGCCGGCCACCCACCAGAAGCTGAGCGCCTCTTTCGCGAGTTGCCACCAGGCGGGCTGCCCCTGCCACAGGATCTCTTCGCCCGTGGGAAGATCCTCGGGCAGGCCGCGCACCGGTTCGGTGGCGAAGTCGTCGTGGTGATCGTGTGGCATCGGTCGTTTCTCCTTGCCGTAGGTCGTGGACCCGGCGCGTGTCTGACGCGCGCCGGGCTTCAGGCGCGTGTCAGAGCAGCGGGTCGATCCGGTCCTGCGAGGCATAAAGGATGCCGCCGCCGTAGTAGGCCGAGATCTTTTCTTCCTCGAGCAGGGTGATCTGCGTCGACGACTTGGTGAGCGGCACATTGGCGAAGTGCTTGCCGTAGATGGCGTTGATCTTCACCTTGCCGCCCCAGATCCGGCAGAAGTGGATTGGCACGAGGCGCTTGCCGCCACCATGATCCGCATCAAGCTCGATCTCGAGGTAGCGGACCAGTTGCTCGGGCGCATCGACCCACATGTCGCTGATGGTGCCGACCACCTCGCCATCGCCCGCCTGCACCGGCAGGCCGCGCGGGTCACGCCCGGCGGAAACGCGGAAGGTTTCGGTCTGGCCCATCGGCACGATCTTGGCGTGGCCGTGGCCGTCCAGTTCGGGAACGTCGCGGCGCGGAACCCAGGACCCCGGGCCGATGCCATCGACCATGCCGTCGCCGGTCGGGTCATAGGGGTAGCCGTTGCCCGCCGAGAACGCGACCTTTTCCATCGCCAGATCGGTGCGGCGGTGCGCCTCTTCGTTCTCGGGCGAGGGCACGGTCACTTCGCCGCGGCCATGCATCAGCTTGAACGTCTTGGCGTTCGGAACCGGGAAGGGACCCTGGTTCGGGGCGGCGGTGCCGTCCTCGTTCTCCAGCGGGTAGCCTTCGCGCATGTTCTCGGTCTGCAGGTAGTAGATCAGCAGGGCGAAGAAGATCCAGAACAGCCAGATACTCAGGCTGGCGAGGTCGAAATTGCCGAAAAATGCGTTTTCCATGGGTGGGTCCTCTCAGGGTTCGGCGGTTTCAGGTGGGCAGGTCGGCGAGCCCGAACTTTCCGGCCCCCCCTTCCCTGTTGGTCGTTGCAGTGCGGACAAGCGGCCCGAGGGCCACGAGTGTTACGAAAAGAAGCAGGATCTCGACGTGGTAGACGACCGAGTATCCGGTGGCGGGATCGTTGAGCGCGACGCCCAGGTGCCCCTGCGTGGCGGCGGCGTTGACGACATCGCGCAGGCCGCCCCCGATCAGCGTGGCAAGGCCCGCGGCCGTCGCCTGCGCAGCGCCCCAGGCGCCCAGCGCAAGACCCCGGCCCGCCTTGCCCGCGGGCATGGTCATCGCCGCGGTCAGCGTCGCGACCGAGAAGAGGCCGCCGCCGAAACCGATCAGCATCGCGCCCGCGAAGAACAGCGGCGCTGAATCCCACGGATGGGCGAAGATCACCGCACAGAAGGCGGCGAGCCCGGCAAGGATGCCGCGACCACCCATGCGGAAGGGGTTGATCCCGCCCGCCAGCCATTTTGCGGCAAGGCCGAAGGCCACCAGCGCGCCCGCGGCCCAGCTGGCCGTCAGGAGAGTTGTCGCAGACACCGACAGGCCCAGGATCTCGCCGCCATAGGGCTCCAGCAGCACGTCCTGCATGTTGAAGGCCATGGTGCCCAGGAACACGACGACCAGAAGCCGCCCGGCGACACCGCCGCCCATGTAATCGGCCCAGGCGTCGCGGAAGCTTGGCGTCTCCTCGGCCTCGCGTTCGGCCTTGGTCATCGGCTTGACGGTTTCCTGCTTCCACAGCGCGATGACGTTCAGAACGACGGTCACGACGGCGGTGCCCTGGATCACCTGGATCAGCTCGATCGCGGTGAACTCGCGCAGGAGGTAGCCGATCACGAGGGCCGAGCCGCCCATGCCGATCAGGAACATCACGTAAAGCAGCGCCACGACCCGCGGCCGCGTCTCGTCCGTCGCGCGGTCGGCAGCCAGCGCAAGGCCCGCGGTCTGCGTCATGTGCATGCCGAGGCCGGTCATCAGGAAGGCGATGCCGGCAAGAAGCTCGCCCGCGTAGGGGATGTCGTACCGCACCTGCGTGACGTCACCGCCCAGCACCAGAAGGGCTGCGGGCATGATGGCGAGGCCACCGAACTGCCACAGCGTGCCGAACCACAGGTACGGGATGCGCTTCCACCCGATGGCGGATTTGTAGGTGTCCGACTTGAAGCCCAGAAGCGCGCGGAAGGGCGCGATCAGAACGGGCAGCGCCACCATGGCAGCGACGAGGAAGGCGGGCACCTGAAGCTCGACGATCATCACGCGGTTGAGCGTGCCCAGAAGCATCACGGCAGCCATGCCGACCGAGATCTGGAACAGCGACAGCCGCAACAGCTGGCCGAGCGGCAGATCGTCCGACGCGGCGTCGGCGAAGGGCAGGTAGGCGATCGAGATACGCTTCAGGAGGTTTCTCATGTCCGGTACTCCAGACAGGTCGAGATGTAGAAGCCGCGGCTCACGCGCTCGACCTCGGTGATCGACCCTGTTGCGCCGTGCAGAGCCGTTTCACGGGCTAGCCGCTTGGGGGCATGGGGGATCATCGTGGGCGAGCGGTCGGAGCGCGGGAAAAGCTTGCCCATGGTCCAGAAGGCCATGAGGAACGCAGTGCGCGGCGCGACGGTAAAGACGATGCTTTCGCGGACGCGGGGGCACAGATGCGCCAGCGCGCGGCCAAGGTCGGCGGCCTCGTAATAGATCATCGAGTCCATCGCCATGACATGGTCGAAGGCACCAAGGTCGGACGACAGCATGTCGCCCGAGGTGAAGGTCACATGGCCGGAAAGCTCCTCGGGCAGGCGCTTCGACGCGATCTCGACCAGCGAGGGCGAGATGTCGATCGCCACGACCTCGGCGCCGCGGCGGGCCAGTTCCTCGGTCATCGCACCGGTGCCGCAGCCTGCATCGAGAACGCGCTTGCCGCTGAGATCCTGTGGGAGGCGGGACAGCATGATCGCCCTCATCCTGTCCCGCCCCTCGCGCACGGTCTGGCGAATGCCGGACACGGGCGCATCCGATGTCAACCGCTCCCACGTTTTCGTGGCGGTGCGGTCGAAATAAGCTTCGACGCGGTCGCGCGTGGCGCCGTATGTGGGCGTGGCCACCATCAATCGAATCCCAGAAGCTCGAAGATATCCCGGTCTTCCAGCGGATGCGGCGACAGCGGGTCGGTGCCGTTCCACATCATCTCGGCCAGGCGGATGTATTCTGCACGGCATTGCACGATGTCTTCGTCATCGGGCATCTCGAAGAGTGTCTTCTTCTTCAGCCGCGAGCGACGAATGGCATCCACATCGGGCATGTGCCCGATCCGCTTGAAGTTCGTCCGCTCGCAAAAGCGATCGACCTCGTCCGTGTCTTTCGACCGGTTGGCGATGCAACCGGCAAGGCGCACGTTGTAGTTCTTCGACTTGGCCTGAACGGCGGCGATGATGCGGTTCATCGCGTAGATGCTGTCAAAGTCATTGGCCGTCACGATCACCGCGCGGTCGGCATGCTGAAGCGGCGCGGCGAAACCGCCGCAAACGACGTCGCCAAGGACATCGAAGAGCACGACATCGGTGTCTTCCAGCAGGTGGTGCTGCTTGAGCAGTTTCACGGTCTGGCCCACGACATAGCCGCCGCAACCAGTGCCCGCGGGCGGGCCGCCCGCCTCGATGCACATGACGCCGTTATAGCCTTCGGCCATGAAATCCTCGGGGCGCAGTTCCTCGGCGTGGAAATCCACATCCTTCAGGATGTCGATGACCGTGGGCTGCAGGTGACCGGTCAGGGTAAAGGTCGAGTCATGCTTGGGGTCGCAGCCGATCTGCAGCACCTTCTTGCCCAGCTTGGAAAACGCGGCAGACAGGTTCGACGAGGTGGTCGACTTGCCGATCCCGCCCTTGCCGTAGACGGCAAAGACCTTGGCCCCTTCGATCTTCATCGAGGCGTCCTGGTGGACCTGAAGCGAGCCTTCGCCATCTTCGCCCTTCTTCAGGACGGGCGGTGCGCCAAGGCCCCGCTTCTCGAGTCCGACAGCCTCGCGCATCGCGGCGCGGGCGGCGGGGGGGTTTCTTTCGTCCAGCATCAGGGTCGGTCCTTTCTCATTCGGCGGCCACACCGGGGGTCAGACCCTCCAGCGTGTCCTCGAGCTCATCCGCGCCAGCCTGAAGCGCGGCGAGTGTGGCCTCGTCGGGTTGCCAGTAGTTACGCTCGAAGGCCTCGAGCAGGCGGTTCGCCATGCGGGCCGAAGCCTGCGGGTTGAGGGCCGCCATCCGGCGGCGCATCTCTTCGTCCAGCACGAAAGTCTCGGACAGGCGCTGGTAGACCCAAGGGTCGACCTGGCCCGTCGTCGCCGACCAGCCCAGCGTGTTCGTCACCTGCGCCTCGATCTGGCGCACGCCTTCGTGGCCATGCTTCAAGAGCCCTTCGAACCACTTGGGGTTCAGGCTGCGACTGCGGGTTTCCAGCGCAACCTGGTCCTTCAGCGTGCGCACCTTGCCCTCGCCGCGGGTCTGGTCGCCGATGTAGACCGGCGCTTCCTTGCCACCCTTGGCGCGCTTCACAGCGCGGGAGATGCCGCCGAGCGTGTCGAAGTAGTGGTCCACCGTGGTGACACCCAGTTCGACGCTTTCGAGGTTCTGATAGGCGAGGTCGACATCCTTGAGCGCGGCCTGCAGCAGCCCCGCGTTCTTCTTCGCCTTGCCATCAAGGCCGTAGGCGAAGCTTTTGCGCGCCTCGTAGGCGTCGGCCAATTCGTCCTCTTCGCCCCAGGCCCCGCTATCGACCAGCGCATTGACGTTGGAGCCATAGGCGCCCTCGGCGTTCGAGAAGACGCGCAAGCTGGCCTCTTCCATCTCGCAGCCCATCTTGGCGGCGTAGTCCAGCGCATGGGCGCGGACGAAGTTCATCTCGGGCGCTTCATCCGCCGTTGCAGCCTTGTAGGCGGCTTCGGCCAGCATCCGGGTCTGCAACGGCAGCAAGTCGCGGAAGATGCCGGAAAGGGTCATCACCACGTCGATGCGCGGGCGGCCCAGTTCCTCGAGCGGGATCAGGTCGGCGCCACACAGGCGACCATACCCATCGAAGCGGGGCTTCGCGCCCATCAGCGCCAGCGCCTGAGAGATCGGGCCGCCGTCGGACTTGATGTTGTCCGAACCCCAAAGGACGAGCGCGACCGAGCGAGGAAACTCTTCCGCCGCCTCGATCAGGCGCTGCGCCTGTTTCGCGCCGTCTTGCAGCGCGAAAGCGGTGGGCATGCGGAACGGGTCGAAGGCGTGGATGTTGCGGCCCGTCGGCAGAACCTCGGGCGAGCGGATCAGGTCGCCGCCCGGCACCGGCTCGATATAGCGGGCCGAGAGTGCGCGCATCAGGCCGGTCAGTTCCGTCTCCTGCCGCAGCAGATGTTCGATACGCGCCCGCGTGTCAGGGTCGGTTTCCGCCATGACGCGCAGATGCTCTTGCAGCTCCGCCTCGGCGATGGGGCGGCCCACAACGTGGAGGCCATCGGGGATCAACGCATCCTCGGTCTCCAGAAGCGTCAGCCACAGGCGATCGGGGTCGCGTTCGGCCAGGTCCACCGCCTCGGCCTGCGTCTCGATCAGGGCGGCCAGCTCTTCGCGCTCGGGCGCGTCGGGGGCGAGGCTTCGCCAGCGGGTCAGGCTGTCCTTCAGTTCGGACAGACCCTTGTAAAGGCCCGCGGCCGCCAAGGGTGGCGTCAGGTGTGTGACCGTCACCGCGTTCGCGCGGCGCTTGGCCAGCGTCGCTTCGGACGGGTTGTTGGAAGCGTAAAGGTAAACGTTCGGCAGCTCACCGATCAGCCGGTCAGGCCAGTCGCGCGCACCAAGGCCAGCCTGCTTGCCCGGCATGAACTCCAGCGCGCCGTGCATCCCGAAGTGGAGCAGCACATCGGCCCCGTAGGTGTTCTTGAGCCACAGGTAGAACTGCGTGAAGGCGTGGGTCGGCGCGAAACCATGCTCGAAGAGCAGGCGCATCGGGTCGCCCTCGTAGCCGAAGGTCGGCTGCACGCCCACGAAGACATTGCCGAAATGCTGACCCAGCACGA